>CAUJFI010000122.1 GCA_963170125.1 Deinococcota bacterium | reverse complement strand
CGGCATTACCTGGCCGTGCTGCGTGGCGAGGTTGATGGCGTTGAGCGAGCTGTAGCCGTCCGAATAGTCGCTCTCGGCCCAGTCGTTCTTGACCTTGTTGACGAGGAACTGCTCGGAGAGGTTGACGGGGTTGGCGTTCTGGACGCGCTCGCGGCTCTCGATGGCGCCGATCGCCGTGAACGCCCAACAGGTCCCGCGGTTCGCCTGGTCGCGCACGGGCGAGACGAACTGCTTGAGCGGGAACCAGAGCCGCGCCACGAAGCCCGTCGGCGCCACGCAGCCGGCGCCGCTGTCCGTACCGTTGCCCGCGTTGAGTGGCCCGATCTCGCCGCCGCCCGGCGCGAGGGCGTCCGGGTCGATGCTGGTGTGATCGAGGTCGGTGAGCGTGGCCAGGAGCGAGTCCACGTTCGCCATGGCCGCCTGGATCTCCGCGACGGACTTGCCCGACAGGCTCGCCGGGGTCGGCGCCGAGGTCTTGAGGTCCTCAGGCAACAGGTCGTACATCATGGAGTAGACGCTGAGCGCGTTGCTCGCGCTGGCCGCCAGCTCCGCGTCCTGGGCGGCGTTGCGGAGCCGGGTGGCGAGGCCTTCGAGGATCACGCCCTCGCCCCCGTCCAGCTCCAGCCCGACGTCGCCGATGTAGTCGCCCCCGGCCGCCACGGCGGCCAGGAGGTCGGCGACGTTCTCGCCCGGGTCAGCGAGGTCGGTGAGGAAGTCGCGGTCGTCGGCGAACCGCTCCTCGAGTGCCTCGGCCTGGGCGTCGATGTCCGCGGAGCTCCTCAACGCCAGCTCGCCCCGGCCGACCATGCGACTGAACTCGTCCGAGGTGATGATGGTCGCGTCGTCCGGGAGCGCGCCCGTCCAGGCGTTCGCCTCCACGAACAGGTTGCTGGGTCCGGCAGGGCCACCGCACGAGACCAGGAAGGCCGCGAGTGCGATCGCGACCACCGAACCGAGTTTCGAAACCAACGCTCGTCGCCGCATCGATGCTCCTTGCCGCCCCGGTCAAGCTGCGGCTGACGACAGCCGACCTTGACCGTGAGCCCATCCGAGTCGGGGGGCACGACCCTCGCGCCCGCCCACCGAGTGACTGTCTGGAGGGTAGGCAGGAGTCGGTTATACGGCGGTTATAGGGTGGGGTGAGCAGTCCTCAGCCCGTGGGGTGGCGCCGACGCTGCTGCTGCAGCTAACCCGCTCCGGAGGTGGCGCGCGCCGTGGCGAGGCCAAGGACGGCGCCCGGTGCAGCCTCACCCAAGGGGCTCGCCTCCGGGCGTGCGTGCAGCACGGCCGCCGTCACGAGCCATTCGGCGTTCACCGGTGCCGCGGTCAGTTCGGAGTAGCGGTAGGCGGAGACCCGGAGTTCCGTGATCGACCCCTCGGCTCTGGTCTCGACCCGCAACCAGTGGTCGGCCGGGACCAGGAGCCAATGGTCGAACTTGTCTTCCGCGGCCTGGGTGATGGCGATGTCCTTGGAGGCGTACCTCAAGTCGACGCTCCCGGACTCCGAGTACGTCCTGCCGTGCACCCGGTAGAGGAGCGGTTCGCGTTCCCTGCCCCAGGTCGCGGCGCTGACGTCGTCGGGTAGTCCGGGACGTGAGAAGAGCACCTTGTCGTCGATGAGCCGGGCCCCCGCGGCGGAAACGACCGGGCTGTCCAGCCACACCTCGCCCGCGACCAGCACTTGCCTCTCACCCACCGCCGGGGCGCGGCTGCCGACCTCAGTGCCGACTCCAGCTCCGAGTGAGGCCAGGACCGACGAGCCTGCGGGCGTGGCAGCCTGCGCCAGGGTCGCCTGGTACAGCCGTCGCGTACCTTCCGGAACGAGCTCCAGGACCATGCGCCTGGCCAGCTCACTGGCGAAGACCCAACCGGTGCGCGTGAAGCGCAACCAGCCCCCCTCCTCCAACTCGGGCAGCTTGTCGCCCAGCCCGGCGGCCAGGAGCGCCGCGGTGCTGAGTTCGCCGGCGGCAGTGCTCACGAGTTCGAGCGCGGAGCGCGCGCCCGGGCTCAGCTTCCGGGCCTCCAACGCGAGGCTCGCCCGTACGGTCAGCGGTACGGGTAGGGGCCGATCGGCTGCGATCTGCCCGGCCTCGGCGAGCTTGAGGAGCTCCCCAAGGTAGCGGTGGTTGCCCAGGGAAGCCAGGTAATACCGGGCGCGTTGCGTGAACCCGAGGGCGGTGGGGAACAGCGGTTTGGCGTCCCACCACTGGAGCGGGGGCAGGCACACGAAGCGCAGTCGTTCGGGCACGACGGCCGCGCGGAGCCGCAGGATGACCTCGGGCTCGGTGCCGAAGGCCGAGCGCGCGAGCACCCAGAGCCGCTCCTCCCCCCGCGCCACCGCCGCGGCGAGGTCCTCGGAGCCGGGGTCCGTCAGGTCGATGTAGTTGACGCTCGGGGCCGCCCCGCCGGTACCGACCACGAACGGGAGCCGGAGCCGCCCTGCGAGGTCTCGTGCCACAGAGCGCCGCCCCGACCCCGGCTCGCCCGAGAGGATCACCACGTGAGGGAGTGCGATCCCGTGGGACAGCGACTCGACCAGGTCGATGCGGGGGCTGGTAGGGGCCACGCTCCCGGCCTTGATCCTCTGGCGCTCGAGCCACTCCTGATAGTCGGGGGAGATGTCATCGAGTCCCTCAAGGGGCTCGCCGACGCCGGCCGAAACCGCGAGCACGCCGGGCGCCAAGCTCAAAGGGTCGAGCGCGTCCGTGAACAGCGCGCGGCCGAGGGGACCGAGCGTGTCCCGCAGGCGGTGGAGCTCCACCCGCAGGTTCTGCAGCGCCTGGCCGTGACCCCAGAGCATATGAGCGAGCTTCTGCCGCGTGGCTGGACCTTCCAGCGCGAGGTAATAGAGGAGGGCGAGGCCCTTGCGCCTGACCCTCACGCGCTCACCTCGGATCTCGAGCCGCGCCGTACCCCTCGTCGAGAGTTCCGCCGGTGGCGCCGGATAAGTACTGCGGTGCGTGAGTTCCATGTTTCCCCCCGTGGGAGACGCGCTTGGCGACGACCGTAGCCGGAACGCGCCGTGGTGTTGCCGATGACGTGAGGCTAGCAGCGCGGCTCTTACTGAACTCTCACAATGCCGGGGTCCGTTTGAGCGTGGGCGTTACCTGGCCGTTACCGTGCCCCGAGCCGAAGGCCCGAACGGTAACGGCAGCCCCGCGTTCGCGTGGGGCACGGTGACTACGGGGTTAACGCGTCGGTCACGGGCCAACGACTACCTTCCTGGGTACCGGCACCTGTACGGGGCCAGTACGTTCCAAGGAAAGAGGTAGCTATGTTTCGCAAGCTCGTCATCGCCATCCTGGTCGTCGCAGTGACCGCCGTCGCGGCCGCTCAGACCCAGCAGATCGCGCCCACCCGGGCCCCGACCACCGCCGACGCCATCGCCAAGGGCTCGGCCAAGGCCGAAGTCTCCCAGACGGTGAACCTGATCATCCCGCAAGCGACCGCCCTGCACCTCGATGCCTCCACCCTGACCTTCGACATCACCAAGCTCGATGGCAACCAGTGGGCCGAACGCGCCCGCAGCGGCGAGACTCCCGACGGGTTCAACCTCGCCTGCGTGTACGCGTTGGGGGCCGACGTGACCTCCACCCTGAACCCCACGTTCTGGGGTCAGACCCAGACGCTGCCCGGCGGTACCAAGTACGACGCCGGCACCTACCCCAACATCAGCGTCACCGGCACCCCGGTCGTGAACTACCCACCACTGCGCCTTGACTCCAACAACGAACTGATCCCCGGCAGCAAGAACTACATCGTCTGCTACCAGTCGTTCATCATGCAGCTCTTCTCCAACTTCGGGTTCTGGGACCTGCAGGTGAGCCGTAACGACACGACGTCGCAGGGCATCCAGCACCTCTACGTCCAGGGCAACACCTGCTCCGACTTCGGCGATGGCACGGGCCTCTACGCCCTCAACGACAAGACGGTCGTCCACCTGATCCCGAAGTCCCTCAACGCCGGCACCACGGGCATGCAGGCGATGAAGAGCGGCTCCAAGTGCGACTACGCGAACTCCAGCTGGCTCGACGTCCTCGGCGTGCTCGCGGTCAAGGTCAACTCGGACTTCTACGGCACGAGCGTGGCCAACCTCACCTACACCCTCCTCTCCTCGGACACGCAGTTCTAAGGTCCTGAGTCCACCGCAGGCCGGTCGGGGGTCGTCCCCGACCGGCTTGCGAAACGTCACGCCCCGGCAGGCGCGCCGAACGCTATCTTCCGAACATGGGACCGAAACTTATGAACAGACATCTCGAAGCCGTGACAAGGGTCGTAGGTATGGGTTTGCTGCTGTCCGTCTGCGCCCTCGCCTTGGCCCAGGGCGGGGCGGCGCTGATGGACCCGGCGTCGAAGGTCTACGTCGTCGCGACCGGCCAGGCGCTGGCGAGCCAGGTCAGGATCACCAACCCGGCACCCACCCCGCAACGCTTCCGGCTCTACTTGTCCGATTGGAACCTGAACGCCGGCGGTAACTTCGACTTCTTCGACTCCGGGACCTTGGAGCGCAGCGCCAGCTCCTGGGTGACCTTCCCCGATTCGACGGTCGAGCTGGCCGGCTTCGAGAGCCGCGATATCGCCTACACCGTCAACGTGCCAGCCGACGCCGAACCGGGGACGCACTGGACGGTGCTGTTCGCGGAGGGGGAGCCGTCGGAGCCCGAGCCGGGCCAGACTGCGGCCGCGATCTCGGTGCGGGTCGGCCACATCATCTACGTGAACGTGCCGGAACTCCGCTCGGAGGGGTCCGTCGTGGGCCTGTTCGGCGCGCCACCGACCGCGGCCGGCCGACCCTACACCGTGATCGCGCAGTACCTGAACTCCGGGAACGCCGCGCAGGGCGTAGGCGGCGCCTTCACGCTCCGCAACGACAGGGGCGAGACGGTCATCGAGGCGACCATCGACAAGAGCGTCGTCCTCCCTGGGGGCGAGCGGGCGTTCCAGGTCAACGTGATGGGGCCGTTGCCCGCAGGCAACTACACAGCCCTCGTCGTACTCAACTACGGGGACGACGAGCGTGACGTCGCGGGCTCCTACGACTTCCTCCTGTCGGAGCCTCTCGGCGAGCCGGACACCGAAGGGGAGTAAGGATGAGCGGCCATGCACGCCCGAGGTCCGGCGCGGCGCTCCCAGCGCGGCGGCTCTCCGCCCTCGCGGCGATGGCGCTCACCGCCTGCGCCGGGGTCGCGTTCGGCCAGGCCATGAGTACTGGGACCGATCATGCCGCGCTAACGCTGTCCATCGGCGCGGAAGTCGCGCAGCAAGTGTCGTTGAGCCTACCCGTCTCGACCCTCACGTTCGACCTCGTCGGGGGAGGCGCGGCCGCGGACGGAGCGGACTGCGTCATCGGTGCGACGGTGACCGACACCGCGGTGGTGGGCCCGGCGCTAGGCCCCACGACGCTCGCCCCGGCGGGCGTCACCTTCGCGCTCGACGGGGCTGCGGTGACGTTCACCGGTGGTGACCGAGCCGCCGCCGGGACGACGCCGGGCGACCAGCGTGAGGTCTGCTTCAAGGACTTCACGCTGACCGCCTTTTCGAACGTCCCTGGCTGGCAGCTGAGCGTGGACAGACTGCCCGGACCGGGCGGCCGTGGCATAGAACGCCTTTACGTCGGGGCGGCCTGCCCGCCGGTCGGAGGTGGCGGGTTCTACTTGTTGCGAGAGGGTGACTCTGCCCCGCTGGTGCTGGCGCCCAGCCGTGACGCGTGCCGCGATGTCCGCGTCGTCGTGGGCGTCCGGCCCGCTGGGGAGGGCGGCGGCATGTCGACAGCCAGCCTGCGCTACACGCTCCTGGCTCCAGGCGACGCGTTCGGCGTCGCGCCGCGCTAGCCAGGCACGGGTCGCGGCTCAGGTGCCGCATCGAACGTCGCAGTCGAGGAGGAGCAAGATGACCGAAGCAACAACCCCGCTCGTGGGCCGCATTGGGCGCCGCGGGCTACTCGTCGCGCTCTTGATGGCGGCGGTGGCGCTCCTCGTTCCGAGCGCGGCCGCCCAGGCCACGTGGTCGGTGGACAGTCTCATCCCGGAGACGCTCTCCATCAGGGTTCCGACCACCACGATCAGCTTCGTCATCGCTGGCGCCGGTTACCCGCCCGCGGCGTTCCCGGCGACCTACCCGGCGACCAGCCCCGACGGCGGGACCCTCCCCGTACAGGTGTTCAGCAACGCCGCAGGCGTCTGGAGCCTCATGCTCGAGGTCCAGGACCTGGTCAGCCCCGCGGGCGCGGCAGTCGTGCCGGCATCGCAGGTCATGTACCGCGTCAACGGCGGCCTGTGGCTGCGGGCCGACGGCAGCCCGCAGGTCATATACAGCCAGGTCGGTCAGACCGTCGGCTGGCTCGAGCTGCGCGTGGAGTTCGCCCTCGAGCTCACCGGCAGGGAGCTGGCCGGTTCGTACCTCGTCAACGCCGTCGTGTCGGCGATCCGCGAACCGGGGTTCTGACGATGCGCGCCGTCAAGCGAGCGCTGCTGCTGCTCTCGCTCTCGGCGCTCTCGTGGGCCAGCGCGCTCGAGGTCGTCGGCGCCCCGACGGCCAGAGGAGCGATCGGTGACTACGTCACCTTGGCGTTCCACCTCGCCGGCTCCGGCGAGTACACCTACACCGTGGCGGCGGCTCCGCCGTGGGAGCCCTTGGCTCGGTCCGGCAGGGTGCAAGTGGCCGGCACCGGTTTCGTGTCTGTGACCCTGCGGGTGCCGCGTCTGGCACAGGCCGAGGTCCCCGCCCCGGTCGTCATCACCTTCGTGAACGCGGCCGTCCCGGCGGACACGGCTACCGGCACGGGCTACGTGACGGCGGAGGGAGCGAGCGCCGTCTCCATCACCGCGCCCGCGAGCGTGGAGGGGGCTACCGACCAACCCCTCGCCTTCTCCATCATCGTCGGCAACCGCGGGAACCTCCCCGACGTGTTCGACCTCACGGGCACCAGCAGCATGTGGGTCGTGCGCTTCGAGGCTGACCAGGTGGGCCTGGCGCCTGGCGAGGAGCGCGAGCTCCGGGTAGTGCTCGATCCCGTCGGGTCCGTCACCTCCGGCTTCCGCACGATCGTCTACCTCACCGCTACCTCGCGCAGCGATCCTGCCGCCGGCACCCAGGCCTTCGTCGAGGCGTCGTTCTTCGACGGCGGCAGCGCCGGCGCCCCCCGGCCGGCGAGCGCGCCGCGCGTCGACCTCGCGGTGGGGACCGGGTTGACGGGGCGCATGACCATCGACGGTTCCGGAGCGAGCGCGACGCTCGACTACGACGTCAACCCCCGGCTGAGTGGTGATCTCTCGGACTTCGTCAGGGCTTCGGCCGAGGTGGGCCGGTTCGCCGGGTCGCTGGCGGACCCGTTCGAGGAGGTACCGTCGCGGATGTACCTCGGGCTGACGGGGGCGGCCTGGGACGCCGCCGCCGCGATCGGCGACGGCAGCTACTCCCTCTCCGGTGCCGGGCTCGTCGGCGCGTGGCGCCTGGGTGGCTCGGGTAGTTACATGGGGGGCACCGGTCGCGACGCCCTCGCGCTCACCGCGTTCGCGGTCAGCCAGGACGACGACCTCGACCTCCAGTTCAGCGGCTCGACGCGTTGGAGCGCTGTCGGCCGGCACGACGGACTGGCCGCCGTCTACCGTACCCCGCTCAGCGACTCGGTGCTCCTTACGCTGGGCGGTGGGTTGGCGGGTACGTGGGCCGAGGACCGCTACGCCGTCACTCTTGGGGTTTCCGAGAGCCTGAGTTACCAGACCCAGGCGTTCGATGTGACCCAGACGTACTCGGGCGTGCCGCTCGCGGGGATCCACGCCGTCGGGCTCAGCGGCGGGTTGCGGTCGGCGGGCCCCTTCGGTGTCAGAGCCGCCACCTCCCTGCAGCTCGGCGGGTCCGCTTACACCTGGTCCAACTCGGTCACCGTCTCCGCTGCCCCCGCGCCCGGCGTGGGCGTCAGCCTGACCGGGGGCTGGCAGGACGCGACCTTCGGCACCACGTGGAGCGTGAGGCCGACCCTTTCCCTCACGTACCGCGCGGCCGGCGCCCAGGTCGGGCTCGCTGTCAGTTACGCCCACACGGGGGTCGTGCGTGGCGACGCGGCCGTGAGCGACCGGTATCGTGCGGGCGCGAGCCTGGGGCTCGGACCTGTGAGCGCCGACGCGAGCGCCACCTACACTCGCAGTGAGGCCACGGGGGACGAACCGGGCGGCGCGAGGCTGGAGGCGATGGCGGGCGTGACCTATCGCCCGGGCCTAGGCACGACGGCCGCTGCGGAGTTCGAGTACGCGTCCGACACGGGCAAGGGTGAGGGATCCGCGAAGTTCGGGGTCAGCTGGACCGAGGCTTGGACCCCGACCATCGCCACTCAGCTCAGCTACGAGCGCACTCAGGCGACCGACTACGACTCCGGAAGGTACTCGCAGGACGAACGCATCGCCCTCGTCGGTCAGTTCAGCGACGTGGGGCTCGAGGGCCTCAACTTGAGCGCGGGTTATGCGCTCAGCTCGCAGACCGGCCTGCTCGCCGGCGACGCGCCACTCAGGCACGACCTGAGCTTCCGCGTGAGTAACGTGCAGCGTTACTCCTTCGACACCCCCCGGCCCGTCGTCGACATGTTCGGGGGCCGCAAGGGGGGCGAGGTTCGCGGGGTGGCATTCCTGGATCGTGACCTCGACGGTCGCTTCGGTCCCGGTGACGAGAGCCTGGTGGGTGTCACGATCGG
>CAUJFI010000121.1 GCA_963170125.1 Deinococcota bacterium | reverse complement strand
GGAGGGCCGCGGCCACCACGAGCGCCGCGCCGCGGCCACCACGGCCCGCGAACGGTCCGCGGGCGGCCACCTTGCCGTCCAAGCCTCTGCCGTGTCTCATGCCGGTCTCCTCAGTTCGCGCAGCGGAACCCGAGTCCGCCGCTCGAGTAGTCGCCCGTCAAGCCGCTGCGGAAAGCGTAGCGCAGGAACGCGGCGTAGTCGCTCTTGTCTACGGCCCCGGCGCTGCCACCACCGCAGACGAGCTGCAGCCGCCTGTCGCCGTCGCTGCGGCTGTCGCCCGTGTTGAAGCTCGCGCCGATGTCGAACACCCACTCCCACACGAGACCGTGCATGTCGTACACGCCGTAGTAGTTGGCGGCGCCGAGCCCGACCGGGCCTGGCACAGGGTCGCGGCTGGCAGTCAGCGAGAGGACCCGTTCGTTGTAGCCGGGCTCGTTCCGGCCGAGCTCGCTCGAGAACCCGGCGTTGGCAACGAACTCCCACTCGGCCTCGGTGGGGAGGCGCGAGCCCCGCGCCTCGCAGTACGCCGCGGCGGCGAACCAGGTCACGTTCGTGACGGGGGCGTCGGGGTCGAGAGCGCCCAGGTCCGTGCCGGAAGCCCAGCCGCGCAGGTAGGCGGCGCCGCCGAACACCTGGGGGACGTTGCCCCGCTGCCACTCCGGGTGCGTCTCGACGAAGGCGAGGAACTCGGCGTTGGTCACGGGCAGGACGTCGATCCGGAACGCGGCCACCACCGTCGCCCCTTCGCCCTCGATCGGGAAGAGGGGCTCCACCAGGCCGCCGTCGACCGCCGCCATGCTTGCCGCGGCAGCCGGGCCGGTGAAAGCGCAGGTCGCGGCGAGGAGCAGGGGCCTCCATGCCTTGCGGAAGATGTCGGTGAACGTGCTCATCGCGCCTCTCCGGCCGGGTCGGCGGCGCGCCTCTCCGGCGCGCCGCCGTCTAGCTCCTGGGGTCGTGCGCCCTCGCGCCTCGACGGCGAGCGGCGGCCCGACCCCACGACTGGCAGGTTCCTACTGGCCGTCGGCGGGGACGTACGGGCGGATGTCGGTGCGCTCGGTGAAGACCACGTGGTCGTGATCGCCGGTCACCACGAGCTGCCCCACGGCACCCTTGTTGAACGCGCGGAAGATGGCGTGGTCGACGAGGTTGTACGTGCCCGGCACGTCCGTCTTGAACTCCACCACCGTAGCGCCGCCGGCCGGCACGAGCGTCGTCTGCACGTCATGGTTGACCAGGCCACCCGCCTCGACGTAGACGTTGTCGAAGATCTCGCCGATCACGTGGAAGGAGCTCGTGAGGTTGGGGCCGCCGTTGCCGAAGAAGATGCGGACGGTGTCGCCGGTCTCCGCGAAGATGGCGTTCTCACCGACGAGGGAGCCGACGGAGCCGTTGAAGACGACGTAGGCGGCGTCCTCGTCGATGGCGCGCTGCATGTCGAAGTCCTGCAGGCCGCGCTCGCCGAAGTTGCCCTTCGTGTAGAAGTCGCCCTGCACGACGTAGAACTCCTTGTCGACCGGCGCGTAGCCTTCCTTCGGCTCGACGACGATCAGGCCGTACATGCCGTTGGCGATGTGCATGCCGACCGGCGCCGTGGCGCAGTGGTAGATGTACACGCCGGCCTGGAGGGCCGTGAAGGAGAACGTCGCCTGCTGACCGGGGGAGATGAGGGTCGCCTCGGCGCCGCCGCCCTGGCCCGTCACGGCGTGCAGGTCGATGTTGTGGGGCATGAGGCTAGAGGGGTGGTTCTGCAGGGTGAAGGTGACGAAGTCGCCCTGGCGGACGCGGATCATGGGGCCGGGGACGGAGCCGCCGAAGGTCCAGAAGCGGTACTCGACACCGTCGGCCAGGCGCATGACCTCCTCGGTGACCTCGAGCTCGATCTCGACGTGGGCGCGGTAGTCGCGGTCGACGGGGGGCGCGACGTTGGGCGCGTAGCCGAGGACGCCCTTGATCAGCGGAAGCTCGGCGACCGCGACCAGGTCCTCGGGGTCGTCGAGGAACGCCTTCCTCGTCGTGGGCATGTTGACGGTCAGCTCGTGGGCGTGGTCGGCGGTGCTGGTCGCTCCGTGCGCGGCGTGCGTGGGCTCGGTGGCCGTGGCGGCATCGACACGGCTGCCGAACAGGGCCACGCCCACCGCGAGCGCAACGAAGAGGGTCGCCAGGCCGTAGATCGCTCCGATGTGGACGTTACCGCGTTCGTCTCGCATGTTCTTTCCTCCTGGGCTCCGGTCTCTTTGTTCGGCGGCGGGGCTCACCACCAAACCCGGATAACTAGGTCCAAATTAGTCCTCGTCGGGCCGGCGTTCCAAGGACAGATGTCCTTTCCACCGCCCTGCGGTAAACCGATTAACCACAGCCCCAGACGGCATCTCCCGTCGCGGAGCATTCCAGGAGGTCCGAGTCCGATTAACCTGCTACCCTATAGCCGTGACCGCGCCCATCGACGCCTCACCGTACCGGACCCTCCTGCGCCGCGAGGAGAGCTACGCCATCCACGCGCTCATCTACGCCTCGGAGAACCCGGGCGCGGCCGCGGCCAGGATCGCGGGCGACCTGAAGATCCCCCCTGCCTTCCTCGCCAAGGTGCTGCGCCGGCTCGCCCAGGTCGGGTACGTGGAGAACCGCCAAGGGCGCAACGGCGGCGTGAACTTGATAGTAGACCCCACGGGCGTCTCCTTGCTCGACGTCATCGAGACGATGTCGGGGCCGCTCGTCGTCGACACGTGCCAGACGAAGACCCGCTGCGCCACGCAGGAGCGCAAGGGCTACTGCCGCCTGAACGTCGCGTGGGTGAACGCCTCCATCGCCATCCGCGAAGTGCTGGCGGGCGTGCGCCTCTCCCACCTGATCGACCCACCGCGCGCGGCCAACCGCACCAGTGACGGCGCGGCGCCCAGCCCGGTGGGGCGCGTGACCGCGGACGCCTGAGCGAGAGGCGCTATAACCTAGGGCGTGACCGACGCCCCAACGATGACGTACGCCCGCACCGGCCGTTCCGGGTTGCTCCTCCCCAAGGTCTCGCTCGGCCTCTGGCACAACTTCGGCGACGACCGCCCGTTGGCCTCGATGAGTGCCGTCTTGCAACGCGCCTTCGAGCTCGGGATCACGCACTTCGACCTCGCCAACAACTACGGCCCACCGGCCGGCGCGGCCGAGAAGAACTTCGGCGAGATCCTCGCGACCGACTTCGCCGGACTGCGCAACCGGCTCGTCATCTCGACGAAGGCCGGCTACTACATGTGGCCGGGGCCTTACGGCGAGTGGGGCTCGCGCAAGTACCTCCTCTCCAGCCTCGAGGAGAGCCTGGACCGCATGCGTCTCGACTGGGTGGACGTCTACTACAGCCACCGCTTCGACCCGGACACCCCTCTCGAGGAGACCATGGGCGCGCTCACGAGCGCGGTCCAGCAGGGCCTCGCGCTCTACCCCGGCATCTCGTCGTACTCGGCCGCCACGACCCGCGAGGCGGCGCGCATCCTGCGCGAGTCCGGGACCCCGCTCCTCATCCATCAACCTTCATACTCCATGTTCAACCGCTGGATCGAGGACGGCCTGCTCGACGCCCTGGGCGCCGAGGGCGTCGGCTGCATCGTGTTCTCACCGCTCGCGCAGGGCCTGCTCACCTCGCGCTACCTGGGCGTCGACGCGTCCGACGTGGCGGGCACCTTGCCTGCCGGCTCCCGCGCCACCGAGGGCGGTTCGCTCAAGGTCAGCACGCTCACGCCGGACAAGCTCGAACGCATCCACGCCCTCGCGGCGATCGCGAAGCGGCGCGGGCAGACGCTCGCTCAGCTCGCCCTGGCGTGGTGTCTGCGCGATGAGCGGGTGACGTCCGTCCTCATCGGCGCGTCCAGCGTGGCGCAGCTGGAGGAGAACGTCGCGGCGCTCGCCAACCTCGAGTTCAGCGCCGCCGAGCTGGCCGAGATCGACGCGCTCGCCGTCGAAGGCAACATCAACATCTGGCGGAAGTCGAGCGAGGCCGGCGGGGAGCGTCCGGCGGAAGCGCGGAGCTGATGGTGGCCGGCTCAGCCGAGCGTCCGGCGGGCGGCGGCGCCCGACCCGGCAACGGGGCCGGGGCCGCGTACACGGGCGCCCCGGCACGGGCCGCCGCCGCCTGGTCGGCCCTGCGCGAGCACCAGGAGCGCCTGCGCAACGTGCGCGTCGCCGACCTCTTCGCCGGCGACGCCGAGCGCTTCGAGCGCTTCTCGTTCCAGGCGGGCGAGCTGTTCGTTGACTTCAGCAAGAACCGCGTCACCCCCGAGACGCTCGCGCTGCTCCTGCGCCTGGCCGAGGCGAGCGGGGTGGAGGAGCGCAAGCGCGCCATGTTCGCTGGTGAGCGCGTGAACACGACGGAGGACCGCGCCGTCTTGCACGTCGCGCTGAGGAACCGCTCGAACACCCCCATGTGCGTCGACGGGCACGACGTCATGCCGGAGGTGAACGCCGTGCTGGCCCAGATGGAGCGCTTCGCGGACGCCGTGCGCTCCGGCGCCTGGCGTGGGCATACGGGCGAGCGCATCACGGACGTCGTGAACATCGGGATCGGCGGGTCGCACTTGGGGCCGCAGATGGTCGTCACGGCCCTGCGCCCGTACACGACGCCCGCGCTCCGCACGCACTTCGTCTCCAACGTGGACGGCGCCGACATCGCCGGGGTGTTGGAAGGCCTGCGGCCGGAGTCGACCCTGTTCATCGTCTCGTCGAAGACCTTCACTACGCAGGAGACGATGACCAACGCTCACACGGCACGCCGCTGGCTGGTGGAGCGCCTCATGGACGAGGCCGCCGTCGCGCGGCACTTCGTGGCGGTGTCGACCAACCTCGAACAGGTGGCCGCCTTCGGCATCGACGAGGCCAACGCGTTCGCGTTCTGGGACTGGGTGGGCGGGCGGTACTCGCTCTGGTCGGCCATCGGCCTCTCCGTCGCCCTGGCCGTCGGCTTCGAGCGCTTCGTCGAGCTACTCGAGGGGGCGCATGAGCTGGATCGCCACTTCCTGAACGCGGCGCCGGAGCGCAACGTGCCACTGCTCCACGGCCTGCTCGCCGTGTGGTACGGCAACTTCCTGGGCGCCGAGAGCTGGGCGGTGCTCCCTTACGACGAGTCGCTGCGTTACCTCCCCGCCTACCTGCAGCAGGCGTCGATGGAGAGCAACGGCAAGGACGTCGACCGCTCGGGCGCGAGCGTGGCGTGGCAGACCGGCCAGATCGTGTGGGGCGCCCCCGGCACCAACGGCCAGCACGCGTTCTACCAGCTCCTGCATCAGGGCACCAAGCTCATCCCGGCCGACTTCATCGTGCCCGCGAGACCGCTCCACCGCTTCACCGACCACCACGCCATCCTGCTCTCCAACTTCCTCGCCCAGACGGAGGCGCTGATGCGCGGCCGCACGCGCGAGGAGACGCGCCGTTCGCTCGCGAGCCAGGGCTTGACGGGCGAGCGCCTCGAGCTCCTCGCGGCGGCCAAGGCCTTCGCGGGCAACCGCCCGACGACGTCCGTCCTCATGCCTCAGCTCACCCCGCACGCGCTCGGCAACCTCATCGCCTTGTACGAGCACTCCATCTTCGTGCAGGGCGTCGTCTGGGACGTGAACAGCTTCGACCAGATGGGGGTCGAGCTCGGCAAGGAGCTGGCGACCAAGCTCCTCGCCGAAGTGCGCTCGGGCGCCTCGGAGCCGGGAGCGCACGACGCGTCGACCGCGGGGCTGCTGGCGCATATCGCTCAGTTGCGGGCGTCCTGAGCCGGTGCGGGCGCCCGTAGCGCAACGCGTCCGCGCCAGGCTCACGCTCGGCGCGCTGCTCCTGGCGTTGGTCGGCTGCTTCGACACGGCGCCCCAGGTCGTCGAGCTCGCCGTGCCCGTCCTCGAGATGAACGGCTTCACCCGCTCGAGCGTGACGGTGACGGCGCCGGGCGCTTGGACCATGGACGTCCTCCCGGTCGACCCGACGGTGCGCGGCGCCATCACCCTGTCGCGCTCCGGCGGCACCGGCTCCATGAGCGTGGACGTTAACGTCGACGCGACCGCCATGCCGCGCATCGACCAAGCGTTCCAGCTGCGCCTGGTCGCGAAGGTGCGGGGTGGCGAGGTCGTGAGGACGAGCGACACCGTCACGTTCTCCTACCCCGACGTGGTGGGGACCGTCGCGGTGGTCCCCGAGGGGGCCGCCGGGCCCCTCGGCGTGGGCTACGCCGCGGCGCGCGGCGGCACCGACGCGCGCGGCCGCGTAGCCGCGCTCGGCGGCGCAAACGCCGACGACCTGGACGCGCCACTCGACCCCACCGCGCCGACGATCACCCTCATCGTCGGCCTGGAACCGCGCGGCGTCGTGCTCAGCCAGGACGGCCGCGTGGCAGGGTCACCGGCCTCGCCCGCGCTGGCCGTCGCCACCGCGCTCGCCGACATGGGCCTCGGCGGGGCCGGGACTGACGCGTTCGAGGGAGCGAACCTGACCCTCGTCGAGGTGCCGACGCGCGCGGCCGCGGCCGCGGCCGCGGCGCTGGGCGCCACGCCCGGCGTCAGCTACGGGGAGTTCCCGCGGCCGCTCTACCCGGCGAGCAACGACCCCTACCGCCACGAGCAGTGGAACCTGGACGAGCTGGCCGTCGAGCCCCTCTGGTACAGCGCCAGCGGGGCCGGCACCACCATCGCCGTCATCGACTCCGGCTTCTTCCCCGCCCACCCGGACCTGTTCGCCAACGTCGTCGGCACCTACGACGCGGTCACGGGCGGCAGCTCCGTGACCTTCACCAACTGCGGCGCGCACGGCACGCACGTGGCCGGCATCGCCGCTGCGGTCGCGAACAACGGTGAGGGCGTGGCCGGGGTGGCGCCGCACGCGAAGCTCCTGCTCGTGAACGTGGGCAACGCCGCGCAGGCCAACTGCGCCATGAACACGGCGTGGCTGATCAAGGCCCTCGAGTACGTGACGAACGGCGGCGACCCGCGCGCGCAGGTCGTGAACATGAGCCTCGGCGACGCCAGCGGCGCCGACCTCGGCAGCGGCGTGCGAGCGGCCATCCCGGCCACGGCCGCCGCGGGTGTGAGCCTGGTGGCCGCGGCTGGCAACACGGCCAGCGGAGCGTGCCCGAGCGGCTTCACGACCCAGCCGATCATGTACCCGGCCAGGTACCCGCAGGTCCTCGCCGTCGCCGCCACGCGGCCGGGCATGACGCGCGCCTGCTACAGCCACGCGGGCCCCGAGATGTTCGTCGCGGCGCCCGGTGGGGCGGGGCCGGGAGCGCCCGGCGACGTGGACCATCAAGTCCTCAGCACCGTCGCCGGCGACGGCTACGGCGTGATGGCCGGCACGAGCATGGCCTCCCCCGCCGCGGCCGCTGTCATCGCCATGCTGCGGGGCGCCGTGCCGAGCGCAAGCGCGTCGCAGGTGGCGGACGCCATCGCCGACACGGCCCTGGACCTGGGCGACCCAGGCCGCGACTCGTGGTACGGGTACGGCTTCGTCGATGCGCAAGGGGCGTACACGCAGCTGGTCGGCGAGCCGCCCGAACCGCCCGAACCCGTCACCGGCCTCCTGCTGCGGGTGCCCGGCTACCCGGACGCGCTGCTGGACGCGGACCTGGCGTTCACGCTCCTCGAGGCCGCCCCCGGACCGCTCGTCGTCGAGGTCGGCAGCGACGACAACGGCAACGGCACCCTCGGCGAGCCGGGCGAGTGGTACGGCACGGCCGCGTTGACGGTGCGCTTCGGGCTCACGGGGCCGGACCCGGCCAACCGGGTGACGGTGACGGTCGCGCGCGTCCCCTGACGCGCCTGCCGTGCGCGAAACCCCGACCGCACTGCGAGGGGGCCCGCTGAAACGCTCGGGCCCCCTCGCTGTTCGCTTCAGGCTGCTGGCCTAGGACCGTCACAGCGGCCATAGCGCCGCTCGGCGGTCACTGCGTGAGCTGCTCCGCCTGCGTCTTGGCGTCGACCAGCGCGAGCCTTATGTGGTAGTGAGGTTCGGCCATGCCGGGGTGACCGCCGTTGTAGGTGATGTCCACATGGTCGACTGCCTTGCCCAGCCGCGCGAGCAGTCCAGCCGCGAGGTCGCTCCAGTTGGTCGCCTTCTGCATCTCGCTCACGGGCACCATGAACAGGACCTCGACCAGGTCGCCGTCCTTGCCGTACGCGAGCCACGGGCCGACGGGGGCGTCCGCGGGGTCGATGTACAGCGCGCCGGCGCCGGGTATGAAGTCCGGCAGGGGGAGGATGGACGACACGGCTACGTAGGGCGCCGGGGGAGGCGACTGCAGCAGGTCGCTGTCCTGGGCGAGGGCGAAGGCCGCCGCGAGCGCGACGGCGAGGGCGACGACAGTGAGCCGCAACGTCCGGAACGGGGTGACAGGGGTGGTCGTGTGCTTGGTGGTGTGCATATGGGTCCTTTCCTACGCTCGGACGGGTGAGGCCTCATCCCGACGCGCATAGGATACTCCTTGATGGCAATAATGCAAGTCATAATTGTTATCATTGCTGCCGGGCGAGGCCCTAAGACCGGGTAGAGTGTCCCAAGACCGCCGTTGCACGCGAGACCGCTCGAGGAAGTGGGTGCGAGACGCAGTACCAAGGCAGCATCAGTGGACCTTCCGCTCCGAAGACAACGCGGGAAGCGCTCCTCGACGAGCTCCTGGCCGCCAAACCGGAGGGCCTGGCGCTCGACGAGCTGGCCGCCCGGCTCGGGGTGACCAGGACCGCCGTGCGCCAGCAGGTCGCGTTCTTGGAGCGTGACGGCCTCGTGGCGCCCAACGGCCTCCGCCCCAGCGGCCGCAGGCCGAGCCGCACCTACGGCCTCACCGAACTCGGCCGCGAGTCGTTCCCCCGTCGCTACGACCTGTTGTCGTCGAGCATGCTGCAGGCGCTCCGCAAGTCGGTGGGCGACGAGGCAGCCGAGGACGTGCTCATGGCGATGGCCGACGACCTGGCCGAGCGCTGGCTGGCCGGCGTCGCCGGTCTCGAGCCGGCGGCCCGCAGGACCGCGGTGATCGAGAAGCTGAGCGAGCTCGGCTACCATGCGCGCCTGGCGGCAGACGGCCTGTCGGTCGAGGCGATCAACTGCGTGTACCACCTGGTCGCGAGGGAAACGCGCGCGGTCTGTCGCTTCGACGAGCGCCTGCTCTCCTTGCTGCTCGGCACCGAGGTGCGCCTCGCCTCCTGCATGGCCGAGGGCCAGCGGAGCTGTGTCTTCGCCGACCGCGCGAGGGCAGAGCGGTGACGTCCGTGAACCGTGCCCTCCGTGACGGCCTCCGGCCGCTAGTCGCCGTGGCCGCCCTGACGCTAGGCGCGTGCGCGCTCGCGCAGAGCGCCTCGACCACCGGCTCGCCCCCGATCGACGTTCCCGCCGCCCTGCGCCCCAGCGCCGTGCCGGCGCGCCCGGAGGGAGCCGTGCTCGACCTCTTCCAGTACGACACCGCCTTCGTCAAGCAGAGCACGGCCGGGAGCGCCGAGTCCGTCCTCGACGACGTCCTCATAGGCACCCGCTCCCTCAGGGCGACCACGGACGGCGACGGCAACCAAGTGAACCTGCGAGCCACCAACGTCGGCCCCTTCGATCTTAGCGGCGCCTTCCTGCGGCTCGACCTCAAGCTGCGCGGCGTCGCCGCGCTCGACTACCTGCTCGTCTACCTGAGCACCGACGGCTTCGAGACGTACGACGCCTTCCCCGTGCTCGGCGGCCAGCGGCCCTCCGAGGAGACGTACGCGGAGGACGACGAGTGGTTCACCATCACGGCGAACCTCGGCACGACGGTGGCCGGCGGGCCCCCGACCATCGACCTCGGCCAGGTGACCGACATCCAGTTGAGCCTGCGCGACTCGGGGGCCGGCCCGGTGACGGTCTGGTACGCGGCCCTCGAGGCCGTGGCGGCGCCTGCACGCGGCCTCGTCTCGATCGTCTTCGACGACGCGCGCGACGGCGTCTTCTACTACGCGTTACCGCTGGCCAGGCGCCTCGGCGTGCCCGCCAGCATCGCCGCCATCGTCGACCTGGTCGGCGAGCCGAGCTTCATGACGGTCGAGCAGCTCCGCGTGGCGGAGCGCTTCGGTGGTTGGGAGGTCATCGCCCACCACACGACCCCCCTCGAGGAGGGCGGCTTCGACACGCTGTCGCCAAAG
>CAUJFI010000120.1 GCA_963170125.1 Deinococcota bacterium | reverse complement strand
CCCGCACCTGCCCGAACTCGGCCGCCACCTTAGCCAGGGCGGCGATGCCGGGGCTGAACCCGCCGTCGTCGTTGCTCACCAAGATTCTCATCACACCACTTCCATGCGCGCGGGCGCAGAGTTGCCCGTCACGCGGGGTATCACCTGATAGCGCCACTCCCTGTGCGCCCGGGCGCGAAGCGTCCGAGCATCATACCGCCGTGTCCGGAGTCGCCGCTGTGAACCTTTAAGTTCCGTTGGCACGCGGTTCATGAGGGGGTCATCTACAATGGTAACAGTGGGTGAGGGCCTCGCCACCCCTAGCGGCGTCGGGCTGCCGGCGAGGCGAGGATCGATTGGAGACAACCATGTCGCTGATCACTGACCGTGTCCCATCCGTGGAGACGGGCCAGCGCGCCGCGAGACCGCGTAAGAGCGTGCTCGCCCTCATGCTGGCCGCCGCCATGCTGGCCTCGACAGTCCTCGCCCAGGCGCTCCCGGCCAATGCGCAGGAGGCCGTTGACCGCGGCGAGGCGCTGATGGCCGAGGCGCTCGCCACCTACGACGCCCAGTACCCCGACCGCCCCCTCTGGCAGGCCGCCTTCCGCGAGGGCCGCACCGCCGTCTCGTTGGCGCCGGGCAACCCGGCCGCGCTCCGCTTCCTCGCCGAGGCCTACAGCCGCGCGAACTGGCCCGGCCCCGCGGTGAAGACCTGGAAGGAGTTCGCCCAGGCCGGCGGCACGTTCGACGACGAAGCCGCCGAGCTGTTCGGCCAGGACGCCAACGCCAACGCCTACGCCCTGTACCAGCAGGGCGACAAGGCGGGCGCGGCCGAGGCCTACCTCGAGGTAACGCGCTACCTCCCGAACAACATCGAGGCCCACCGCTGGCTGGGACGCATCATGCTGGAGCTGCGGCAGCCCGAGCAGGCCGTCGTGGCGTGGCGCAACTACCTCGACCTCGACCCGACCGACGAGGGCGCCCAGTACTTCCTGACGCTCGCCCAGGCGCAGGCGCGTTGGGGCATCGACGCCGCCAACGACTTCTTCGCCGGCATCAAGGCGTACGAGGAAGGCAACATGACGGCGGCACGCACGAGCTTCGCGAGCGCCGCCGCCCGCAACTCCCAGTACGCCGAGGCGTGGGCGTGGCTCGGCCGCGTGGCGTTCGAGCAGCAGCATTACGACGACGCCGCCGTGGCGTACGGCCGCGCGCTCGCGCTCGACCCGAGCAATGACAACTACGCCTGGTTCAAGAAGGAGTCCGAGCGGCTGCAAGCGGGCGAGTGACCCGCGGTCGGCGCGCCTGACGCGTAGCGGCCGGGCAACCCGCGACCTCTTCGGTCACGGGTGGCCCGGCCGCTTCCTCAACCCTTGGTAGCCAACCAGGTCTTCCCCGCCGAGGCATCCACGACGAGCGGGACCTCGAGGGTCAGCGCGCCCGTCATCTCCCCGACCGTGAGCCGCATGACGGCGTCCGCCTCCTCCTCGGGCGCCTCGAGCACGAGCTCGTCGTGCACCTGGATGAGGAGGTGGCTGCCGACGTGCTCCCGGCGCAGCCGGTCGTGCAAGCGCACCATGGCGGCCTTGATGAGGTCGGCGGCGCTCCCCTGGATGACCGTGTTGAGCGCGAGGCGCTCGCCCAGCTGCCTGAGGTTGCGGTTGCGCGAGCGCACCTCGGGGATCAGGCGCCGGCGGCCGAGGATGGTCGTCACGTAGCCGTCCTCCTCGGCGCGCGCCACGCACTCACGCATGAAGCGCTCCAGGCCCGTGTAGCGCTCCTTGTACGCTCCGATGAAGGCGCCCGCCTCGCGCTGCGGGATGCCGAGGGTGCGCGCTAGCCCGAAAGCGCTCTGGCCGTAGACGATGCCGAAGTTGACCGTCTTCGCCACGCGCCGCTGGTCGGGCGTCACCTCGGCGAGGGGCACCCCGAAGACCTGCGAGGCCACGTACGTGTGGATGTCGAGCCCCTCGTGGAAGGCGCGCGCCAGCTCCTCGTCCTTGCTGAAGTGGGCGAGCATGCGCAGCTCGACCTGCGAGTAGTCGGCGCTGATGAGGAGCCTGCCCGGCGCGGCCACGAACGCCCTGCGGATCTCGCGGCCCGCCTCCGTGCGCACGGGGATGTTCTGGATGTTCGGCTCCGAGGAGGAGAGCCGGCCCGTGGCGGCGCCCGTCTGGTGGAACGAGGCGTGCAGACGCCCGGTGGCGGCGGCCAGGTAGCCGGGCAACGGCTGCACGTACGTGCCGAGCAGCTTGGTGAGCTCGCGGTACTCGAGGAGGAGCTTGGGCAGCGGGTGGTCGGTCTCTGCGGCGAGCGCCTCGAGGACCTCGGCGTCCGTCGAGCGGCCCGTCTTCGTCTTCTTGATGACGGGGAGGCCGAGGTCGTCGAACAGGACGTCGGCGAGCTGCTTGGGCGAGTCCGGGTTGAACTCCTTGCCGGCCGCGACCGTGAGCTGCGCCCGGAGGCCCGTGATCCGGTCGCCAAGCACACCCGCGTACTCATGCAACATGCCCGTGTCCAGCGAGACGCCCTCGCGCTCCATGGCGGCCAGAACGCGCACGAGCGGCATCTCGACCGTCTCGAAGAGCGTCCGCACGCCCTCGCCCTCGGCGAGCAGGCCCGTGAGGTGTTCGTAGAGGCGCCACGTGACGTCGGCGTCCTCGGCCGCGTACGCGCCCACGTCGGCCACCGGCACGTCGAGCATGTTGAGCTGGTTCTTGCCCTTACCGATGAGGTCCGTGATGGGGACCGTGGTCAGGCCGAGGAGGTCGCGCGCGAGCACGTCCATGTTGTTCGTGCGGCGCTCCGGGTGGATGAGGGCGGCCGCGACCATCGTGTCGAAGAGGGGGCCAGCGACGCCGATGCCGGCGCGCGCGAGGACGTTGATGTCGTACTTGAGGTTCTGCCCGACCTTGAGGGTCCGCTCGTCCTCCAGGACGGGCCTGAGCACGGCCGCGACGGCCTCGGGGTCGAGCACCCCGCCCTCGGCCCGGCTGCGGACGGGGACGTAGTAGCCCGTGCCCGCCTCGAAGCTGAACGCGTACCCTACGATTTCGGCGTCGACGGCCTGGAGCGCCGTCGTCTCCGTGTCGAAGGCGAAGGCGGGGCGTGCGGCCAGCTCGGTGGCCAGAGAGCGCAGCTCGTCCATCGAGCCGACGATGACGGGCCGGGTGCCGGCCGGGCGGAGGTCGGCGGGGGCCGCAGGCTCGCCCGTGCCGGCCGCGTCCTCGGTCGACTCCCCAGCCCAGCCGCGCGCGGCTCCGCCGTCCTCGGTAGGCCCCGCAGCTCGATCGCCCTCGGCGGCCGTGCGCGCGCCGTCTGCCGAGCGCGTCGCGGCCCCTGCCGCACCGCCGGAGCGCGCCGCGCCGGCCCCCCCGCCCAACGCCGCCGCCTGGTCCGTCAACGACCTGAACCCGAGGCTGTCGAGGAGCTGGGTGAGCGGCTGGACGTCCGGCACCCGCCACGCGCACGCTTCCAGCGCGAAGTCGAAGGGCGCGTCGCGGTCCAGCGTCACGAGCCTGCGCGTGACGTTCATGATCTCCGCGTGCGCGAGGAGGTTCTCGCGCAGCTTCGGGGTCAGGGCGGCCACGTTGGCGAGTACGGCGTCGGCCGTGCCGTACTCGGCGATCAGCTTGGCGGCCGTCTTCACGCCGACGCCCTTGGCGCCGGGCACGTTGTCGATGTTGTCGCCGACGAGCGTCTGGATCTCGACGGCCTGCTCCGGCCCGTAGCCCTTGTCGGCCCGCAGGCGCACGTCGTCGAGGAGCTCGCCCGTCGACGGGTCCCAGAGCTTCACCTTGTGCGAGAGGACCTGGTGCAGGTCCTTGTCCTTGCTCGCGATGCGCAGCTCCACGTCCTCCGGTTTGAGCCGCTCGGAGATGGTCGCGATGAGGTCGTCGGCCTCGTACCCCTCGAGCTCGAAGACGGGCAGCTTGAGGGCGTCGATCACCTCGCGGATGCGCTCGTACTGCACCTGCAGGTCCTCGGGCGAGCGGTCGCGGTTCGCCTTGTACTCCGGGTAGAACCCCTTGCGCAGGGTGGACGAGTCGCTGACGTCGAACGTCACGGCCAGGTAGTCGGGCCGTTCGTTGCGCACGATGTTGAGGAGCATCTGCGTGAAAACGTAGACGGCCTTGACGGGCTCGCCCGTAGGGCTGGTGAGGTCGCGGAACGGCGCGTAGTACGCGCGGAAGAGCTGCGCGTGGCCGTCGATGACGTAGAAGGTCTTCATGAGGCTCCTGACGTTCGGAGGGCGGCACCCGGGTTTGCCGTCACCCGAGCCAGCGGATACCATCGCAGGATAACTGGCGGACCTGGAGGGAACGTGGACTTCGAGAGACTAGGCGTCTTCTACCTCGGCCGGGAGGTCGAGGCGGCCGACATGCAGCCGACCGACCAGGCATTGCTGTACGACTCGAGCGACCTGACCACCCACGCCGTGATCGTCGGGATGACGGGCAGAGGCAAGACGGGCCTCGGCGTCGACCTCATCGAGGAGGCCGCCATCGACGGCATCCCCGTCCTCGCCATCGACCCGAAGGGCGACCTGACGAACCTCGCCCTGGCCTTCCCGAACCTCGCGCCCGAGGACTTCGAGCCGTGGGTGAACGCCCGGGAGGCCGAGCGCCTGGGCGTGAGCGTGCGGGAGTACGCCGCGCAGCAGGCGCAGGCGTGGCGGGACGGCCTGGCGCAGTGGGATCAGGACGGCACGCGCATCGAGCGGCTCAGGCAGGCGGCGGACGTCGTGGTGTACACGCCCGGCTCGAGCGCGGGGCGCGGCATCTCGGTGCTCCGCTCGTTCGCCGCGCCGCCGCGCGCGGTCCTAGACGACCCTGACCTCATGCGCGACCGCTTGGAGGCGACGGCTACGAGCGTCCTCACCCTCATGGGCGGCAGCGCCGACCCGCTCGGGCGCGAGCACATCCTGCTCTCCAACATCTTCGAGCACGCCTGGCGGGCCGGCACCGACCTGGACGTGGCCGGCCTCATCCACGCCGTGCAGCAGCCGCCCTTCAAGCAGCTGGGCGTCATGGACCTGGACACGGTCTTCCCCGCCAAGGACCGCCTCAAGCTGGCACTGGGCCTCAACGGCCTGCTGGCGGCGCCCACCTTCGCGGCCTGGACGACCGGCGACCCGCTGAACATCGAGGCGCTCCTGCACGGGCCGGACGGCAAGGCGCGCGTGGCCGTGGTGTCCATCGCCCACCTGTCGGACGCGGAGCGCATGTTCTTCCTCACGCTGCTACTGTCCGAGACGGTGGCGTGGACGCGCTCGCAGTCCGGCACGTCCTCGCTGCGGGCCATGGTGTACATCGACGAGCTCTTCGGG
>CAUJFI010000119.1 GCA_963170125.1 Deinococcota bacterium | reverse complement strand
GTACCGTCTCACCCTGCGTGTCCTGGGCGCGGCGTGCCCCCGCCGCACCGCGGGGCGGGCCCCGCTGCGCCGCGGGGCCCGCACGCCGAGAGGGAAGGCGAGGCCGTCGCCGGCCCTCAGCACGCGGAAGTCGCCCGACGGCAGGTCGACGAGCACCTCGCCGCTCAGCACGGCGAGCCATCTGGCGCGGTCCCCCGACACGGCGCTCGGCGCGCTCAGGCTCTGCACTTCCACCGGCCAGCCGGGCACCTCGACGGGTGCGCCACCCGCCGAGCGCGCGAGCGCGGCCAGGTTGAGGCCGCGGCCGAGGGGCTCACCCGCAGCGCCCATGGTCGGCGCTCAGCCGCCGCCTTCGCGCCTCGCGCGGTCCCGACCGAAGCTCATGCGCAGCTTGAACATGGCGCGCTTGTTCCGCGCCTCCGCGTCGTCGACGCCGATGCCGAGGCGCTCAGCTGCCGTCGGCACGTCGAGCGCCGCGCCGCCAGCCCCGAGCGTGAGCGCCGCCACGGCCGCGTCGGCCGGGTCGAGCTCGCCGAGGTAGGCCGTGAGCTGCTCCGGCGTCGCCTTCGTCTTGAGAGCCGCGGAGGCGGTCGCCGTGCGCGTCGCCTTGCCGATCGCCTTGCCCTTCTTCGCTTTCGCCTTGCCCGCGCCGCCCGTAGCCTTCGTTCTCGGGCCCCTTACGGCGGTCGACTTGGCGGCGGCCTTGCCCCTGCCGCGCCCCTTGCCCTTGGCGGGTCCGGCGGCTTCGCGCGCGTCCAGGAGCGCCACGGCCTCGTCGAGCTCGAGCGCTTCCGGCGCCACGTCGCGCGGCAGAGAGGCGTTGACGCTGCCACGCTTCACGTAAGGGCCGAAGCGGCCCTCGTACAGCTCAACGGCTTCACCCGTGCGCGGGTCGGTCCCGATGACCCTGAGCGCCGCGCTGCCGCGGCGCGCCTTCTGGGCGAGGAGCTGCAGCGCGCGCTCGAAGTCCACGTCGAGCACGAACTCGGCCTTGGGGATGGAGGCGAATGTGCTCCCGTGCTTCACGTACGGGCCGAAGCGGCCGATGCCGACGTCGACGGCCTTGCCGTCGTCAGGGTGGTCGCCGAGGCGCGCCGGCAGGGCGATGAGCCGCAGCGCGAGGTCGCTCGAGACCTCGTGGGGGTCCACGCCCGGTGGCAACGACACGCGCTTGGGTTTGCCGCCGTTCGAGCCGACCTCGCCGAGCTGGAGGTACGGGCCGAACGGCCCCCGCTTCAGGAGGACGGGCGTGCCGGAGCCGGGCTCCACGGCGATCGTCACGTCGCCCATGTTGCCCTCGGTCAGGTACTTGGTCAGGTCGGCCTTGGTCAGGTCGCCGGGCGCCGTGTCGGGCGGCAACGAGGCCGTGCGCGTCTCGCCGTCCAGGGGGCCCTCGACGTACGGTCCGTAGCGTCCGACCCGCACCACGTACGGGTCCCAGGCCACGTTCTCGACCGTCGAGATCTGGCGCGCGTCGATGGCCTCGAGCGCGTCGTCGACGAGCCGCACGATGCCCCCGCTGCCGAGGTAGAAGTCGCGCAGGTACGCGCCGGAGGCGCGCTCGCCCGCGGCGATATCGTCCAGGACCTGCTCCATCTGGGCCGTGAACTCGGTATCGACGAGCTGCCTGAACTGGCGCTCCAGGAGGTTGTTGGTGGCGAACGCGGTGAAGGTCGGCACGAGCTGCTGGCTCTGCTTGCGGGCGTAGCCGCGCGCCTGGATCGTGTCGATGATGCTCGCGTACGTGCTTGGCCTGCCGATGCCCTCCGCCTCGAGGAGTTTGACGAGGGACGCCTCGGTGAAGCGCGCGGGCGGCTTCGTCTCGTGGCCCTCGGCCGTCACCGCGGCGCAGTCCAGCTCGTCGCCCGTGGCGAGGAGCGGCAGCGGCTGGTCGCGGTCGTCGAGCGCGGCCTCCGGGTCGTCGGAACCCTCGACGTACGCTCTGAAGAAGCCGGGGAAGAGGACGCTCCGGCCGGTGGCCCTGAACGTCAACTCCGGCATGCCGGCCTTGCCGGCGTTGATGCGCGCGGTCACGAACTTGAGGCGCGCGTCGGCCATCTGGGAGGCGACGGTGCGCTTCCACACCAGGTCGTAGACGGCGGCCTCGACGCCCTTCAGGCCGTGCTCATGCGCGGTCTTCATCTCGGTGCCCGCCGGCCTGATCGCCTCGTGGGCCTCCTGGGCGTTACGCGCACCGCCCTTGTGCTTGCGCTCGCCGGCGCTGAGGTAGTCGGCGCCGTAGCGGCGCGTGATGGCCGCGCGGGCCGCGCTCAGGGCCTCATGCGACAGCGAGGTGGAGTCGGTGCGCATGTACGTTATGTAGCCGTTCTCGTACAGGCTCTGCGCGACGCGCATGGTGTCCCTGGCCGAGAGGCCGAGCTTGCGGCCGGCTTCCTGCTGCAACGTCGACGTCGTGAAGGGCGCCGCAGGCGAGCGCGACTGCTCGCGTTCCTCGAGGCCGGCGACCTGCCAAGCGGCCGTCTCGGCGGCGGACGCGAGCTCGCGGGCGCGCGCCTCGGTGAGTACGACGGTGTCCACGCCGGGCCGCAGCTCTGCCTTGAGGCGACCGGTGTCGGGGTCGTAGTCGCGCCCGCCCGCCACGCGCACGCCACCCAGGTGGGTGAGCGTCGCGTCGAACGTCGTGTCCCCGCGCCCGAGCTTGGCGGCCATGTCCCAGTAGGCGGCGCTGACGAAGCTCATGCGCTCACGCTCGCGCATGACGAGGAGCCTGACGGCGACGCTCTGCACGCGCCCGGCGCTCAGCTTCGGAGCGATCTTGCGCCATAGCAGCGGGCTGATGGCGTAGCCGACGAGGCGGTCGAGCACGCGCCGCGTCTCCTGGGCATCGACGAGGTTCGTGTCGATGTCGCGGGTCTTCCCAAGCGCCTCGAGGATCGCGCGCTCGGTGATCTCGTGGAACACCATGCGCTTGACGGGCACGTCGGGCTGGAGGACCTCGACGAGGTGCCAGCCGATCGACTCGCCCTCCCGGTCCTCGTCTGTCGCGATATAGACCTCGTCGGCCGCCTTGAGCGCGGCCCTGAGGTTGTTGACGACAGCGCGCTTCTTCGGCGAGATCACGTAGATCGGCTCGAAGTCGGCATCGACGTTCACGCCTAATCGCGCCCAGTCGGTCTTCTTGTAACGGTCCGGGATCTCCGCCGCGTTGCTCGGCAGGTCGCGGACGTGCCCCATGCTGGCCTCCACCTGGTAGCCGGCCGGCAGGAACCGCTTGATGGTGCGTGCCTTGGTTGGCGACTCGACTATGACGAGTCGCGTCGTGGCGTGTTTAGACGGCAAGATGACTTCCCCTACCTCCCGCGAAGCGCCGACATTATACGTATGCCATTCGTGAGGTCAAGGGCGCTTCAGACGGGCCGGCGGTTGCTGATCGCCCTTCCGAGGGTGACCTCGTCGGCGTACTCCAGGTCGCCGCCGACGGGCAGACCGTAGGCGATGCGGCTCACGGCCACGCCGGCCGGCGCGAGCAGGCGCGCGATGTAGTGCGCCGTGGCCTCGCCTTCGACGGTGGTGGAAGTGGCGAGCACGACCTCGCGCAAGCCCGCCATGCGGCGCCCCAACGTGTCGATGGTCAACTGCTCCGGCCCCACCCCGTTCATCGGGCTCAAGGCGCCGTGGAGCACGTGATAGAGGCCCGCGTACTCACCCGAGCGCTCGATGGCGAGTAGGTCGGCCGGCTGCTCGACGACGCAGAGGAGCCCGCGGTCGCGCCGCGCGTCGGAGCAGACGGCGCAGCACTCCTGCCCGGCGCTCATCACGTTGAAGCACACCGGACAGCGCACCAGGCCGGTCTTGGCGCCGACCAGCGCCTCGGCGAGGTCGCGGACCTCCTCCTCGGGGCGGTTGAACAGGTAGAAGGCCAAGCGTTGTGCGCTCTTCGGCCCGATGCCCGGTAGTCGGCCCAGCTCCCGGATCAGGGTAAGGAGCGCGGACGGGAAGCGAACGCTCATGCCTTCCTCACGGCGCGACCGCGCCGCCGACCCGCCGCGCGCTCAGGCGACGGCTGGGTCAGAACATGCCTCCCAGACCTTGCATGCCGCCCATGGCTGCACCCATCTCGCGCTCCTGCAGCTCCTTGGCGCGGCGTTGCGCCTCGCCGACGGCCGCCGTGACGAGGTCCTCGAGCATCTCGACGTCCGCCGGGTCGACGACCTTCTGGTCGATGCGGACCTTCGTCACCGTCCCGTCGCCGGTGGCCTCGACGCGTACGAGACCGGCGCCGGCCGAGCCCTCCACGGTCATGGCCGCGAGCCGCTCCTGCGCCTCCGCCACCTTCGCCTGAGCGCGCTGCGCTTCTTTCATGAGCTTCTGGATGTTCACGGTCTCTCCTCGATCGGCCCTTCTAGCGAACGGCGCCCGCGGCGCGTCCGGCCTGGTCGTCACTCGTCGCTGCCGGGAAGGTCCGGCTCTTCGGCGCCATCGTAACCGGCGCCGCGCTCCTCGTTCGTTCCAGTCGCTTCCTCCGCCTGCTCGCCCATCGCGGCCGCCGGCCTGAGGGGGCTCACCTCGAGCACCCGCCCGGGGAAGAGCTCCTGCAGCCTGGCGAAGGCCCTACCCTGCACCGTGTCGCTGGCGACGTGCGTCGGGGACGCGGGGGTGGCGCGGGCGGCGCCCTTGCCGCGCCGCACGTCGCCGCCCCGCCCGAGCGGGGCACGGCGTTCGGGGCGCGCGTCCCGGCGCGCCTTGACATCGGCCGCCTGTGCTGCGGTGTCCGGCCGGTCGCCTGCCGTGGCCGCTGGAGCGACCTCGCCTTGGTCGGAGACCGACTCGGCGGAGTCCGACCACAGGTCGCCGGTGGCGCCGCCGAACGACGACTGGACGTCTTCCGGGATGAAGTCCTCGATCGCGCGCGGCGCGGCGGCCAGCGCGGGCGGCTCAGGCGTCGCCGGGGCCGTCGGCTGCGGCGCGGCGGGCGGTGCGGGGTCCAGCGCCGCTACCTCGCCGGGGCCCGGCGCGCGGGCGTCAGAGCGTGGCTCTTCTATTGGCGGTGGCTGCGGTGGAGCGGTCGGTACGCGCTCCGTCAGACTTTTTTTGGACCACCGCCCGGCCCGTCGACTTCGATCTCGAAGGCGGCGCCCGCGACGTCGGTCACGAGGGCCCTCAGCTCCTCGAGGCGCATCAGGAGCTGTTTGTGGTGGAACTCGTTGGCGTCGGGATAGGCGATACGGACGGTCCTGCCGACGATCTCGACCCGCGCCGGCGCCAGGAACGCCTTGAGCCGCACGTCGGCCTTGCTGCGCACGGCGTGCCAGGAGAGGCTCGTTTCGCCCTGGGGGCGCTCGGGCTGCTTGGGCCCGGCGTCCGCGGCGTCGATCGGTTCGGCGGCCCGCCTCGGCTGGGCCGGCGCCGTCGCTCGGGCGTCGCCCGGCGCGCGCTCGTCCGGCGGCCGGTCGACCGGCGCCGGTTCCTCGGGCGCTCGCCCGGCCTGAGCCGTGGCGCTTCGCGCTACGGGGACCTGGGGCGCGGGCGCCTGCGGGACGGCGCCGGTCCCGGCGGAGGCGGGTAGCTCGTCCGACGCCGGCCTGGCGGCGAAGGCCGCCGGAACGTTGCCGCGCAGTGCGTTACGCGCCTTGATGAGCGCTACCTCCAGCGAGTAGAGGTCGTCGTGGCGCACGAACCGCTCCTGCTCGTCGTCGAGCGCGTGCAGCAGGCGCAGGAGGTCGTCCTCGCCGAGCTCGAGCCACGGCGTTCCCCCGAGGCGAGCGTGCAACGCGTCTCGCAGCGTGCGCGCCAGTTGCTCGGCGAGCGTGCGCGGCGCGAACCCCGCGCGGTAAAGGACGGATGCCTGCTCGAGCAGCCCCTGCAGGTCGCCCTCGGCGAGCGCTCCCGCCATGGCCCTCAGGCGCTCATGCGGAGGCAGTCCGAGGGCGTCCTCCGCGCGTCGCAGCGTGATCGACTCGCCGCCGGCGAGGAGCCTGTCGAGGAGCGACTCGGCGTCGCGCATGCCGCCGTCGGCGCTCCGCGCCACGAGCTGGAGCGCCGACGTCTCCGCCGCCACCCCGGCGGCGGCGCTGAGCCGCGCCAGCTTGCCGACGATCTCCGCGTCGGTCAGGCGCCTGAAGCGGAAGTGCTGACACCGTGACAGCACGGTGGGCGGCAGCCGCTCCGGCTCGGTGGTGGCGAGCACGAACAGCAGGCTCGGCGGCGGCTCCTCGAGCGTCTTGAGCAGCGCGTTCGCGGCGGCCTTGCTCAGCATGTGGGCCTCGTCGAGGATCCACACGCGCGTGCCGCCCCTGAGGCTGGAGAGCAGGGTCCGCTCCCGCAGCTCGCGCACGTCGTCGACGGAGTTGTTCGAGGCGGCGTCCAGCTCGATCACGTCCGGGTGGCTGCCGGCCTGGACGAGGCGGCACGACTCGCATACGCCGCACGGACGTTCGCCCTCCCCGGCCTCGCAGTTGACCGCCATCGCCAGGAGGCGCGCGCTCGTCGTCTTGCCGACGCCGCGCGGCCCGGAGAAGAGGTACGCGTGGCCGACGCGCCCGCGGCGGATCGCGGCGGTGAGCACGTCCTTGACGTGGTCCTGGCCGACGACCTCTTCGAACGTTACGGGCCGCGCGCGTTGGTAGAGAGCCGACATCTCGCTTCAAGAATCTACCATCGCCCCGCCCGCGAGCCGGTTCCCGGGCTCGCTGCCGGCCTGCGGTCGGGGTAGTACCATTCGCGCATGTACGGACAGCCGAGCGCTCCGGGGAGGCCTGGGGGGGTCGCCATCGCCCTCGGGGGCGGCACGGCGCGCGGGCTGGTGCACATCGGGGTGCTCAAGGCCCTTGACGACAACGGCACGCGCCCCACCATGCTCGGTGGCACGTCGTTCGGCGCCGTCATCGCCGCCCTCTACGCCTTGTGCGGTAACGCGTACGAGCTCGAGCGCGTCGTGCGCACCCAGGACATCGGCGAGGTCTGGCGCCAGGCGATCGACTTCGGGCTACACCGCGGCGCAGTCGTGCACGGCAGGCGCCTGCGGGACTGGCTCGACAGGAAGTTCTTCTTCGGAGCCACGTTCGAGGACCTGAACGTCCCGCTGGCGGTGGCCACGACCGACCTCGCGACCGGTGAGCTCGTCATCGTGGACAGCGGCTCGCTGGCGGACGCGGTCCGGGCGAGCTGCGCCTTGCCCGGGCTCTTCGCCCCGGTGCCGTGGCGGGGCCGGTGGCTCATCGACGGCGGTTTCGTCGAGCCCGTGCCGTTCTCGACCCTCGCGGCCCGGGACGGGGTACGCAAGCTCGGCGTGCACGCTGGGGTCGACGTGCGCAGCTCCAAGGTGGTGAGGGCCATCCGCGCTTTCAACGTCACGCCCTTCGGTCGCGCCTTCCTCGCGCACGGCGAGCGGGTGACGCCGCGCGGTCCGATCGGTCAGATCTACCGCGGGCTCACCATCTCGCTCGGCTCCTACAGCCGCGGGTTGCGGGTGCCGGGGGACGCCGAGCTCCTTCGAGTGGAGCCGCAAATCTCCTGGTGGGACTTCCACAGGTCGCCTGACGCCGTCCGGGCGGGGGAGAGGGCCATGCGCGACCTGCTCGCGAACGGTTTCTGCGCCGAGCCCGCCCCCGAGCCCACCGGGGTAGCCTTGCCCTGATGCCGACAGACGTCCGTCCTCCCACCGGCTCGTTGTTCCCCGACCTGATGAACGCGCCGTGGTGGGCGCCCCTGGAGGCCCTGAGCCGCCACGCCGGGGCCGCGGGCGGACGCGCCGACGAGCTCACCCTCGACCTGGCCGTGGCGCTGGCGGTCGCCGGCCACGCCGACCCCGCCACCGCCGCCGCCACCGACCTTCTCTCCGGGCGCTCCGTGTTGGCCGAGTACGCCGGGCGACCGCTCCCAGGCGGGCTCGCCGCCTTGGTGCGGCGCGAGCTCGCGCGCGTGGCCGACGTGGTGCGCCGGGCTGGCGCCGCGGCCCGTTCCGCCGGCAGCCACGGCGGCGGGGGCACCGCTCCTCACCTCTCCGAGCTCGCCGAGGGGCGGCTGGAACCGTGGGCCGCGACCCACGTCGCCAGGCTGGCAGAGGCGTTGACGGCCACCGGGGAGGCCGCCCCGAGCGCCGTCTACCTCGACCTGCTCGGCACCGTCGGCAGCGGCCCGGTGGCGCTTCATGCCGTGACGCGGTGGCGCTCCGGGAGGCTCGAGCCCGTGCTGCACCCCGACCTGCCCGACTGGGCCACGCTGGTGGGGCTGGAAGGTCCGCTCGGCTCCCTGGCCCGGAACACGGAGACGCTCCTGGCCGGTGGCCGAGCCAACGACTGCCTCCTCTACGGCGCGCGGGGGAGCGGCAAGTCGACGGCCGTGCGCGGGCTCGCTCGGCGTTACGCCGAGGGCGGCCTGCGCCTCGTGGAGCTGCAGCCCGAGCAGCTCGACTCCCTGCCGGAGCTCGTCGAGCTGCTGAGGCCGCAGCCGCTCGGGTTCGTGCTCTTCGTCGACGACCTGGCCTTCGAGGCGGACGACGGGCGGTACCGGCCGCTCAAGAGCCTACTCGAGGGCGGCGTGACGCACCGGCCAGAGAACGTCGCCCTCTACGCCACGTCGAACCGCCGGCACCTCGTCCGCGAGCGGTTGCGCGATCGGCCCGACCCGCTGGACGACGACGTGCACGCCTGGGACACCCACCACGAGCGCCTCGCGCTCGCCGACCGCTTCGGGCTCGTGATCACTTTCCCGGCGGCCGACCAGCGCGCCTACCTCGAGGTCGTGCGCGCCCTGGCCGCCGAGTCGGGCGTCGGAGCGAAGGATACCGAGCTGGACGAGCTGGCCCTCCGCTTCGCCGAGTGGAACAACGGCTACTCCGGGCGGGCCGCGAGGCAGTTCGTCGACACCCTGCTGAGCGGGCTCTGAGGACGTGCGCGGCTAGCTCGCGGGTCTGTCGTCACTTCTGGAACGGGGTTGCCCGGCGGTAACGTCTTGTTCAATGGGCGCGCCCACGGAGAAGGCCACTACGAGAGGAAAGCGGGGGGAGCGTCTGTCGGCCGCCGGGGACGGTCCCCCTCCCGAAGGGCGGGCCGACGCCCCCTGGGCCGAGGCGCCGGAGCGGTCGCTGGCGCGGTTCGGTGTCGATCCGGCACTCGGGCTCGGGCCAGACGCGGTGGAGGCATCGGGGCGCCGCTTCGGCGCTAACGTCCTCGACGTAGGGCGTCGGCGGTCCGCCGTCGCCGTGCTGGTAGCGCAGTTCAAGTCCGTGCTCGTCGCGCTGCTGGCCGTCGCCGCCGGCCTTTCCGCGTACTTCGGCCAGGTGCCCGAGGCGGTCGCGGTCCTTGTCGTGCTCGTCCTGAACGCCCTGATAGGTTTCGTGACGGAGCTACGCGCGGTGCGCTCGGTCGAGGCGCTGAAGCGGCTGGGGACCGCACACGCCAGGGTCAGGCGCGCCGGCAGGCTCCAGACCGTCCCCGCCGAGGACCTCGTCCCCGGCGACATCCTCCTCGTCGAGGGGGGCGACGTCGTGAGCGCCGACGCGCGCGTCCTCAAAGGCAGCAGGCTCGAGGCCGACGAGTCGAGCCTAACGGGCGAGTCTGTGCCCGTACCCAAGGAGCCCGCCGCGGTGGCGGTCAGCGCGCCGCTGCCGGAGCGGTCGTCGATGCTGTACAAGGGCACGGCCGTGACCCGCGGCGGCGGCGAGGCGGTGGTCGTGGCGACGGGCATGGTTACGGAGCTCGGCCGCATCAGTCGGCTCGTCGCTGCCGCCCGGGCCCCGGGTTCGGACGGCGGCACGCCCCTGGAGAGACGCCTGGACGGCCTCGCGCACCGCCTCGTGTGGCTGACCCTCGCCGTCGCCGCCCTCGTCACGCTGACCGGCCTTGGCAGCGGCAAGGAGTGGCTCGTCCTCCTCGAGACGGCCATCGCCTTGGCGGTGGCCACCGTGCCGGAAGGGCTGCCCATCATCGCGACCTTGACGCTGGCCCAGGGCGTCAGGCGCATGGCGCGGCGCAACGCCCTCGTCAACCGACTGGCCGCCGTGGAGACCCTGGGTGCCACGAGCGTGATCATCACGGACAAGACGGGAACGCTGACGGAGAACCGCATGGCGGTCGCGAGCGTCTGGCTGCCCGCCGGCGAGGTGGGGTTCGGAGCCGGCGGTCCGACCGGCGCTGTCGCTGCCGGCGGAACGGACGGCCCCGGCGACCCGCACCTTGCCACTGGGGGCGAGCGCCGCCTTGGCGAGCAGCTGCGGCACGCCCTCGCGGCCGCGGCGCTCTGCGTGACGGCCGAACTGCCCTCCCCTCAGGGGACGCCAGAGGAACCCCAGGCGCACGACGGTGGGGTGGGCGACCCGCTGGAGCTGGCGCTGCTGCGCGCCGCGAGGGCGGTCGGCCTGGAGCGCTCCGAGCTCCTGGCGCGCCACCCCGAGCTGCGCCAGGAAGCGTTCGACCCGGACACGCGCGTCATGGCCACCACCCATCGGCTCGCTGGCGAACGGGGCGAGGGAGACGCGCCTCCAGCGCGTGGCGCGGACGACCGTCCCGACGTCTCCGGCGCGTGGCAGATCGTCAAGGGGGCGCCCGGGGCGGTCGTCGCCGCGTCCACCACGCTGGCCGACGGCCGGTCGTCGTCGCTCGACCCCGCCGCGCGCGAGCGGTGGCTGGAGCGCAACCGCACCCTGGCCTCGCGCGGCCTACGCGTGCTGGCGCTGGCCGAGCGCAGGAGCGCCACCGAGGTCGACGGGGCGGTCGTGGGCACCGGGTTGGAGGGGCTCCGCGACCTGGAGCTCATCGGGCTGGTCGGCTTGGTCGACCCGCCGCGCGCCGAGGTGCGGGGTGCCCTCGAACGCTGTCGGGCCGCGGGCATCCGCGTGGTCATGGCCACGGGCGACCAGGCGGCAACGGCGAGCGCCGTCGCCGCGGCCGTCGGCCTGGGCGCGTCCGGGAGGGTAGTCGACGGCAGCACCATGGCGCAACGCCTGACCGCCGGCGCCGCGGGTGAGGCCGAACTGCTGACCGCCTCGGTCTTCGCCCGCATGGCGCCCGAGCAGAAACTCGAGCTGATCGCCCTGCACCAGCGGGCCGGGAACGTGGTCGCCATGACCGGTGACGGCGTCAACGACGCCCCCGCGCTGCGCCAGGCCGATATCGGGGTGGCGATGGGGCGCGCCGGCACGGACGTCGCGCGTGAGGCCGCCGACATGGTCCTCCTCGACGACGCTTTCGGCACGATCGTCGCGGCCGTCAGGGAAGGGCGGATCGTGTTCGAGAACGTCCGCGCCTTCGTCCTCTACCTGCTCTCTTGCAACCTCAGCGAGGTCCTGGTGGTCGGGCTGGCCGCCGTGCTGGGCTACCCGCTCCCGCTCCTGCCGCTCCAGATCCTCTTCATCAACCTGGTGACGGACGTCTTCCCGGCCCTAGCGCTCGGCGCCGGGCGCGGCGACCCACGCGGACTGTCGCGCCCCCCGCGCCCAGCGACCGAGGCGCTGCTGGCCAGGCGGCATTGGGGCGCGGTCGTCGGCTACGGCGCCGTGCTGACCGCCTCGACCCTCGCCGCCTTCGGCGCGGCGCTCGAGCTGCTCGACGCCACGGCGTCTGAAGCGGTGACCGTGGCGTTCATCGCTCTGGCCCTCGGTCAGGTCTGGCACGTGTTCAACATGCGAGAGCCGGGCACGCCCGTCTTGCGGAACCAGCTCACGCGCAACCCCTGGGTGTGGGCTGCGACGCTAGGCTGTACGGTGCTCGTGTTGGTGGCCGCGGCGCTGCCGCCCCTGCGCCTCGTCTTGCAGCTGGAGCCGCTGCCGCCGACGGGGTGGCTGCTCGCCGCGGCGGCCGGCCTCGCGCCCCTGCTCGTCGGGCAGGTCGGCAAAGCCTTCGGGCTGGGGCGGGTCGCGTGAGGGCCCGACCTCGTTACCGCCGGCGACCGGACCGGCCTAGGGCGCCTCGCCGGCCAGGGCGGCGGCGAGACGGTAGCTGTCGCCGCGCGTGAGCCCGGCCTGGGGCTCCGGGCCGCTAGCCAGCCCCGCGATGCGCAAGTCCTGCCACGCCGGACTCGGTGGGCAGGTCGCGAGCTGGCACGCGGCGTTGGCAAGGACCTCGCCCGCGATCACGGACGTGAGCGGCGCGCCGGCGTCGTCCGCGACGAGCTCTAGGGTCAGCTTCACCAGGTCGCCGCCGACGTCGGTCCTGAAGTAGAACCGGGTGGCCACGTTGCTTAGTAGGTAGGCGAAGGACAGCGCCGAGACCTGGGCGTCGAGCTTCGGGTCGTTGTCGTAGCCCCCCACGGCCAGTCCGCGCGCGAGCAGCGTGCGGAACGCGGCGTACGCCTGATGGTCCACGGGGCCGACGGCCCGCCGCGCGCGGGCTTCGGGGAGGTAGGCGCCGCGGCCCGCCAGTATCTGCCGCACGCCCATGACGAGGCCCTGGTCGTGCGCGAAGGCGCTGGTCGGCACGGCGAGGCGCACGGCGGTCGCGGCGGCCACTCCAGCTGCCTCGCCCATCGCCATGCCGAACGGCACGACCCTGGCGGAGGCGAACGCGACGGGATCGTAGCCGGCGCTGCGCCCGACGACCCACAGGTTGTCGACCGCGGCGGTCGTCAACATGCAGAGCCGACCGCCGTAGACCTCCGGGGCGCCCCAGACGAAGCCCGCGTCGTGCGCGGTGAAGCTTTGCGCGTCGAGCGGGTAGCCGCCCGCCGCCACGGCGTCGGTCGTCACCAGGTTGTCGAGTACGGCGTCCGCGCCTAGGACGCAGTCGGCCAGGAGGTGCCGTGACTCGCGCACGTACCGCTCGGAGGCCGCGCCGGCCAGGCGCGCGGCCTCGAACCCTGGGAGGTGCTCGCGCAGGTAGGCGACGATCGCCTCGCCCTCGACAAGACCGCGCGCCCGGCCCTCGGCGAGGCTCGCCGGGTCGAGCGGGTCGAGCCCGTACAACAGGAGCGCGTTGATGAGGACGCTGCCGTCGTTCTGCAGGCCGAGGTTGAGGCCCCTCAGGCGCACGTCCGGTCGGCTCGGCACGTAGGCGGTCGGCACGCCCCCGAACGAGCCCCAGGCCACGGTCTCGCGCATGTTGGCGTAGCCGCGTCCGCGCGCGCTGACCCCGCGCCTGAGGGCCTGCCAGTCCACACCGGCCACGTTCAGGACGAGCGTGTCGGCCTGCCGCTGGGAGACGCCGAACCGTTCCCAACCGAGGTCGAAGGGGGCGTCCGTCTGCGCGGCGAGGTCGGCGTCAGCGCTCGCGTCGACGACCTGCAGCGCGTTCACCTCCACGCCCAGGTCCGTCAGCTCGATCCCTCGCAGCACGCCATCGACGTAGCGCGGCGCGACCCGGTCCACCTCGGTCCACACCTCGACGCCGGCGTCCGCGAGCATGCGCTGGAAGGCGTGCTCGGCCACCGGGACGTCGAAGGCGTCCATGGCGCCGACCATGCGCCACCAGCGCTGGAACAGGCCCCGCTGGTAGTTGAAGGGTTGCGTGCGCATGTCGAGCATGTTGAGCTCGCCCAGGACGAACAGGCCGCCGAGGCGCGCGTCCGAGGTCACCATGAGGGTGCGCGCGCCCTCCTCCGCCGCGGCGACCGCCGCCACTATCCCCTCCGGCTCACTGCCGTAAACGACCACGTCGAAGAACGCGACGCCACCGCCGGTCGGGTAGGAGGGCCCGAGGACCCGTTGCGCCACGGCCGGGCCGGTCAGGAGCAGCGCCAACGCCGCCAGCGCTCGGAGAGCGGCCGTCACCGCTCGCGGCCCCTGACCACGAGCTCTTCGAGCACGCACTCCGCCACCGCCGCGGCTGAGGCCGGGCGCGCGAGCCCGGCGCAGTTCGCGCGCATCTCGGCGATGCGGTCCGGAGTGGCCAAGAGGCGCTTGAGCTTGTGCCCCAGCGTCGTGATGGGATCGACCCGCACGGCGGCGCCTTGTTCGAGCAGCACGTTGGCGTTCACCTCTTCCTGCAACGGGTAGGGGCTAGCGATGACCATGGGCAGACCCGCCGCCAAGGCCTCGCTGCTGGTCATGCCGCCCGGTTTCGTGATCGCCACGTCGGCCGCGGCCATCAAGGTCGGCATGTCGTTCGTGAACCCCAGTACCCTGACGGTGACAGGTGCGAGCGCCCCGGCGGCGAGGACCTTGGAACGCTCGAGGAGCTCCTGGCTGCGACCGCACACGACCACGACCTGGAGCGGAGAACGCAGCGCGGTGAGCTGCTCGATGACCTCGCGCAGCGTCTCGCTGCCGAGCCCGTTCGCCAGCAGGAGGAGCACGTCGCTGTCGTGAGCGAGACCGAGGGTCGCGCGCGCCGTCGCCTTGTCGGGCAGGGCCGCGAACCGGGGGTCGATCGGGATGCCCGTCACGCGTATCCGATGGTCGTCGACGCCGGCAGCCAGGAGCTGGGCACGCACATCGTCGCTGGCGACGAAGTAGCGCGCTATCCCCGGCTGGAGCCAGAAGGCGTGGGCGGAGAAGTCCGTGATGACCTCGGCCTGGGGCAGCGGTCGCCGCCTGCGCATGCGGCCGGAGACGATCTCCGCGCCCAGGAAGTGCGTATGCACGAGCGCGTCCGGGCTGTAGCGGTCGATGAGCCCGGGGACCTCGTACGAGAGTAGGCGCGTGACGCGCGCGCGCAGGCGCTCCTGCACGCCCTTGTACTCGGTCGGGTTGCGATCGAAGCGCCGGCCGAGCCACTCGACCAGGTCGGGCATGGTGCGGATGAGGTCGAGGTAGGCCTGCCGGTAGAGCCGTCTGAACGGCATGGACGAGTACTCGAGCAGGTCGATGTGTTGCGCGTGCGCGCCCTGCGCGCAGAGGGCGGTGTGCAGCGCCCTACCGGCGGCCACGTGGCCACCGCCTACCGAGGCGGACAGGATCAGCACCCGTGGCGGATCGGTCACGGCCCGGAGCATAGCAAGGGAACCCGCGGGCTTGGGAAGTGACGCGGGAGCCGCGCCCCTCGCGGACGCGCCCATGAACACCCGCATAGGAACCGCCGGCCAAGTTCTCAAGAAGCCGGTGATACCATGCGACCCGGAGGGTCCGAATGCCACGAATCTGGCTGCTGCTCGTCGTCATCGGCGTTACTCTCGCGGGGTGTGTGCCTACCTCGGCGCTCAGGATGGACGACCTTTACGTGTACGGGGCCGAGAACGCTCGGCTGACCTACTTCTACGGCGAGGCCGGTCAGATCTTGTACGACGGGGGAAGCCTGACCCTCGCGGAGCCGCCCGACTCGGCCACGGCGGCGGGGGCGTACGTCGTCAAGGGCGCGCTCCTGGCGGGCGGCGGGCCGTTCCTGCGCGTCGCCATGCAGCCGTTGAGCGTCGAGCCGATCGTCGTCAGCCGCATCCCGTTCACCACCGACTTGCAGGTGGCCGTCCAGACCGACGTCCAAGAGGTCGTCTACTACGACGGACAGTCGTTCCTCCGCCTGCTGCAGGCCGAGGATGCCGGCACGGTCCGGCCCGTCGTGCCCAGGCCGCGGCTCAACGGGCTACGCGGGCTCGGTCAGCTCACGAACGCGGAAGCCGACGCGCTGGCCGCCGCGCTCACGGCGAGCGGCCGACCGTTCGCTCTCGCGTCGCTCCCACTCGCCGACCTGCCCACGCACGCCGTCGACGGCCTCTCGGAGCACCGCCGCACCGGCGTCTACGTCCAGCGCGATATCGCCACGGACGCGTCCGCGTACCGGCCCGCACCGGAACGCTTGCCGTGGGACGTGGTCGCGCGTGGCGATCAGGCCGTGGGTTTCGCCGCCGCGAGCTACCAGCTGATCACCAGTCAGACCGAGCTCGTCTCCCTCTGGCAGCGCGCTTACGGGAGCCGCCTGACGGTCCCGCCGCTGCCGAACCTCGACTTCCAACGCGAGACAGTCATCGCCGTCTTCATGGGCAGCCGCTCGACGGGCGGCTACGGGGTGGACGTCGAGGACGTTAGCGTCGAGGAAGGGGAGCTCTACGTCGACCTGACGGTGACCGAGCCCGCGCCCGGCGCCATCACCACCCAGGCGCTCACCAGCCCGTGGCTCATCCTGCGCGTGCAGCGCGGCGGTTACGCCGCGGCCTGGCTACGCGACCCGGGATCGGGCAACCTGATCGGGGTGGCGCGCGCGGACCGGTGAGCGCCGGGCCCACGTAGCGTCCCACTCCGCTGCTGCGGGTGTGGCCGCGCGCGGCCACACCCCTCACTCTCGGAGGGGCCTCAGGTGAGCGCCATCGGCTCGAAGAGGCGCCGGTACTCCTCGTTCGCGTAGCGGTCCGTCATCCCGGCGATGTAGTCCGTGACCGCCCGCTCCAGCCCCAGGGTCTGCGCCTGGCCAACGACGTCAGGCGGGAGCATGTCGGGCAGTTCCACGTAGGCGTGGTAGATGCGCTCCAGCACGAGGTGCGCCTTGTGGGTCATGCGGATGAGGCGGTGGTGGAAGTAGAAGTTCTTGTAGAGGAACTCCTTGAGCTGCGCCAGCTGCTCGCCCATGGCCGCCGACGGCCCGAGGAGCTTGCTCCCGGCCCGGCGCACGTCGTCCAACGTGCGCACGCCCTGCTCGGGCAGGCGCGCGTCCGTGGCGGTCACGACGTCCGTGATCACGTCGCCGAGGAGTTCGCGGATCAGCACGTAGCGTTGTGAGGAGTCGAAGCGCTCCGGGTTCAGGCCCAGGCGCGTCATCAGCTCGCCCACCACGGGAACCGTCGCGACGTCCGTGGGCTTGAGGTGACCGGAGCGCAGCCCATCGTCGAGGTCGTGGGCGTTGTATGCGACCTCATCGGCGACGTTGACGACCTGGGCCTCGAGGGTGGGCTGCACGTCTGGCTCCCAGCTCGGGTCGGGGACGTCGTACTTCGTCTCGTGCTTCATGATCCCCTCGAGCGTCTCCCACGTGAGGTTGAGGCCCGGGAACCCCGGGTAGCGCCGCTCGAGCTTCGTCACGATGCGCAGGCTCTGGCGGTTGTGGTCGAAGCCCCCGACGCCGGCCGCCAGCTCGTTGAGCGCCTTCTCGCCGGCGTGCCCGAACGGTGGATGACCCAGGTCGTGCGCCAGCGCGATGGTCTCGGCGAGGTCCTCGTTGAGGCCGAGCGCGCGCGCGATGCTGGTGGCCACTTGCGCCACCTCGAGGGTATGAGTGAGGCGGGTGCGGTAGTAGTCGCCCTCGTAGTTGACGAACACCTGCGTCTTGTACTCCAGGCGCCTGAACGCGCTCGTATGGACGACGCGGTCGCGGTCCTTCTGGAAGGCCGTGCGGTAGGCGCTCTCGCTCTCGGGGTGGAGGCGTCCGCGCGACTCGGCGGCCAGCGTTGCGTAAGGGGCGAGGGTCTGGCGTTCGCCCCGCTCGAGCTGTTCACGCGTCATGAGCATGGTGGCGTTATCGTACCAAGCCATGCCAGGCACTCAGCTCGACGCTTACCTCGCCACGTGCGTCTCCACGGCTTACGACGCCGGGCGTCTGACCCTCGGCTACTACTCCGCCAACGTCGCGGCCGATTACAAGCCGGACGACTCGCCCGTGACGCGCGCGGACCGCGCGGCGGAGGAGCTCATCCGGTCCCGGCTCGAGGCCGCGTACCCGGACCACGGCATCGTCGGCGAGGAGACGGGCACTACCAGGGAAGGCGCCCCCTTGCGGTGGTTCATCGACCCGATCGACGGCACCAAGAGCTTCATGCGCGGCGTGCCCCTCTACGCCGTCCTCCTCGGGCTCGAGGCAGAAGGCGAGGTCGTGGCGGGCGCGGCGTACTTCCCGGCCCTCGACGAGCTCGTCTATGCGGCGAAGGGCAGGGGTGCCTTCCTCAACGGTCGGCCGGTGCGCGTGCGCGAGACGCCGTCGCTTTCGCGCGCGTTCGTCGCGTTCACGGATGCCGGGTCGTTCGAGCGGCACGGCCGCAAGGCGGCTTGGGAGCGGGTCCAGGCCGCCACTTACCACCGGGTCGGATGGTCGGACGCCTACGGCCACGCCCTCGTCGCCACCGGACGCCTCGAGCTCATGCTCGATCCGGTCCTGAACGCGTACGACGCCAGCCCGTTCGGGGTCATCCTGCCCGAGGCCGGCGGCTACTTCGGCGACTGGCGCGGCAACCCGGGCATCCACGCCGGCGAGGGCCTCAGCACGACAGCGCGGCTGCTGCCGGAGGTGCTCGAGCTCATCGCGCGCGGAGAGTGAGGACTAGCGCGCGCGGCGGCTCCCGCGGTCCGCTCTCCCGTTACGCGGACGGCGGGCGGTCGGATAGTAGACTCGCGACTGGATGACGAGCAGCGCAGGCAGACACCCGCGGCGCGAGACCCCTACGACGTGGGTCGGGGCCGTGCCCATGGGGAGCGAGCACCCCGTCGTCGTGCAGTCCATGACGAACACGGCCACGTCCGACGTCGCCGCCACGGTCAAGCAGGTCGAGGACCTGTGGCGCGCCGGCAGCGAGGTCGTGCGCATCACCGTCAACGACGCCGACGCGGCCGAAGCCGTGCCGGAGATACGGGCACGCCTGGACTTCCTCGGCGTCGGGGCGCCGCTCGTCGGCGACTTCCACTACAACGGCCACCAGCTCCTCACTGCCTACCCCGCCATGGCCGCCGCGCTCGCGAAGTACCGCATCAACCCAGGGAACGTCGGCCCTGGTAAGCGCCACGACGCCAACTTCCTGACGATCATCGACGTGGCCAAGGACAACGGCAAACCCGTGCGCATCGGCGTCAACTGGGGCTCGCTCGACCAGGCGCTCCTCGCGCGCATGATGGACGAGAACGGCCGCCGCGCGGCGCCCGCGCCAGCGCAGGAAGTCCTCATCGAGGCGCTCGTCGCGTCGGCCCTCCTGTCCGCCGAGGTCGCCGAGGAGCATGGTCTGCCGCATGAGCGCATCGTGATCAGCGCCAAGGTCAGCAGCGTTCCCGACCTGTGGGACGTTTACCGGCGGCTCGCCGCCAGATGCGACTACCCGCTGCACCTGGGGCTCACCGAGGCCGGTATGGGCTTGAAGGGCGCCGTGGCGAGCACGGCGGCGCTCGCCACGTTGCTCGCCGAGGGCATCGGCGACACCATCCGCGTCTCGCTCACTCCCGACCCCGGTGCGCCGCGCGAGCGCGAGGTCGAGATCGCCCGCGAGGTCCTGCAGGCGCTCGACCTGCGCCGCTTCGCTCCGAGCGTGACGGCCTGCCCGGGCTGCGGTCGTACCACGAGCACGCTCTTCCAGGAGCTGGCTCGCGACGTCCAGGCGCACCTCAAGGCGTCCATGCCCGTCTGGAAGCTGCGTTACCCGGGCGTGGAGAGCCTGCGCGTCGCCGTGATGGGCTGCGTCGTGAACGGACCCGGCGAATCGAAGCACGCCGATATCGGCATCAGCCTGCCCGGCACGGGCGAGGCGCCGCGCGCGCCCGTCTACCAGGATGGCAAGCTCCTCACCACCCTCCAGGGCCCCACCCTGGTCGAGGACTTCAACCGGCTCCTGGACGAGTACGTGGCGCGGCGGTACGGGGCCGTGGCGTCGGGCTGATCGGGCAGACTTCGCCGTAGGGTCGCTGTTCGCGGGTCGTGGGCTTGGCCGCCCGTCGGTGAGCGGCGGCGGCGTCAGTGATCAGAGGCATATCCTGGGCCGCATGAAGATCTACACGCGCACGGGTGACGACGGGAGCACGGCCCTCTTCGGCGGGTCGCGGGTCGGCAAGGACGACGTTCGCGTCGAGGCATACGGCACGGTCGACGAGGCGAACTCCGCGCTCGGGCTGGCGCGTGCCGAGTTGGCGGCGGAGGCGGCCGGTCGCCGCGCGGCGGGCGGCGGCGCCGTCACCGACGCGACCATCGCCGCCGCCGCCGGCTTCGCGGCCCTCGACGCCGACCTCGCCGCCATCCAGAGCCTCCTCTTCGACCTGGGCGCCGATCTGGCTACGCCGCTCGGCACGAAGACGCGCTCCTTCGTGCGGGCCGTCGACGCCGAGGACGTGGCCAGGGTCGAGGAGATGATCGACCACTACACGGCCGAGCTGCCCGCGCTGACGCACTTCATCCTGCCGGGCGGCACGGCGGCGTCCGCCGCGCTCCAGCTCGCCAGGGCCATCATCAGGCGCGCGGAGCGCGGCGCCGTCATGTTGGCGCGTGGCGAGGAGGTCGGAGACCACGTGCTGCCGCTCCTCAACCGGCTATCGGACCTGTTCTTCACCCTGGCGCGCGTCGCGTGCCGGCGGGCAAGCGTGGGGGAGGTCGTCTGGGAGGCCAGGCGGCCCGAGCGGCCGCGGCGGTGACGGCTGAGCGTCAGCCAGTGCGAGTCACGGCCTGAGCGTCGGCCCAAGGAGTAGGTGGACGGCGTTGGACCTGGTGGTCGCGTCGCCGCCGTTGCCGCCCACATAGTAGCCGTCGTTCGTTCACGTGCGCCCGCTCAGCTCCATCACCTTGTCGGCCCCGCGCCTGTCGAGCTCGCGCGTGATGCCCGTGAGGACCTCGCCCACGAGCGCCGGACCGCGGTAGATGAACCCAGTGTAGACCTGCAGGAGGTCGGCACCGGCCGCGAGGCGGTCCAACGCGTCGCGCGCGCCGAAGATGCCACCCACGGCGACGATGGGTAGGGAGGTCCGGCCACGCAGGAACTCCAGCACGGCGAGCGCGCGCGCGGTGAGCGGCCTGCCCGACAGGCCGCCCGTCTCCTCGCGGTGCGACGAGCGCAGGCCTGCTCGCGCCAGGGTCGTGTTGGTGGCCATCAGCCCGTCCACGCCAACCTCTTCCGCCGTGGCCACGAGGTCGGCCAGCTCGTCGTCGCCCAGGTCCGGCGCGAGTTTGAGGAGCACGGGCTTGTGGCCGAGGGCGGCACGCAGCTCGGCGACGACGCCGAAGAGCTCGGCGAGCGGCTCGCTCCGTTGCAACGTGCGTAGGCCGGGCGTGTTCGGCGAGGACACGTTGACGACGAGGTAGTCGGCGTGCGACCAGACGGCCGTGAGCGAGGCCCGGTAGTCGGCCGCGGCCTCGGAGACCTCGGCGGCACGCGACTTGCCGACGTTGACGCCGAGGATCGCGCGCCCCGCCCGCCCGCGCAGGTCGCGGCGATCGAGCCGCCCCAGCCGCGCCGCCATGGCGGCGGCCCCCTCGTTGTTGAAGCCCATGCGGTTGATGAGCGCCTCGTCCTCGAGGAGGCGGAAGAGCCGCGGCTGCGGGTTGCCGGGCTGGGCGAGCGCCGTGACGCTGCCGACCTCGACGGCGCCGAAGCCGAACGCGGCCAGGGCTGGGAAGGCCACCCCGTTCTTGTCGAGGCCGGCGCCCAGCCCAAGCGGGTTCGGGAACCGCAGCCCGAAGAGCTCGACCTCCAACCGCGGGTCGGGGGCAGGGGCGAGGTACTCGAGGACGCGCGGCGCCACGACGCTGCGGCTGGCGAGCGCGAGGGCACGGACGACGAGGTCGTGCGCCTTCTCGGGATCGAGGCGGAAGAGGTACGGTTTCGCGAGGTCGTATGCGTTCACGTGCCTTCAGTGTCGCACGGGACGCACTGGGCACCGTGGTAACGTCTGCCAGTGGTGGAGTTCCCGTCAGCTGCGGACAGGGCCACCGAGGAGCAGTTCCTCGTCGCCCAGGAGCACTTCTCCGGCTCCCTCGGCGAGCTCGCCCACGCGCTGCGGACCGGCTCGCTCGAGCCCCGCCGGATAGACCTCTACCGACTCGTTCGCGACTACCTGAGCTACTTCGAGCGCCACGCCGAGGCCGACCTGGAGCTGGCCACGGAGGCGTTGCCGCGCCTGGCACAGGTCATAGAGCTCAAGACGCGCCTCTTGCTCCCCAAGCCTCCGAAGGCTCCCGACGACGAAGTGGAGGACGCAGTGGCCGTCGCGCTCGAGGCCGTGGCGCTGCTCGAGGAGCTGGAGGAGGCGATCCTCTTCCTGAGGCGCCGCCGTGAGGAGCGACGGCTAGTGGTGCCAGCGCGCGCGCCGGCACCGGACTACCCGCGCCAGGAGCGGCCGCTGCGTGTCACGCCGCGCGACCTCGCCAGGATGGCCGGGCGCTACCGCGTGGGCGGCTACTTCGAGCTGGCACTGGAACGCCTCACCCTCGCCAGCATGGGCCGCTTCATCCTCAAGACCTTGCGGGGCCTGGGGAGCGGGCGCCTATGGGACATCCTTGGCGCGCGCGATTGGCCCACGCGCACGGTCGGCCTGGCTGCCGTGCTCGAGCTCGTGCGCGAGGGCAGGCTGAGCGCCTCGCAGGAGGAGCCGTTCGGTCCGATCGTGGTCGCGGTGGCCCGAGCCGGCTCGGACGGCGGGCCTGTCGAGTCGGACGACGACTGGACGGAGCACGTTGCGGAAGACGCGTTGCTGGGCGAGCCGCTGGAGGCGCCGGCCGCCTAGCGAGCTCAGGCCAGCGCCTTGCCCCGCTCCCGCTTGCGCATGTTCGGGTCCAGGACGCGCTTGCGCAGCCGCAGCGACTGCGGTGTGACCTCGAGGAGCTCGTCGTCGTCCAGGTACTCGAGGGCCTCCTCGAGCGACAGGCGCTTGGGCGGCGTGAGGAGCAGGTTCTCGTCGGAGCCCGCCGCGCGCACGTTCGTGAGCTTCTTGTTCTTGCAGACGTTCACGTCGAGGTCGCCCATGCGGGCGTTGGCGCCGACGATCATGCCGACGTACACCTCGGTGCCCGGGTGGATGAAGAAGATGCCGCGGTCCTCGAGCTTGTAGATGCTGTAGGCGAACGTCTCGCCCGCCTCCATCGAGACGAGGGAGCCGTGGTTGCGCGTGACGACCTCGCCCGCGAACGGCTCGTAGCCGTCGAACGTGTGGTTGAGGAGCCCCTCGCCCTGCGTCATGGAGAGGAAGAGGTTGCGGTAGCCGAAGAGGCTGCGGCTCGGGATGCGGAACTCGAGGCGCGAGCGGTCCTCGCCCGGGTCCATGTTCACGAGCACGCCGCGGCGGGCCGTGAGCGACTCCATCACGCTGCCCATGGCCCCGTTCGGGATGTCTACCACGACACGCTCGAACGGCTCGAGGGTGGCGCCGTCCTCCTGCTTCATGATCACCTCGGGCCGCGAGACGCTGAACTCGTACCCCTCGCGGCGCATGTTCTCGACGAGGATCGACAGGTGCAGCTCGCCGCGGCCGCTGACGCGGTAGCGCTCGCTGCCGATGGGTTCGACGCGCAGCGCCACGTTCACGAGCAGCTCGCGCTCCAGCCGGTCGGCCAGGTGGCGGCTCGTGACGTACGTGCCCTCGCGGCCGGCGAACGGCGACGTGTTGGGGCTGAAGGTGACACTCACGGTGGGCTCGTCCACCTGCACGGCGGGTAGGGCCACGACGTTGTCCGGGTCGCACAGCGTGTCGCCGATGGTCACGTCGTCCAACCCCGAGAGCACGATGATGTCGCCCGGCAGCCCGACCTCGGTCTCGATCCGGTTGAGCCCGAGGTGCGTGTAGACCTTCGTGATGCGCGCCTTCTCCGGCTCCTTACCAGGCGCCACGCGCACGACCGTCTCGCCGGGCTTGATCGTGCCTTCCAGCACGCGGCCCAACGCCAGCCGGCCGAGGTAGTCGGAGTAGTCGAGGTTGGCGACCTGGAAGCGGAACGGCGCGCTCTCGTCCGCCTTGGCGGGCGGGACGAAGTCGTGGATCACTTGGAAGAGCGGCGCCAGGTCCGTGCCCGGCTCGGCGCCCTCGAGCCACGCGCGCCCCTCGCGGGCGATGGCGTGGACGATTGGGAAGTCGAGCTGGTCGTCATCGGCCCCCAGGTCGACCATCAGGTCGAACGTGAGCGAAGCGACCTCGCCCGGCCGCGCGTCGCGCCTGTCAACCTTGTTGATGACGACGATGGGCTTGAGGCCGCGCGCGAGCGCCTTGCGGAGCACGAAGCGCGTTTGCGGCATGGGGCCCTCGGCGGCGTCCACCAGGAGGAGCACCCCGTCGACCATCGTCAGGGCGCGCTCCACCTCGCCGCCGAAGTCGGCGTGGCCGGGGGTATCGACGATGTTGATCTTCTCGCCCTTCCACTCGACGGCCGTGTTCTTGGCGAGGATGGTGATGCCGCGCTCGCGTTCGATGTCGCCGGAATCCATGACGCGTTCCGCGACCTGCTGGTTGGCGCGGAAGACGTTCGACTGGCGCAGGAGCCCATCGACCAACGTGGTCTTACCGTGGTCTACGTGGGCGATGATGGCGACGTTCCTATGGTTCATTGGCTCTCCGTGTCCGACTAAGCCCGACGGTTGACGTGGGCGGAACGGGAGAGTATAGCGGACGCGGGGCTGGTCCGAGGGTTGCTGAGCAGAGTCGGGCCGTGAACCGTCATGGAACACCTGGATGCGCTGACGGCAGTGGGTCCGTGAGGCGTTCGACTGCCTAGACATGCACGTCCAGGGCATGCTCACGCCTAACCTCGAGGCCCTGCCGCGGTGCATTTACGATCACGAGAGCTGGGCTAGCGAGCGCCTATGGGTAAGCTGTGCGGATGACCGACCGCCAAGCCGACATCGGGCTCGTGGGTCTCGCCGTCATGGGCCAGAACCTCGTGCTGAACATGAACGACCACGGTTACACCGTGGCCGTGTACAACCGTACCGCCTCCGTCACCCAGGAGTTCATGGCCGGTCCCGCCGCCGGCACGCGTATCTCGGGCCACACCGACCTCGCCTCGTTCGTGGCGGCCCTGAAGCGCCCGCGCAAGGTGATGCTCATGGTCAAGGCCGGCGCCGCGGTGGACGCCGTCATCGCCGAGCTGTTGCCGCTGCTCGAGCCGGGCGACGTCATCATCGACGGCGGCAACTCGAACCACACGGACTCCACGAGGCGCGCGCGCGCGTTGCGCGAGGCCGGGTTCCTGTACGTCGGCACGGGCGTGTCGGGTGGCGAGGAGGGCGCGCGCTTCGGGCCGTCCATCATGCCGGGCGGTCACGTGGAAGCCTGGCCGCTCGTGAAAGGCATATTGCAGGCGATCTCGGCCAAGGTCGACGGTGCGCCGTGCTGCGAGTGGATGGGCGAGGACGGCGCCGGGCATTTCGTCAAGATGGTGCATAACGGCATCGAGTACGGCGACATGCAGCTGATCGCGGAGGCGTACCACCTCCTGTCCGACGTCGGCGGCCTGGAAGCTAGCGCCATCGGCGACCTGTTCGGCCGCTGGAACGAGGGCGTGCTCGACAGCTACCTGATAGACATCACCGCGCAGATCTTCAAGCACGTCGACGACGACGGCCGGCCGCTGGTCGAGAAGATCCTCGACTCCGCCGGCCAGAAGGGCACGGGCAAGTGGACGGCGACGGACGCCCTGAGCCTGGGCGTGCCGCTCACGCTCATCAGCGAGGCCGTGTTCGCCCGCTACCTTTCGGCGCTCAAGGACGAGCGGGTCGCCGCCGCCGCGGTGCTCGCGGGGCCGTCGGGCCAGGGGCCGGCCGCCGACCTTGATGGGCTCGAGGCGGACCTGGAGCAGGCGCTGTACGCCGCGAAGATCGCGTCGTACGCGCAAGGTTTCATGCTCCTACGCTCGGCAGCCGCGGAGTTCGGCTGGCACCTCGACTACCGCGCCGTCGCGCGCATCTGGCGCGGTGGCTGCATCATCCGCTCGCGCTTCCTGAACGACATCGCGGCCGCCTACGCGACCGCGCCGGACCTGAGCAACCTGCTCGTCGCGCCGTTCTTCGTGCGGGCGCTGGAACGCGCGCAGGGCGGCTGGCGCCGCAGCGTCGCGCGCGCCGTGGTGGCGGGCGTGCCCATGCCTGCGATGGGGGCGGCGCTGGCGTTCTTCGACGGCTACCGGCGGGCCCGGCTGCCCGCCAACCTCATCCAGGCGCAGCGCGACTTCTTTGGTGCGCACACCTACGAGCGGGTGGACCGGCCGCGCGGTGAGCACTTCCATACGGACTGGACGGGGCACGGCGGGAAGACCACGTCGGGGACCTACGACGCTTGAGAGTACCGGTCGGTCGAACTGGATGAACGGGCGCTTCAGCTCGTCTCAGCGCAGGTGGTCACCGTCCAGGTGCCATCTTCACCGGGACTACTGGCGTGACGTCGACGAGACGGTAGCCTAACGGATGGTGTGCCTCGGTATGCCAGCTCTAGCCCATTACGCATCTCGAGGAGCCTAGCGTGTCCGAACCAACGAGAACCGAAGCGGCCCAGCCAGTAGCGCCCCTATCTGATCCCATCAGGCCCCACATCACCGTCTACACGACTTCAAGCTGCCCGGACTGCCACGCCCTCAAGGCCTTCCTCGGCGCCGCTGGCATCTCGTTCACCGAAGTGAACATCGAGGATGACCCGGAGGCCGTCGAGTTCGTCATGCGCGTCAACGCGGGCAAGCGCAGCGTGCCCACCGTGGTGGCGGGCGGCACAGCCGCGAGCCTCTCGCGCTTCTCGCCTGTCAAGGCCCACGAGTTCCTCGCTCGCGCGGGCTTGGCCGCGCTCTGAAGCCGCGCTCTGAAGTGGCACTCTGAAGCGGTGCCCCGAGGCGGTCCGGCGAGCAGGGAAGGGCTCGGCTTGCGCTTCGGCGCACATGGTAGCCTCCCGGCCATGATGGTCAGCGGTGCCGGCCCGGATCAGCACGATGGTGCCCAGAGCGACGCGCGGAAGGCGGAGCGCGTCCGGGACATGTTCTCGGATATCGCCCCGACCTACGACCTCCTCAACGGCGTCCTCTCCCTCGGCAGCGACAGGCGCTGGCGCGCCCAGGCCGCGCGCGCGGCTCTCGCCGGGGTGCCGGTCGGTGGCGCCGTGCTGGACGTCGCCACGGGCACGGGCGATCTCGCACTGGCCCTGAAGCGCGCGCGGCGGGATGCACGGGTCGTCGGGGCCGACTTCGCCGCGCCCATGCTCGAGCTGGCGGGTCGCAAGGCCGCCGCGCGCGGGGTGGAACTGGAGCTCGTCCAGGCCGACGGTACGGCCCTGCCTTTCGAGGTCGGCTCCTTCGACGCCGTGACCATCGCCTACGGGCTGCGCAACTTCGCGGACCCGGATGCCGGCCTCCGCGAGTTCCGCCGCGTCCTCAAACCCGCCGGGCGCCTGGTCGTCCTCGAGTTCCCGCCCCCGCCGAAGGGAGCGTTCGGAACGCTCTTCAGGTGGTACTTCACGAAGGTACTGCCGCGCCTCGGGGCGCTCGTCTCCGGCGAGTCGACGGCCTACTCGTACCTGCCCGAGTCCGTGCTCGCGTTCTTCACGCCGGATACGCTCGCGGGCCACATGCGTGCCGCGGGTTTCGGGGCGGTAGAGTACCGACTGCAGACGCTCGGCGTCTCCGCCCTGCACGTCGCGCACGTTCAGGGCGCCGCACCGGAGAGGCCGGCATGACGGACGATCTCGAACTGGGTCACGACTCGGACCTGAGGACACCCCCGCTGGTCGGGGCTGGCGTCGTTCCGACTCGCGGCGTGGAACCGCTAGGTCAAGACGCCGGCTTCGAGGTCAACACCGACGCGGCGCTCTTCGATTCGAGCTTCCACGACGGCGAGGACGCGCACGCCAGGCGCTTCGGCCTCGCCATCGAGCACGTGAAGGGGAGCGTCAGGGGCCGGACGTTCGACAACGACGTCATGCGCCTGCGCGTCGGCGCGGGCGGCTTCTACGCCCAGTCGCGGCGCTTCGAGGCGGCCTTCTACGGCGACACCGGCAAGGCCACGGTGTCGTTCGTGAGCGAAGTCGAGGCCGCCGCCATCGTCTGGGAGGCGGTCGCGCACTACCGCTCCGAGGAGGCGCGCTCGCTCCTATGCGTGTACTCGAGCGACGAGGCGCCCGACTTCTTCCTCGGTTACCGGGTCAGCGACGACCAGCGCTACGAGATCGGGCGCCTCGCTCGCGTCGTGCCGCTCCACATGCGGGTGCTGTTCTCCGCGACCGAGATGGTCCCGCTCGTCGGCGCTACGAGCGGCGCGGTCATCTACCAACGCACCAGCGCGGGCAAGCACGTGGTCGTCAAGGCGCCGGGGCGCCGCAGGCCACTGATGAGCGGCGCCGGCCACTACTGAGGGCGGGAGCTACGTGCGGCACGACGTCGTGATCGTCGGGGGCGGCATCACCGGCTGCGAGGCGGCGTACGCGACGGCGCGCGCCGGCCTGCGCACGCTCCTGGTGACGACCAGCCTCGACACGCTCTACGCGCTTGCCCACGACTCTTACGAGCTCGCGGTACCGGGCGGCAGCCTGCTGGCGGCCTGCGTGGGGCGGAGCGGCGCGGTCCGGGTTCGCGCCCCCGAGGTGCGTCGGGCGGCCAAGCGCCTGCTCGAGGCCGAGCCCCGCGTTCACCTCCTGCAGTCGACGGCCTCCCGGCTGATGGTCGAGAACGGGGTCGTGGCGGGCGTAGACACCTGGGAGGGGATCGCCAGGCACGGCGCGCTCGTGGCTTTGTGCGTGGGGAGCTTCCTCGGCGCGCGCCTCACCGTCGGTGCCAGCGAGGAGCACGCCGGGCGCCTGAGCGAGATGGCCTACGACGACCTGCTCCACGACCTGGCCGGGCGCGGGTTCGAGTTCCGACACGAGGAGCTGGCGCTCGATGGGCTCGCCGGGGCGCTGCCGTACATCGTGCGCTTCCAGGTCCTGGCGAGGGGCGAGTGGGCCGAGACGACCTACCGCCTGGGGCGGTCAGGGGGCCTGTACGCGGCCGGCGCTTGCGTCGGGCGCTTGGGCTACGCGACGGCAGTGACGGACGGGATGGCGCTGGGCGCCGTGTTGGTAGGAGCCCTCAGCGCCTCCGCGGAGCGTTGGCCGCGCTGCCCTTGATGGAGAGGGTGTCGTCGAGCGCCCTCGTGTAGCGCTCCATCTTCGTCAGGTCCGCCGCGAGCGCCCACTGGACCTTGGCGCCTGCCGGAGTCGTTGCCAGTAGGCGGTACTGATACGGGGGCCGGGGCGACGCCGTGCTGATGACGTACCGTTCGCCCTGGTACAGGACTTCCTCGCCGACAGAGAAGCTGACCATGCGCCAAGCCTAACCCCCGGGGCGTCCGCGCGAGCAGGGTCTTTGGACCCTGTGACCGTCCGGGCCACCTACCCCGCTGCGAACAGCGGCTCGGGTGGGGCGGGGAAGAGCCCCTTGGCGTGCGCGAGTCCCAGCAGCCTGCGCACGGCGCCCTCGCCCTCCTCGCCGACGTCGCGCGAGTACTCGTTGACGTACAGCCCGATGTGCTTGGCGCGCACGTCGGGCGCCAGCTCCTGGGCGTTGGCGGCGACGTAATCGGCCGAGGCCCCCGGCTCGCACCAAGCACGCTCCAAGCTCGCCCTGATGACCTTGGCGAGGTGGGCGTGGACGTCGGCCCCGAGCGAGCGCCGCGCAGCGATGGCCCCGAGGGGCACCACGCCGCCCACCTCCGACTCCCACCAGGCGCCGAGGTCGACCAGCGCGTGCAGCCCGTGCGACGCGTACGTGAAGCGGCTCTCGTGGATGATCAGGCCGGCGTCCACCTCGCCGCGCGCCACGGCCGGCATGATGGCGTCGTAGCGCAGCTCGGTGAGCTCGAGACCCGCGGGGCGCCAGAGCTCGAGCAGCAGCTTGGCGGTGGTGCGGCCGCCCGGGACGGCCACGCGTTTCCCCTCCAGGTCGAGGCCGGGAGCGGCGGCGACCACCAGCGGCCCCACGCCGCGCCCGAGCGCGCCGCCGCTCCTCAGCAGCACGTAGTCGTTAGCGACGTAGCCGTACGCGTGGTAGCTGATCTTCGCGACGTCGAGCAGGCCGGCGGCGACCGCGCGGTTCATGGCCTCCACGTCGTCGAGCACCACGTCGAACTCGACGGCTCCCGCCTCGGGCAGCAGGCCGTGGGTGAGCGCGTGGAAGATGAACGTGTCGTTCGGGCACGGGGAGTAGCCGAGGCTGAGGCGGGTGCTCAACGGTGGCCGGTCCCGCCGCCGAGCCGTTCGTGCTCCTCCATGAGGCACTTGTCCTGCACCACGGTGATGCCGGCCGCCTCCAGCTCCGCGGCGGCCTCGTCGTTACGGATGCCGAGCTGGAACCAGACGACCTTCGGCAGCGGGCGCAGGGCCAGGATGTCGGGCAGGTGAGGCGGGATGTCCGTGGGGCGCCTGAACACGTCCACCATGTCGACCTGGCCGTCGAGCTCGACGAGGGTGGCACTCACCGTCTCGCCGAAGAGCTCCGCGCCCGCCGCCACGGGGTTCACCGGCAGGACGGCGTAGCCGTGCTCGGCCATGTAGCGCGGCACGAAGTGGGCCGGCTTGTCGGGGTTCGTGCTCGCCCCGATCACGGCGACGGTGTGGGTGGCATCGAGGATCTCGCGAAGGCGCTCGTCTGACGTGTCCATGCGCCCAATGTATCCCCCGTTAGGTGGCCTGACAGGTAGCGAGGGGGAGGGGTCGGGAGTCGGGTGCGCCGCGCTCGGCGGCCGCCTCGCCGTGCCATGCTGGGAGCGTGGGCGAGGAGCGCAAGGCCGCGCCAGGACTGGACTCGCCGGCGCCGAAGCGGGCGCGGAGGGCCGTGCGGCCCCGCAGGTCCGTTCCGCCCCCTTCCGTGCGCACCCGCGTCGCGCGCGCGGTCACCCTTGGGACCCTGGCTGCGATCCTGGTTGGTGCGTTTCTCTACGTCAACGCCCCCGTGTTCGCCGCATGGTGGTACGCCCGGCAGTTCGGCCTGAGCGTCGCCAGCCTGCCGGAGGCCGAGCCGCTCGGCGGCTCAGAGCGCGTCCTCGTCTTCTCCCCCCACCCGGACGACGAGGTCCTCTGCTGCGCTGGCATGCTCTTGCAGGCCAGGGAGGCCGGCGCGGACGTCTGGATCGTCCACGTCACCGTCGGAGACGCGTTCGAGCTCGCTGCCATCGTGCAGGAGCGGCGCCTTCGCGCTGTCGGCGACCCGATGGTGAAGCTCGGCGAGCGGCGATTGGCGGAGGCCCGTGCCGCCGCCGCGGTGCTCGGCGTGCCGGAGGACCACGTGATCTTCCTCGGCTTCCCCGACCGCGGCCTGAGGACGCTCGTCCTTGGCGACCAGCACGCGCTCTACCGCTCGCGCTTCACATTGCGCACGAGCGTGCCGTACGCGGAGGCGCGCTCGCCCGGCCTCGCCTACACTGGCTCGAACCTGATGGCCGAGCTGCGCGCCGTCCTCGACGAGGTCGGGCCGACGGTCGTCCTGGCGCCCACGCCGCGCGACGCGCACCCCGACCACCGCGCCATCGGCCAGCTCGTCATGGAGCTCCTGCAGGAACGGGGGCAGCCGGAGATCGGCAGGTGGTGGATCGTGCACGGTGACTCCGAGTGGCCGCTGCCCAAGGGCGTGCACCCGAGCCAACCCCTCTTCCCGCCGCTGCGAGCCAGGACGCTGCCGTGGGAGCGCTTCGACCTGGAGCCGCGCTGGGTGGCCACGAAGCTTCTTGCCATCGACACCTACCGCAGCCAGGTCGAGATGATGCGGCGGTTTCTCGTATCGTTCGCTCGGCGCAACGAGCTCATCAGCAGCGCTCCGCTCGCACCTTGAAGGCGCTCGCCGCTCCCCGCTGCTCGGCCCTCGAGGCCGAGCTCGTCTGGGGCCGCCCGCCAGGGGCCGCTGCCCGGTCGCTCAGCCTCCGGGAACGGTCAGCCGCTTGACGAGCACGAGGTGGGTCTCGTCTCGACCCGTCCACGGACGCCAGAGTGGGCTGACACGGGCCGTCCACACTTCGAAGCCGAGCGACGAATAGAGACTGACGGCCGGCGCGTTGCGCTCGGTCGTCGAGAGCTGCAGGCCGCTCACGCCGCGTTCGGTCGCGGCCGCCAGGTAGGCGGTGAGAAGCGCGCGCCCCGAGCCGCGCCCGCGCGCCGCGCTCGAGAGCGCGAGGTGCAGGTGCGCCGGGTAGGCGCTTCCTGGCGCGCCGCGCGTCGGGTAGCGCAGCGCCCGGAGGCCGTAGCGGAGCGCCCCGCGCCAACCTCGGCAGCGCCCCGCCAGCAGCTCGAGGAGGAGCCCGGGAAGGAGCGGTAGGAGCCCGCGCGTGTAGTCGGCCCGCCGGTCGACGCCGACGCAGTAGCCGACCACGCCGTCGTCGGTCTCGACCACCATGGCGCGCCCGGCGCGGAGGTAAGGGAGGACCCAGAACACGGCGAACGCGTCACGACACGGGAAGAAGGTGGCGGCGGGGCCGCCGAAGTAGGCGGTCTGGTACGCCACGTCGACCACCGCCGCCTCGTCCGCCCGCGTCGCGACGCGCACGGTCGCCCCCTGGTGTTCGTGAGTCCGCACGCTCACGTTGTACCGCGCCGTCCTGCTCTGCTAGACTCGAGCGCTGTGTGTGACGCTGGCGCGGGGTCTCACGGAAGTGGGCGCCAGGCGTCCGAACCACGTCACCAGCACAACTCACCCAGGAGGTGGAGTCCATTTCGAAAGAGTTGAAAGTGAACGAGCAGATCCGCGTGCGTCAGGTGCGCCTCATCGGTTCGGACGGCCAGCAGGTCGGCATCGTCGAGACCCGTGACGCGCTCCGCATGGCCCGCGAGGAAGACCTCGACCTCGTCATGGTGGGCGAGGCCGCGCAGCCACCCGTCGCCAAGCTGATGGACTACGGCAAGTACCGTTTCGAACTCCAGCAGCAGACGAAGGAAGCGCGCCGCCGCTCCCGCCAGCAGGAGATGAAGTCGATCAAGTTCCGCGTCAAGATCGACGATCACGACTACGAGACCAAGGTCAACCACATCCGCCGTTTCCTCAAGGGCGGTCACAAGGTGAAGGTGACCATCATGTTCCGCGGCCGCGAGCGGACCCACCCGGAATTGGGTCAGGGCATCCTCAACCGCGTCGCCGCAGACGTCACGGAGCTCGCCGTGGTGGACGCCGCCCCGATGATCGCCGGGATGGACATGAACATGATCCTGCGCCCGGCAGGAGTCGCGGTGGAGAGCTGACGCTGACGCGCGCAGGCTGCGTGGGCGCTCACGCGCGAACGCACGCCGACGCACCGCGCTAACGCTCTGCACGCTCACTAGTAGGCTCCCGGGAACGGGATGGGCTGCCCGGTAGCGAGCCGGCAGTGAACCGCCGGCGAACTTAGGCAGTGACCACTATGTCGACGACGGTCGCCGACATGGTGGTGAGAACCGCGGTGAATGGTGTACCCTCTATGGGCTCTCGCCCAAGGGGCGAAGGTCGCTTCCGAAGCGTCAAGCGCTTCGAAGCGTAAGTACAGGAGAGAGATAGCATGCCGAAACTCAAGACCCATAAGGGCACCAAAGCCCGTGTCAAGATCACAGGGCGAGGTAAGGTCAAGGCGATGCGCTCCGGCAAGCGGCACCTGAACTACAAGAAGTCGGGCCGCAAGATCCGCCAGGGACGCAACGACCTCGTCGTAGCCAAGCCAGAGGCAGAGCGCATCAAGGCGCTGCTGCCCTACGATTGAGGGGTTGAGCAATGCCACGCGCCAAGACCGGCATCGTTCGCCGCCGCCGCCACCAGAAGGTGCTCAAGCGTGCCAAGGGCTACTGGGGCTTGCGCTCCAAGAGCTTCCGCGTCGCGCAGCAAACGCTCCTCAACGCGGCCGACTACTCGTACCGCGACCGCCGCGACAAGAAGCCCCAGTTCCGTCGCCTCTGGATCGCGCGCATCAACGCCGCCGCGCGCCAGGAGGGCATAAGCTACTCGCGCTTAGTCGCCGGCCTGCGCAAGGCGGGCGTCCAACTGGACCGCAAGGTCATGGCCGACCTCGCCGCGCGCGAGCCGGCCGCCTTCAAGGCGCTCGTCGAGGTGGCCGCCAAGGCTTGAGGGCCTGAGCGCCGATCAACTAACGGACTCCCGGGCGCCGCCGAGACCTCGGTCTTCGCGGTGCCCGGTCGTTTCGCACGGCGCTCCCGACGGTATGATGCCGCGGTGACCCCTACCGACGCCGTCTGGGACGCCAAGACGGCCGAACCGAGCGCCCGAGAGCGCAAGAAGGCGGACCGTCGCCGGGCCATCCTGACGGCCGCCTTGGCACTGATAGAGGAGCGCGGGCTGAAGGGCGCCACGTTCGAACTCATCGCCGCGCGCGCCGGGGTAGCGCGCGGGACCGTCTTCAACTACTTCCCGAGCAAGGAGGCGATCCTGGTCGCCTACTTCGCCACGCAGCTGGACGAGCTGGCCAGGCGGGTGGCCCTGCAGCGTGAGCGGCACACGCGGCCGGGAGAGCCTCCGTTCGACGCCTTGGCGGAGATCGACTACCTCTTCGCGGAGCTGGCCCGCTTCGTGGAAGGGCATCGGGAGCTGATCCTGCCCATCTCCTTCGAGCTCCTCGATCCCAACGCGGAGCGCTCGCGGGCCGCCTACCTCGCCATCCCGCTCGTGGAGCTGCTGCGCTCCGCGCTGAAGCGCGCCCAGGCAGCGGGCAGCGTCCGCGCCGACTACTCGGCCGAGCGCCTCGCCCGCACCCTCGCCAACGTCTACTTCATCACGGCGTTGCAGTGGGCGGCCTACCGGCACGATCGTGACGCCCGCGAGGAGTTCGCCGTGGCCCTGCGGCTCGCGTTGGAGGGGCTTATCGGCGCCTCGGCTGCGGCCAGGGCCTGAGCTGCTCAGGGAGTCACCGGCACCGACGGGATCGACGAGGAAGCCGCGGCCGAAGCGACCGCCGGACCCTCCTCAGTAGCCGTTGACGAGGTCCACTCGGTTCCGACCCTCACCGCGCGCGAGCGCCGCGAGGGTGACCAACGCGTCGCGCGCCGACGCCTCGCGCCACTCGTCGATGTCGTTGCCCCGGTGGGGGCTCATCACCACGTTGTCCAACTCCTGGAACGGGAAGCGGCTGGGGAACACGCGCACGAGCTCGCCGCGGCGCTCGGGGTAGTGGTACCAGACGTCGAGGCCGGCGGCGCGGATCCTGCGCTCGGCCAACGCTCGGTACAGCGCCTCCTCGTCGATGACGCTGCCGCGCCCGACGTTGACGAGGACGGCGCCGCCCTTCAGGCAGGCGAGCTCCTCGGCCCCGATGAGGCCGTCGGTCTCGGCGGTGCCCGGCAGGCTGACGATCACCACGTCGGCCTCCGCGAGCGCCTCGTGCAACCGCTCGGGCCCGTAGGTCGGCACGCCGCCTTCCACCGGCCGCCGCCGCCACGCCCGCACGTCCATCCTCAAGGCTCGCAGCGGCGCCACGAGCGCCTTGCCTATGTGCCCGAAGCCGAGGAGCAGGGCGACCTTGCCGGGCAAGAACATGCTGGAGTGAGCGCTCGCCGTGTCATCGCCCCAGTCGCCGCGGCGCATGGCGCGGTCCGAGGCCACGATGCGGCTGGCGCACGCGATGGCGAGCGCCAGAGCGTGCTGGGCCACCATCTCGGCGTTGTAGTGGGAGTTGTGGACGCTCAAGTGCGGTCGTTCCAGCGCGCGAGCCCGCAGCTCCGCGGCCACCCCCGCGAACGGCACCACCACGTGGCGGAGCCGGGCGCCGTCGAGCAGCCGGGCGGGCGGCGAGCCGGTGACGAGCGCCTCGGCCCAGTCGCGGTCCTCGTCGCTCGCGTCGGCGGTGGCGAAGCGCAGCTCGATCGCTTCCGGCAGCGGCAGCTCGCGGACGGTGTCGGCCGTCTTGGGGTTGCACCACAAGACCTTGAGTCTCTCGCCTGTCATGACCGGATGCTACCGTGCCTGCGCCTATATCCTTGAACCCATGCGTGTCATCGACTCGAAAGCCGCCGCCCTGGCCTGGTGCGAGGCGCGGTTCGCCAGGGAGACGGCCGACGAAGCGCTCGCCGCGGCCGTCAGCGACATAGTGACCGAGGTGAGGCGGCGGGGCGACGCCGCTCTCAAGGAGCTAACCGCCCGCTTCGACGGCGTGGAGCTCGACAGCGTGCTCGTGGCGCCGGAGGAGCTGGCGGCGGCCGAGGGGGAGCTGGCGCCCGACCTGGCTGCCGCCATCCGACTGGCCGCCACGCGCGTGGCGGCCTACTACCGCCTCCAGTCGGAGGGCGGCTTCGTGCACGCCGACGGGGGCGCCGTCCTAGGGCAGCTGATCGTGCCGATCGACAGCGTAGGTTGCTACGTGCCGGGAGGAACTGCGCCCCTGTTCTCGACGGTCCTCATGACAGCCGTCCCGGCCCGCGTGGCCGGCGTCAGGCGGATCGTCGTGGCGACGCCACCGGGAAGGGACGGCCGCGTGCCAGCAGAGCTCAGGTACGCCGCGACGCTCGCCGGCGTGCAGGAACTGTTGTGCGTCGGCGGCCCCCACGCCGTCGCCGCCCTCGCCCACGGCACGCAGAGCCTGGCGCGGGTCGACAAGGTCGTTGGCCCTGGCAACCGCTACGTCGTCGAGGCGAAGCGTCAGCTCTATGGCACCGTCGGCATCGAGGCGCTACCCGGCCCGACGGAGACCCTCGTGGTGGCCGACGCGGAAGCGGACGTCGGACACGTCGTTGCCGACCTCCTAGCGCAGGCCGAGCACGCCGCGGCCCAGCCCGTCCTCGTCACGCCGAGCCTCGCCCTCCTCGAGGGCGTGGTGGCGGCGCTCGATGCGATCATGCCGGCGCTGCCGGCCTGCGTAGCTTCCAGCGGTGATCACGACAAGCTGCGCGTGACGCTCGGCTGCACCGGGCTCTGGCCGCGTTTCGAGGGACGCATCTTCAGCGTCGTCGAC
>CAUJFI010000118.1 GCA_963170125.1 Deinococcota bacterium | reverse complement strand
CGGGCCCGGAAGGGTCCCGGCGGTTGCGCGCCACGCCGGATACGGTCGCGCTCCCGAAGCGCAGCTCAGCCGGCACGAACTCCTGGAGCGCCTGGCGCGCGGCCGCCTCGGCGCCCGCCAGGTAGCGCTCGCGCGTCGCGGCGTCGACGACCCCGAGCTCCGCGCCATCGAGTAGGGCCGGGCCACCGTGGGTGTGTGTTGCGATCACTGCGACGCGCTCGCCGGAAATGCGGTCGGTGAGCCTGCGGCGCAAGGCGGCGGTGAACCCCGAGTCGACGCCGATGGCGTCGAGCGCGACGAGGAGGGCGGGAGCCTCCCCCGCACACCCCGCGAACGCCGTGGCTCGCGCCTCGAGCTCGTCCGCCACGCCGGCACTTCGGCTGGTGCGCGCGGCGAACCCGGACATTGCGACCGGGCCGGGCGGCGTCACGATGACCCGGCCCTTCCCGACCGTGGTGCCAGCCTTCTCGACGATGCCCGCGCCGTCACCCATGCACTGCTTGCGCCCCATATGCCGCGAATCGTACTCTGCTTGCAGTCTGCAAGTAAGTTGGCGGCGCTCTGCCTGCCGCTCGCGCTTCGGCGCACAAGGAGGCCGCTGGTCGTGATAGGAGCCCGCTACTTCACAGCCGTCACCGAGCTCATGGGGCGCATCATGGAGGAGGAATCCGACGCCATCGCGCGCGCGGCCACGGTGGTCGCCGACGCCATCGAGTCCGGCCGCCTCCTACACGTCTTCGGCACCGGCGGCCACTCGGCGATGGGCGCCGAGGAGATCTTCTTCAGGGCCGGTGGGCTGGTCGCCGTGAACCCCATGCTCGACCCGGGCGTGATGCTCTCTTACGGCGCCCTCCGGAGCATGGCGGTCGAGCGCACACCTGATTACGCCCGGGCCGTGCTGGACGAGTACGGGCTCGGGCACGGCGACACCCTAGTGATCGTCAATGCCTACGGCATCAACGCCTGCACGATTGACGCGGCCACCATGGCCCACGAACGCGGCGCGACGACGATAGCGGTGACCAGCCGGGAGCTGCAGGCCTCACTGCCGCAGGGCCACCCGAGTAGGCACCCAAGCGGCGTCAACCTCGCCGACCTCTGCGACCACGTCATCGACTGCAAGGTACCGATGGGGGACGCGCTCATCGACGTCCCCGGCATCACACAACGAGTCGGCGCCTCGAGCACGTTCCTGAACGCTCTCGCCCTCAACCTCCTGATCGTCGGCGCCATCGAGGAACTCGCTCGCAGGGGGGTAGAACCCGCCATCTGGCAGAGCGCCAACAGCCCGGGAGGCGACGCGGCCAACACTAGACACGTCGCCCAGTACCGCATGCTCGTCAAGCGCCTCTAGCGCTGGGCGCCCAAGCCTGCTCCCTCAGTCGAGCACGGCGCGAAGGAGCGCCGCCCTGGCGGCCTCCTGAGCGATTCTGATGCCGCCGATCAGGGCCGCGTCGGTGCCGACGCGGCTGGTCAGCAGCGCGGGGGGAGGCGGGACGGCGTCGGACAGCGCCTCGGCAAGGTCGCCGAGCAGAGGTGTGAGCATCACCCCGAGGCTGCCCCCCAAGACGACGAGTGGCACGTCCACCACGGTCGCGACGGCGGTCAGGGCCAGCGTCACGTGAGCGATGAGCTCCGCTCTGAAGGCGCGCTCCGCGGGGCCGCTCGGCACTCGCGCTAGCCCGAGCGCCAGCGGCTCGCCGCCCGCGATGCCGCGCCAGCGCCCCTCCAGCGCCCCGCGGCCGATGAGGGTCTCCAGGTCGGTCCAGCCTCCCCCGGCGGTCCTGACGCGCAAGTAGCCGAGCTCGCCGGCGAAGCCGGCCCTCCCGCGCTGCACCTTGCCGGAGAGCACGGCGGCGCCTGCAACTCCCGAGCCGAGGCTCAGGTAGTAGAAGTCGGGCCTCCCCTCAGCCGAGCCGTCGGCGAACTCACCGACGGCGGCCAACTTCACGTCGTTGTCGATAGTGGCCTCGACCCCTACCTTCGCGCTCACAAGTTCCCGCAGGTCGACCCCTTCCAGGTACGGGACGTTGCGGGCAGCGTAGACGCGTCCGGAGCGCTCGTCCCATGCCGCGGAGACGCCGACGGCGACAGCGCCCAGCGGCGACCTGACCCGCGACAGTCGCCGGGCGGACAGCAAGAGGCCGTTGACCAGCTCGACAGCGTCCTCCGCGCTTGCCGGGCCGCGGCCGGTATGGGGGTCGACGGCCGAGGTCCTGACCTCCGCCAGGTTGCCACCTCCGAGGTCCGTGAGCCTGAGTCTGTAGCAGGCGCGACGGATGTCCACGGTGACCACGTGCGCCGCCTCCGCCCTGATGGCGAGCGGGACCTGCGGCCGACCATGGCTCTTCTGTCTGGCTGGCAGCTCCCGCACCAGTCCGCCCGCTATCAGCTTGTCGACGATGCGCGAGACGGAGGCTTGGCTGAGCGTCAACTCGCCCGCGATTTCCACGCGCGAGCGGTCGTTCGCCTGGGCCACGGACTCCAGGACCGCGCTGTGGTTCAGGTCGCGTAAGAGGCTGTGCCTGCCGATGTGGGGTTCGGACACGTCTGCCGGCCCCTCTCCAAAGCCGACGCGTGGCGCGCCACGAGCGTCGCTTTGCACGAGCCTACGCCATGTGCTAGCCTTCTTTCAAAGTGCAAGTAACTCGTGGGCCGCGCTCCCGGCGCTCAGGCACCCACCCTCAGACACAGGCCCAACGCAGCTCACGGAACTGGAGGCTCACATGCAGACCCCCGCCCGCTACCTCAAGCGCCTACTATCAGTCCTGACGGCTTCGCTGCTTGTAACCGCAGCTCTCGCCCAGGAACTCATCGTCTACAACGCCGGCTCGTCCGAGCTGATCGAGGACACCGTGAAGGCGTTCAACGCCGCTCACCCCGAGATCAAGGTCACGGTCGTCTCGGCGGGGGTCGGCCAGCACACGACCAGGATCCAGGCCGAAGCCGAGAACCCCAGAGGCGACATCTTCTTCGGCGCGTCGGTCGAGAGCTTCCAGGCGATCGCCGACTTGTTTCGGCCCTACACGACCGCGAACGACGCGGACTTCGATCCGAAGTTCGTAGACCCGGCGCACCGCTTCTACGGCTACTCACAACCCCTCCAGGCGTTCATCGTGAACACCGACCTCATGCCCCTCGAGACCGCGCCCAAGAGCTGGGCCGACCTGGCGAAGCCGGAATACAAGGGCAAAATCATCCTGGCCAACCCGTCGCTCTCCGGTTCGGCCTACGCGCAACTCGCGCAGATGCTCCAACTCTACGACTGGGGTCTGATCGAACAGATCGTCAAGAACGCCTCCTTCGTCTCGTCTTCCCAGCTCGTCTTCGAGAACGTGGCGCGTGGCGAGATCGAGATCGGCGTGACCGGCGAATCCAACATCGCACAGCTCATCTCGGAAGGCTGGCACGTCGCGGCCGTCTACCCGAGTGAGGGCACAGGCCTACGGTGGGACGCAATGGGCATCATCAAGGGCGGTCCGAACCCGGAAGCAGCGGAGGTCTTCATGGACTGGGCGACATCGCTCGCCAACTACGAGGTGGCTGCGAAGTACTTCCGTCGCCCCGTGCGTGCCGACGCACCCGCTCCCGAAGGTCTGGCCCCCACGACCGAGGTCCCCACGTTCGACTACGATCCCGACCTGGCAGCCGCCAACCGCGACGCCGACCTGAAGAAGTTCGACGAGATCTTCTCGGGCAACTGACCGCCTGACGACGCGGCCCTCGGCTCTACGATCCGGCGGCCGCGTCCTCGAGCACCACTTCAACAGTCCTACCGCCGCTCTCCGGGTCGCGCGTGACGCGTAACCAGGCAGGTGTCCGCCGATGTACGTAGAAGCCTTCACCCAAGCGAAGGACCCGAGGGCGCCGGAGACGAACGATGACCGCCTGCTCGTGCACGAGTCGCGGGTCTTCGCGGTCCTCGACGGCGTGACGGACAAGAGCGGTGCCGCGCTCGAAGGCGGCCTGTCCAGGGGTCAGGCCGCGGGCCGGGTCCTCGATGCCCGGCTTCGCGAACTCTCGAACGCGGGTGCCTTCGAGAGCGGCACGACAGCCGAACTCGTCGCCTCCCTCACGGAGGCACTGAGGGACGAGTACGTCCGGCGCGGCATCCTGGAGGCGGTCCTGGCCGACCCGAACCTCCGGTTCGCGGCGCAGCTCGCCGTCGCCGCCGTCACGCCCCTCGGTTGGCGTGTGCTCGTGGTCGGCGATTGTGGCGCCCGCGTGCGCCTCAGAGGCGCTCCCCCGGTTCTGATCGCAACGACGACCCCACACGACGACATAACGGCGATCTGGCGAGCGCTCGTCGTGAGCCGGGCGCTCCGCCGAGGCGCGGAGCCCGCCGCCGCCCTGGCCGTCGGACGCACCTACGCGCTGGCAGGGAACTCTAGGTTCCTGCCGGAGCACGCGGACCATCTGAGCGCCGCCGACCACGCCGAGCTGGCGCCGCGCGCCGTGAGCGCTGCCCTGGCGGCGCACGCGGCGCTCACGGCCGAGGCGATCACCGCGGTGTTAGGCGCCGGCCTACTCGAACTGGGTCGCTACAGGAACGCCGGCGCCCCGCTCGGCTTCACTTGTCTGGATGGGACGGCCATACCCGTCGCGAGTGTCCACGACCTGGTCTTCGACCAGGCTGACGTCCTGGGTATCGAGCTGTTCAGCGACGGCTACTTCGGCCCGCCTCGAGACGGCGACCCGACCGTCGCCGCCTGGGAACGGCACTTCCAACACGTCGAGGCGACGGACCCGCTCAAGATCGCGCAGTTCAGGAGCACGAAGGGCTCGGTCGGCGGCAGGTCAACGGACGATCGCACCGTCCTCATCGTCACACCCGAAGTCGGAGAGTGAACGCATGCAAGTTGGGACACTGAGCGTCAGGGGTCTTACCAAGGTCTTCGAGACCAAGGACGGACCCGTGACGGCCGTGGACGACGTGAACCTCGAGGTCGCCTCTGGCGAGTTCTTCTCGTTGCTCGGGCCCTCCGGATGCGGCAAGACGACGACGCTTCGGATGATCGCCGGCCTCGAGACGTCGACCTCCGGAACGATCGCCTTCGGGGGGCGCGACCTCGCCCCGCTCCCGTCGGCCTCACGTAACCTCGGCATGGTCTTCCAGTCCTACGCGCTCTTCCCGCACTTGACGGTGTTGGAGAACGCGGCCTACGGCCTGCGCGTCCGCCGCACGCCCAGCGTGAAGGTGAAGGAGCGGGTCGTCCACCTCCTCGAGTTGCTCGGGCTCGGCGGACTCCATGGTCGTTACCCATCCGACCTCTCCGGTGGGCAGCAGCAACGCGTCTCGATAGCACGGGCTCTCGCCTACGAGCCGGACATGTTCCTCCTCGACGAACCGCTCGCGAACCTCGACGCCAAGCTGCGCGTCCAGATGCGCGAGGAGATCAGACGTATACAGAAGGAGCTCGGCGTCCTCGCCCTGTACGTGACACACGATCAGGAGGAGGCTATGTCGGTCTCCGACCGTATCGGAGTCTTCAGGCTCGGGAAGCTCATGCAGGTCGGAGCCCCGACCGAGATCTACCGCAACCCCACCACCCTCTTCGTCGCCGACTTCATCGGCAAGATCAACTTCTTCCCCGCCGCGTCCGCCGGGAAGGGCGACGTGACCCTCGGCTCCGGCTGGAGCGTGCGCCCGGGAAGCAGGCACCCACTCTCCGCGGCGGAGGCCGCGGGGTTCGGGGTGACGTCCGACGCCGTCGTCGCGGTCCGACCCGAACACCTCGCAATCGAGAGGCACCCGGCCGAGGACGGCATCCCCGGCCGGGTACGGCGCAGGCTGTTCCTCGGCAGCACCACCCGCTACTTCGTGACCTGCGACGCCAGCCTCAAGGAAGTCATCGTTGAGACCCCGCGCCCGATCGAGGGCGTCGGGGAAGGCGACGGGGTGACGCTCAGCTTCGACCCGTCCGACGGCATCGCCTACGTCGGGAGCGAGTCGCCGTGACCGCGCGACCCCCGGCCGCAAGAGCGCTCATGGGCGCGCGGCGCGTCCTGCGAGACCCGTTCCCGATCCTCGTGGGCGTCATCACGGCCGCGGTGCTCGGCATCTTGCTGATCTACCCTATCGGGAAGGCGCTCCTGAGCAGCTTCGTGCCTCAGGGCGAGGCCCTGGCCCTCAAGAACCTCTCGCTCGTCAACTTCCAACGCTTCGTCACCTCGCCGCTCTACAAGTCGGCGCTCGTCAACTCCATCCTCGTCTCGCTCGCGACCACCTTCTTCGCGACCATCCTCGCCCTGCCCGCCGCGTATGCCATGGCACGCATCAAGATCCCGTTGAAGAGCCTCGCGATGTCGCTCTCCGTCATCCCGCTCATCGCGCCGCCTTTCATCGGCGCCTACTCGTGGGTGTTGCTCCTCGGCAGGCGCGGGATCGTCACGGTGTTCCTACAGGAGAACCTCGGGATCACGCTGCCGAGCATCTTCGGCCCGTTCGGCATCATCCTCGCCCTGTCGCTCTCCTACTTCCCGTTCGTGTTCCTGATCGTGCAGGGCGCGCTGGCGGCGGCGGACCCCTACATCGAGGAGTCGGCCGCCATCGCGGGGGCGCGGCGCTGGCGGATCCTGAGGACCATCACCTTCCCGCTCGTCGCCCCCTCCATCGCCTCAGGGGCCCTCGTCGTGTTCATCAGGGCCCTCGGCAACGTCGGGGTGCCGTCGGTGCTGGGCGGGGACTTCTACGTGTTGCCGACCCTGATCCTCTTCCAGGTCGAGGGATTCTTCAACCTCAACGGCGCCGCCGCCATCGCGGTCGTTAACGTCTTGCTCGTGCTCGTCTTCCTCCTGTTCATGCGGCGCTTCTCCGGCAAGAAGCGGTACGTGACCCTCACGGGCACCACCCAGCGCTCGAAACAGAACGACTCGCTCGGTGCGCGCGTCTTCGGGAACGTCTACGTCTGGGGCCTGCTCGCCTTCGCGCTCGTGCCCCAAGCGATGGTCGTGTTCTCCTCGTTCGCCGAGCGGTGGGCAGGCACCTTGCTGCCGACGAGCTACGGTTTGGCGAACTACCGGCTGATCCTAGGGAACGTCCTCGAGCCGATCTTCAACTCCGTCTGGCTCGCCGGCGTTGCCACCCTCCTCGCGCTCGCCTTCGGCACGGTCACCGCGTACGTGTCGTTACGCAGACGCTTCCCCGGCAAGTGGCTGCTCGACCTCACCATCATGTTGCCGTTCGTCCTCCCCGGGATCGTAACGGGGGTCGCGTACCTGACCACGTTCAACAGCGGACCCATCGTCTTGACCGGAACGTCGGCGCTCCTCGTCTTCGGCTACTTCGTCAGGCGCCTCGCGTACGCCTTCCGGTCGGTGTCGGCCAGTATCGGGCAGGTCGACCCGCAGCTCGAGGAGGCGTCCATCATCTGCGGCGCCTCGTGGGGCGGCACGATGCGCAAGGTGACGCTGCCGCTCATAGCGCCAGGGATGTTGGCCGGCGCCATCCTCGTCTTCTCTACCCTCATCGGCGAGCTCAGCGTCACGATCATGCTGTTCTCCGGCAAGACGAAGACCGTCAGCATCGCGATCTTCGAGTACTTGACGTCGCACCGCATCGCACCCGCCAGCGCCATGGGCACGGTGGTCATCGTCATCACCCTCCTGCTCGTTCTCCTCGCGAGCCGGTTGACGGGCAAGAGCATGGCCGACATGTTCAAGTAGCCAGCGGAGCCGGGGCACCAGCCGGACCGCCCTCGTGCGCCCGGTTGTCGGGCCGGGGGTCACCATGACCGCAGTCAACGCCTTGGCACGGCCCCGGGGCATACCATCCGGGTGTGACGACTCAGACAGACCCCAGGACCCAACGGCGCGCGCCGCGCGCGTTGGTCGTTTACGCCACCATGTTCGGTGCCACCGAGGAGGTCGCCGAGGTCGTGAGCCACGCCCTAGCCGCCGAGCTCGGGGTCGCCGTGCAGTGCCGCGACGCCGGCTGGTTGGACTTCGCGGAGCTCGAGGACCAGGACCTAATCGTCATCGGCTCCTGCACTTGGAACATCGGGCAGCTGCCCAGCGACTGGGAGGCCCGCCTTGAGGAACTCGCCCAGCGCGACCTGCGCGGCAAGCTCGTGGCCCTCTTCGGCACGGGCGACGCGCGCGGCTACCCGGACACGTACCTTGACGCGCTTGACGCTATCGCCAAGGCGGCCACGGCTGCCGGGGCGACCCTGATCGGCGAGTGGTCGACGGCCGGCTACCGCTTCTCCGGCTCGCTCGCCCTGCGCGGCGACAACTTCGTCGGCCTCGCGCTCGACGAGGACAACGACGACGACCTCACCGAAGCACGCATCGGCGTCTGGTGCGCGCAGTTGGCCAACGAGGTCGACCAGGCGCGAGCGGGCGGTCTCGAGGTGAGCGCGCTGCCCGCCTGAGCGGGCCGGCCGCGCCCCGCTAGCGTCGCCCCGGTCCATGGCGTAGCGCGCCCGCGACCGCCGCCCGCGGTCGCCCGAACCCCGCCGCGCGGGCCCGTCGCACACGCCGGCGACGGGTATAGTCGCATCAGAATGCTTGACACCCACGTCAGCACGCGCGACGCCACCATGCCGCGTGGCGCGGGGAGCGGAGCCGACGCGCGTAGCGTCCCGGCGCTCCTACGCGCCCGCGCAGATGACCCCGGGACCGCCCTGCGCGTCAAACGCCTCGGACTCTGGGAGAAGATCAGTTGGGCCGAGTACGCGCGGCGCGTGAACGCCCTGGCGCGCGAGCTGATCCACCTCGGGCTCGAGCGCGGCGAGCGCGTGGCGCTCCTCTGCGAGAACCGGCCCGAGTGGCTCATCGCGGACCTCGCCGTCCAGACGGCTGGGGCCGCCACCGTCGGCATCTACACGACGAGCAGCCCCGAGCAGCTCGCCTATCACGTCAACCATTCGGACTCTGTCGGCCTCGTCCTCGAGGACGCCGAGCAGCTGGAGAAGTGGCTCGCGGTGCGCGAGAAATGCCCGAGCGTGCGCTGGGTGCTCGTGGTCGAGCCGGAGGACGTGCCCGACACCATCCCTTGGGAAACGGCCCTGGCGGCAGGCGCGGAGCGCTACGCGACCGACCCGGGGCCGGTCGAGGCACGCCTGGCCGCCATCGGGCCGGACGATGTCGCCCTCTTCATCTACACGTCGGGCACGACGGGCAACCCCAAGGGCGCCATGCTGTCGCACGCCAACCTGCTCTGGGCCATCGACTCGCTGGCCGATGCCGTGCCCATGTCCGGGCGCGACGAGCTCCTCTCCTTCCTACCCCTCTCGCACATCGTCGAGCGGCTCATCAGCGTGACGGCGCCCCTCCGGTTCGGCTACACCGTGTCGTTCACGGAGAACCTCGACACCGTGCTGACCAACCTGCAGGAGATCCGCCCCACGGTCTTCTTCGCCGTGCCGCGCATCTGGGAGAAGCTCCACTCGCTCGTCGAGCTGCACATGAAGGACGCGAACCCGATCAAGCGCGTGGCCTACGGCGCGGCGCTCGGGGCCGCGCGTGGCGGGAACCCGGTGGGGATAGCGCTCGCCCAACTCGCCGTCCTGCGGCTCCTGAGGCTGCGCCTCGGCCTCGACCGCGTGCGCACCGCCATCTCCGGTGCCGCACCGATCGCGCCGGAGATCATCGCCTACTTCCGCGCGCTCGGCGTCGACTTGCGCGAGGGCTTCGGCCTGACCGAGTCGACGGGTCTCATAGCCATCCACCGAAGCGACGGACGGCTCGGCACCGTCGGGCGGCCGTTCAAGGGCGTCGAGGTGCGCATAGCCGAGGACGGCGAGATCCTGAGCCGCGGCCCGGGCAACTTCCTCGGCTACCACAAGGACCCGGCCGCCACCGCGGAGGCACTCGTCGACGGCTGGCTGCGCACGGGCGACGTGGGCGAGCTCGACGACGACGGCCAGCTACGCATCACGGATCGCAAGAAGGACATCCTCATCACCGCCGGCGGCAAGAACATCGCCCCGCAGAAGATCGAGAACCAGCTCAAGTCGTCCGCTTACATCAACGACGCCGTCGTGATAGGCGACCGGCGCAAGTACCTGACGGCGCTGCTCGTGCTCGACGAGGACAACGTCACGTTCTGGGCGGCAGAGAAGCAGCTCGCCTACTCGACCTACACGGACCTCGCGAGCAACCCGGAGGTGCGTGAACTCATCGAGGGCGAGGTGCAGCGCGTGAACGCGACGCTCGCGCGCGTCGAGACCATCAAGAGGTTCGCGATCCTGCCCAAGCGGCTCTACCACGAGGACGGCGAGGTGACCGCGACCCTGAAGGTGAAGCGCTCGAGCATCGCCCGCAAGTACGCGGACCTGATCGAGGAGATGTATGCCTGAATGCTGCGCCGCGCGCCCCAACCCGACCTCGAGCGCCCCGACCCCGCCCATTAGGAGCCCACGTGCTCTTCCGTGAGCGCTACGAGCACGAGCTGCGGCTGGTCCGGGGCTCACAGGCATGGGTGGTCGCCGGACTGGCCGGCGCGCTCCTCTTGGCCCTGCCCTTCCTGGTCAAGGGCTACCTCGTCTACAACATGACGCTCTTCCTCGTGTACGCGCTCGTGGCCCTCTCGCTGTCGGTGCTAGTCGGTTTGACCGGCCAGGTGTCGCTCGGGCACGCGGGGTTCCTAGCGGCCGGGGCGTACGTCTTCGTGCTCGCCACGCAGCACGGCCTCCCCTATCTCCTAGCGGTCCTCGCCGCCGTGCTCGTCTCGGCCGTCCTCGGCGTCGTGATCGGCGTGCCGTCTCTGCGGCTCGAGGGGCCGTACCTCGCCATCGCGACGCTGGGCTTCGGGCTGGCCGTCCAGCAGATCCTCACCAACTGGCGCCTAGTGGGCGCCTCGAGGGGCACGCTCGTCGACAGACCCGTCATCTTGGGCATCGACTTCTACGGCGACCGCGCCTACTACTACCTCGTGCTCGCGCTGGCCGGGTTCGTCACCTGGATGCTCTTCAACCTCGAGCGCTCGCACGTCGGGCGGGCGTTCAGGGCCACGCGCGACGCCGACCTCGCGGCGCAGATGAGCGGCATCGGGCTGGCGCGCTACAAGACGTTGGCGTTCGTCATCTCCGCCGCCGTCGCCGGCTTGGCCGGCGCCCTCTACGGCCCGCTGGTCGGTTACATCACGCCGGAGGGTTTCAACCTGCTGCTTTCCATCAAGTTCCTGCTCATGACCGTCGTCGGCGGGCTCGGCTTCCTGCCGGGCGCGCTGTTGGGTGCCGGCTTCATCACCGGGCTCGACCTCGTCCTCTCCACCTTCCGTTCCTGGTCGCAACTGACGTTCGGCGCCGTGGTCATCGCCGTCATGATGCTCGAGCCCGCCGGCCTGTACGGGCGCTGGCTCAAGATCAAGCAGTTCTGGAAGTCGTGGCCACTATGAGCGGCCTCGATCAGCTCGCGCAGGCCCTGGTCAGCGGCGCGAGCATGGGCAGCGTCTACGCTCTGGTCGCCCTCGGCCTCGTCCTCCTCTACCGCACGACCCGCATCCTCAACTTCGCCCACGGCGACCTCGGGGTTGCCGGCACGTTCGTCGCGTACACCCTCCTCACCCAGCTCAGGCTGCCGTTCGGGCTCGCCTTCCCGCTCGCGCTCGTGGCGGCCGCCGTCATCGGCATGCTCGTCTACCTGCTCCTGGTCAGGCCCGCCAAGAACCAGACCGAGCTCGGGCTCCTCATCCTGACGCTCGGCCTCGCGCTCGCGCTCGGCGGTCTCGACGCGCTCGTGTTCGGCACGGACAACAAGCTCGTGCCGACGGTCGTGGCGGACAGGATCATCCGGTTCGGCGGCGTCTCCTTGAGCCTCGTCTCCATCGTGACGTCGCTGCTAGGCGTCGTCCTGATGTTGGCCCTCTGGGCGCTCCTCTCGTTCACCAAGCTCGGTGTCGCCATGCGCGCCGTCGCCCAGCGCGAGGACGTGGCGGAGGCGATGGGGTTGCCGGTGCGCACGGTCCTCATGGCCACGTGGGCGGCGGCCGCCGTGCTCGCGGCGGCGGCGGCTCTCCTCTTCGCCCCGACCACGCTGCTCAACCCCAACATGATGCTCGACCCCTTGAGCAAGGGGTTCGTCGCCGCCGTCATCGGTGGCATGAACTCCCTGCCCGGCGCGGTGGTCGGGGCCTACATCCTCGGGGTCCTCGAGCTGCTCGTCGGCCTGTACGTCTCGCTCGAGTTCAAAGCGTCGTTCGCCTTCCTCGTCGTCGTGATCGTCCTGGTGTTGCGGCCCCACGGGCTACTGGGCAGGGCGGACGTCAAGCGCGTCTGACGCGCGCGTTGCACGAAGCCCCCAGACTGACCTCTAGCGCCGCTCTCGGTGCGTGATACGTTGAGGACGTCAGGAACCATCTCACCACCCGCTAGACGGGAACAGGAAAGGAGCAACATGAAGCGGCTTCTAGCCTTGATCACGGTCGGCGCCGTCCTGGCGTTCGCTCAGGCGGCGGACCCGGGCGTCACGGACACGGAGGTCCTCCTCGGAAGTTGGGGCCCGCAGTCCGGCCCAGCGGCGGCCTGGGGCACCGTCAACATCGCCATCGACGCGTACTTCCGCTACCTCAACGACCAGGGCGGCATCAACGGGCGCAAGCTCGTGCTCAGCTCGCGAGACGACGGCTACGACCCGGCCCGCACGGTCGGCGCCGTGCGCGAGCTCATCGACCGCGACAACGTCTTCGCGTTCGTGGCCGGCGTCGGCACGGCCAACGGCCAGGCCGCCATGCCGCTCATCAAGCGCGCCGGCACGCCGTGGGTCGGACCGGCCACCGGCGCGGTCGTCTTCACCGAGCAGTCGGACGGCCTCATCTTCACGTCGTTCACCGACTACGTGGTCGAGGCGACGCTCATGACGCGCCACGCTGTCGAGACCCTCGGCAGCAAGAACATCGCGATCTTCTACCAGAACGACGGCTACGGCGAGGAGGGCCTCCGCGGCCTCGAAGCCGAGGTGGCACGCCTGCGGGCAGCCGGCTACGACGTCACCATCGGCGACCGGGTCAGCTACGAGCGCGGCACCACCAACCAGGGCGTCCAGGCGCTGCGCCTGCGCGGCTCCGGCGCCGACACCGTGCTGATGTTCTCCGACCCGAGCGCGGCCGCCACGTTGGTCGGCGAGTTCCAGCGCCTCGACTACAAGCCGCAGATGCTCGCCTCCGTCACCCTCCTCGACCCGGCGCTGATGGCCAACCCGGCCATGCAGGGCGCGCTCTTCTCCGTGTTCCTGCGGCTCCCGAGCGTCATCGTCGGCGAAGGCAACGGCGACCCCATCGCCGATCAGCTCTACCGCGACGTCATCGTCGCCTACGCCCCCGAGATCGCTCGCGATCCGTTCAGGGCGCTCGCAGGCATCGCCTTCGCCGAGCCGGCCGTGCTGGCGCTGCAGGCGGCGGGCCGTGACCTGACGCGCGAGTCGTTCGTCGCGGCGCTGAAGAGCATCGACGGTTACGACACCGGCCTCTACCACAGCCTCTCGTTCAAGGACGGCTACCAGGGCAACAACTCCGTGATGCTCCTGCAGGTGACCCCGCAGGGCTTGCGGCCCGTCTCCGACTGGCTCTCGCTGTAACGGCCGGCCGGGCGTGGGGCGCCGCCTAGCGCCCCACGCCCTTGTCTCGTTGCTGTGACCAACGACCTGCTCGCCCTCGAGAACGTGTCGCTCTCCTTCCGGGGGCTCACCGCGCTCTCCGACGTCTCGCTCGGCATAGCGCCCGGCGAGGTCGTGGCCGTCATCGGGCCCAACGGCGCGGGCAAGACCAGTCTCTTCAACGTCGTATGCGGCTTCTACCGACCGCGCTCCGGCACGGTCCGGTGGCGCGGCGCTGACATCACGGGCAAGGCGCCCCACATGGTCGCCCGCCTCGGCATCGGGCGCTCCTTCCAGAACATCGAGCTGTTCAAGTCGCTCACGTGCCTCGACAACCTGCTGCTCGGGCGGCACCTGCACGTCAAGTCGAACGTGTTCTCCGCCATGCTCTCCACCCGCGGCTGGGTGCGCGACGAGGTCGCCCAACGGCGGCGCGCCGAGGAGCTGATGGACCTCCTCGACCTGCAGGCGTACCGCGACCAGCGGGTAGGCGCGTTGCCGTACGGAGTCCAGAAGCTCATCGAGGTCGCGCGCGCGCTGGCGGCGGAACCTACGCTCCTGCTGTTGGACGAGCCGGCCGCCGGTATGACGGTGGAGGAGAAGGACGACATGATGGTCACGCTCCTCCGCCTGAGGCGCGAGCTCGACCTCACCATGCTCGTTGTGGAGCACGACCTGCGGGTCGTAAGCCGTCTGGCGGACCGCGTCGTGGTACTAGACCACGGGGTGAAGATCGCGGACGGCCCCCCTGGCGCCGTCCAGGACGACCCGGCGGTCGTGCGGGCCTACCTGGGCAGCACCAAGCTGGCCCCCCAGGCCGCCGGCCCCGAGGTGGCACCGTGAGCGTCCAGCCCGCGCACGCTCAAGCGGGAAGCGGGCAGCCCGCCCCTAGCGCGGCCGGCCCCCTCCTGGAGCTGCGCACCGTCGAGAGCGGCTACCACAAGCAGTTGCGCGTGCTCAAAGGCGTGTCGCTCAGCATCATGCCGGGCACCTGCGTCGCCGTGCTCGGCTCCAACGGCGCCGGCAAGAGCACCATGCTCAAGACGATCATGGGGCTGGTGGAGGACGAGCCGCGTAAAGGCACCGTCTGGGCGCTGGGCAAGGACGTCACGCGCGCCGACACGGAGCGCATCTCGCAAGCCGGGATCGCGTACGTGGTCGAGGACCGCGGCATGTTCCCGGACTTGACGGTGGCCGAGAGCCTGCGCCTCGGCGCCTTCCACCGGAACGACCGGGCCGCCATCAACGCGGACCTCGACCGCATGTTCACGTACTTCCCCCGCCTGGCGGAGCGGCTCAAGCAGGACTCGGGCACGCTCTCGGGCGGCGAGCAGCAGATGCTCGCCATCGCCAGAGCGCTGATGAGCCGCCCGAAGCTCCTCATGCTCGACGAGCCGAGCCTCGGGCTCGCGCCCATGCTCGTCGAGGAGATCTTCCGTGTCATCCGCGCCATCAACCGGGAGGGCATGGGCATCCTGCTGGTGGAGCAGAACGCCAACCAGGCGCTTGCCATCGCAGACTACGGTTACGTGCTCGAGGGCGGACGCTTCGTACTCGAGGGCACCGCTGCAGAGCTGCGCAGCAACGAGAACGTGCAGGAGTTCTACCTGGGGGTGCGTACTGGCGGCGGCGAGCCGCGCTTGCACGTGCGCCGCCGCCGCAGACGCTGGAACTGAGGCGCGCTGGCCAAGGGCCGGCAGGGGGCCGTCATGAAAGACGGCGCCCGCGGTGCCCTCCACTCGGACCGAGCACCGCGGGCGCCGCTCTTAGGCTAATGAGCGCTTAGCTCAGTAGCGACCGCCGGCAGTAGAGGCCGTGACGACCACGTTGGCCGCCTGGAGGCCCTTCTTGCCCTGCTCGACGTCGAAGGAGACTTCGTCGCCTTCGTTGAGGTTACGGAAGCCCGCACCCTGGATGGCGGAGAAGTGAACGAAGACGTCGGGCTGACCGCCGCCTTGTTCGATGAAGCCGAAGCCCTTCTCGCTGCTGAACCACTTGACCTTGCCTGTTGCCATTTTCCATTTCCCTACTGTCGTGCTCGCCTAGTGGCCGAGCCCGACACACGATTTCCGGACCCGTGGGCCCTGTTCGGAAACACCCTTCAGGTTTTCCCGGAACGCCTCGAATAGTACGACAGCCGCGACCCCATGGCAAGTGATGTCTGCGGCATCTGCCCAGACAGTACCGGTACGTGAAGGAACGGCCTGTGCCACTCTAATGCCGCGCGGCGTGCCTTCGAGGCACTAGCCAACCGGTTCGGCAGCCTCCGAGCCCATAGCACTGCCGTAACCGTCCAAGTAGCCGCGCGCCTGCCGCGTGAACATGCGCGCGTAGGTGCCACCCAGCTCCATCAGCTCCTCGTGCGTGCCACGCTCGGTGATGTGCCCGGCGGTCAGGACGATGATGCGCTCGGCGAGCCTCACCGTGCTGAAGCGGTGCGAGACGACGACGGCGATGCGGCCGCGTGCCTGCTCGCGTAGCGTCTCGATGACCTCGAACTCGGCGTCGGCATCGAGGGCGCTCGTGGGTTCGTCGAAGATCAGCACCGACCCGCCGCGGTAGTAGAGCCGCGCCAGGGCGATGCGCTGCCACTGGCCGCCCGAGAGCTGCCTGCCGCCCTCGAACCACCGGCCCAGCATGTTGTCGTAGCCGGCTGGCAGGTTCGAGACGAAGCCGTCCGCGCCCGCGCGTTGGCCCGCGGCGCGGACGGCGTCGTCGAACTCCGGCGCGGTCTCCTTGCCGTGCGGCATGCCGAGCGTCACCTTGCCGATGGCGATGTTCTCGCGGACCGTCATCTGGTACTGCCCGAAGTCCTGGAACACCGTGCTCATCTCGGCACGCAGGCTGGCCGCGCTGAAGCGCGCCGAGTCCTGGCCGTTCACCAGGATCTGCCCGCGCGACGGGCGGTAGAGGGCGGTCATGAGCTTCACGATGGTCGACTTGCCCGCGCCGTTCTCGCCGACGAGCGCCAACGTCTCCCCTTTGCGCACCACGAACGACACGCCGTGGAGCACGTCGCTCTCCGTGAGGGGGTAGCGGAAGCTGACGTCGCGGAACTCGATCTCGGTAATCCGTCCGACCCACTCCTCGCCCGCCTCGGCGCCGCTCGTCGGAAGCTCGAGGAACTCGAAGAGGTTGCGCATGTAGAGCAGGTTCTGGTAGATGCCGCTGAAGCCGGAGAGGAGGTTCCCGAACTGGCTCTGCAGCTGCGAGATGCCTTGGATGAACATGCCGAAGTCGCCGACTGTGAGGAGGCCGGCCGCGGCGCGCCTCAGCACGAGGTAGGTGGCGGTGCCGACCATGCCGGTGGAGAAGAGCGAGGTCGCCAACCCCCAGCCGCTCCGCCGCCTGATCATGGACACGAGCTGCGCCCTGAACTTGAGGTAGTACTCCTGCCAGCGCTCCATGAGGTAGCCGCCGAAGTCGAAGAGCCGGATCTCCTTGACGGCCTGGTCGCTCGTGAGGAGCGAACCGAGGTAGTTCTGGCGGCGCGCGTCCTCGGCGAAGCGCCTGAGCATGCGGTAACCCTCGGTGCCGAAGCGCGAGGACGAGATGACGCTCGGCACGGAGGCGACCAGCACCAACGGCACCACCGCCCAACCGAGCTGAAGCATGATGGCGCTCACGGAGCCGAGGGTCAGGAGCGACTGCCCGAGCGACACGACCTGCGTGAAGACCCCGAGCGGCCTGGACCCGACCTCGCGGTAGGCGTTCTGGAGGGCGTCGTAGCTCTTCGGGTCCTCGAACTGCGCCATCTCCAGCTGCGACGCCTTGGCGAGGATCAGGCGGCTGATGCGGTTCTGGAGGGAGTCGCCGAGGAGCTCCTGGGTGGAGCGCTGGAACGTGCTCAGCGCGCTCGTCACGGCCGTCAGCCCGACCTGGACGAGCAGAAGCGTGAGCATGCGGCTCAGGGCCTCCGCCGGGGAGCCGAACTCCCCGCCGATGGCCGCCGCCACCGCGTCGAGGAGGAGCTTGGCGACCCACAGGTTCGCGGCGGGCATGAGCGCCTGCACGACGCTGAGTGCGACGAGACCGACCGTGGAGGCGCGGCTGGCGGAGAACACGAGGCCGAGGGTCGCCCTCAGGTCGCGCAACTGCTGGCGCAGCGAGATGGGCGCGGTGGCCTCGGGGGCCTTCGGTGGGGGTCTGACCCCCCTGGCCTCGATCATGCGTAAGTCGGTCTGCGGCCGCCGGCGGCACGCAGCAGGACTGGACGAAGCGGGATCAGGATCACGCGTGGCATTCTCGCACTGCGCGTGAGGCATACGTAGCATGCGCACCACATCGCGCGCCACGCCTGCCACCACGTCGGGCGCGACCGGGCGCGGGCCCTCCGACCGTACGGGAAGCCCCGGCCGGCGGCCCCCACGCAGCCGGCGGGCCCGCGGGGGGAGGCGCCGGGCTAACCTAGGTACAACATGCAGCGAGCAGCTCCCGAACCGTTCGAGACCCTGCGTTGGGAAGCAGCCGCCGGCGGCTTCGTGCGGCTGGAAGCCCATCTCGCGCGCTTGGCCCGCTCGGCCGGCTACCTCGGCGTGCCGTTCTCCGCCTCGGCGGCGCGCTCCGCGCTCGCCGCGTCTGCGACCGCGCTCGGCGAGACGGCGCGCGTGCGCCTGCTCGTCACCGCTTCAGGGGTGCCGGTCGTGACGACCGCCCCCCTGCCCCCGGCCGCCGAGGCGGTCGTGCCGGTGGGCGTCGCCTTCGAGCTCGTCGACGAGACCGACCCCTTAAGACGCCACAAGACGACGGCGCGCGGCCTCTACGACGCGGCCACGTCGCGAGCGCAGGCCCTCGGCCTCGCCGACATCGTGTTCCTCAATCGGCGCGGCACCGTGGCGGAAGGCGCCATCTCGAACGTGTTCGTGTCGCGAGGCGAGCTGCTCGTCACGCCACCCGTCGACGCCGGGGCGTTGCCGGGCGTGCTGCGGGGCGAGCTGCTCGGCTCCGGCGACTGCGAGGTCGGCGAGGTGACCCTCGCCGACCTCGAGGCGGGCGAGTTCTACCTCGGCAACTCGCTGCGCGGCCTGCGCCGCGCGCGGCTGGCGCCCGGGATGGTGGCAGTCAGCGCCGAGCCGTGAGTGCCGGGAGCAAGGCGGCCGCACCGTGCCCCCGGTGCTCGCCCCAACCCGGGGCGAGCCGGCCCACCCCTCGGTCCACTCCGGCGCGAGTGAGCGACCCGCACGGGTACACTCTGTCAATGACGCCTGTCAGCCCTTCGTCACCAGAGCCGCAGTCGACCGGGCCGAGCTCGGCTCGGTCGACGCCGGTCCCGGCCGCCAACCCACCACCGCGCGCGGACTGGGTCGACTACAGCGCGGAGTTGCGCGTCTTCAGGAACCCCACCTTACGGGCGGTGTTCGTCGTCGGTGGGCTCGTAGCGGTGGGTCTCGGGATCGTCGGCTACATCGTGCCGGGCATGCCTGGCACCGTGTTCTTCTTGATCGCGACGTGGTTCTTCGCCCAGTCGAGCCCCAGGTTCTACAACTGGGTCCTCAACCATCCCACCTTCGGGCCGCTCATCCGCGATTACCGGGCAGGCAAGGGGATACCCGGTTGGGTCAAGTGGTACGCCTCCGCGATGATCATCGGCTTCTCCGCGTTCAGCGTCTGGCTGGTCGGCTTCAAGCGCGGCAACACGTTGATAGGCATCATCATCGCCGCGGTCGCCCTTTACGGCGTCTGGTACGTGAACCACGTGCCGACGAAAGCGGCCGCGGCGGCCAAGGCAGCGGGCGGCGGACCCGGCTGAGCCCTGGAACGCGCCATCCGCGGCGCAAGCGGACGTACGTAAGTAAGCACGCTGAGGGGCGCCGGCCGCGCGTTGGCCGGCGCCCCTCGCGCGCCCGTGCGGACCGTCAGGTCAGCGTCGCCTCGACGGTGATGGCGACGCCGGCCAGCGCGCGCGACACGGGACACGTGGCCGCGGCGGCCTGGACGTGCTCCTGGAACGTCGCCTCGTTCATGCCGACGACCCTCACCTTGCTCACCAGGTGGCTCTTGCTCACGGTCATGGCGCCGTCGACGCGCTCCATGGTGATAGCCGCGGTCGTGGTGATGCTCTCCGGCACGTGCCCGGCGCCGGACAGGCGGCCAGATAGCGCCATCGAGAAGCAGCCGGCGTGGGCGGCCGCCAGGAGCTCCTCCGGGTTCGTGCCCGTCTCGGAGCCGGCACCCTTCTCGAAGCGGGAGACGAACGAGAACGGCCCGGTGTAGGCGCCGCTGGCCAGGCTCATCGTGCCCTGACCTTCCTTGAGAGAGCCCTTCCAGGTTGCGTCTGCCTTGGTGACTGGCATGGTGTCCTCCTAAGTGGGGTGCGCCCGGCCCCGATCCGGTGCCGGCGCTCTAGACACGCGGTCCATCGTAGCCCGCGCCTCGCGCTGGATGGCCCCACGCTGCGGCCAGCACGAAAGGCGCCGTCGAAAGCCGCCGTCGTGGCACGCCCTACATGCCTGAGTAGGAGGTCAAGATACGGTGGCCCGATGCCAACCCCCGCTACCCCCGAACCTGGCCAGCCCGACGCCTCCGGCGCCGGCCGACCCGTCCTCCTCGTCATCAGCGGCAGCACGCGTCCCGTACGCAAGAGCACGGCGTTGGCCGACTGGCTGTGCGGCCTCGCCGACGAGCAGGGCGCCTTCGACGTCGACGTCGTGGAGCTGGCGGAGCTCGGCCTGCCCCTGCTCGACGAGCCGTACCATCCGCGGCTCCAGCGCTACCAGCACGAGCACACGAAGGCGTGGTCGCGGCGCGTGGAGCGCGCCAGCGCGGTCGTGTTCGTCACGCCTGAGTACAACCATTCGTACCCGGCGGGGCTCAAGAACGCGATCGACTACCTGAGCGTCGAGTGGCGGGGCAAGCCGCTCGGATACCTGACGTACGGCGGGGTGTCGGCCGGCACGCGCGCCATGGTCGCCCTGCAGCCCGTGGCGGTCGCCCTCGGGATGCGCGTACTACCGCAGGCCGTGAACGTGCCGTTCGTCGCCAACGTCGTCGGCGAGGCGGGAACGGTGGACGCGAACGAGACGATGGTAGCCGCGGGCCGGGCCATGCTGGTCGCCCTCGCCAAGGCGGTCGCGGAGCAGCGGCTCCTGCGGGCTCAGCCGACCGGTTGACCGAAGTCGTACACGTCGCGGTCCGTGACGCCCACGTAACCGATGCGCTGGTAGATGGCGTTCGACGTCGGGTTGGCCAGGTTGGTGAACAGGGTCACGTGCCTGCGGCCGCTCGCCAAGAGGTGCTCCGTCAGGGTCGCCGTGAGGGCCGTGGCGTAGCCGTGGCCACGCAGCTCCGGCGGGGTGTAGACGGGCCCGACGCGGACGCCGTGCCTGGTCGCCCCGCGGGCCCCCGCCAGGCTCACTACCCGCCCAGCGTGCTCCCACAGCCATAGCCCGCCGCTGTCGGAGGCGAGGTCGCGGCGCACGACGTCTACCACCTGCTCGCGCGTGGAAGGCTGCTCGTACGGCAACGCCTCCGCCCTGAAGCGCGCGACGAGGTCCACGAGCAGATCGACCTGATCGATGTCCGCCTTCACCATGGCGCCCGGCACGCCGCCCACCCGCGTCACCTCGGTGCAGACGTAGACGCGCTCCTGCACGGTCCTGCTCACCGGCACGGCGCGGCGCTCGGCCCAAGCCTCGGCGAAAGCCGCCGCCAGCGCCACGGGGCCGAGGACGCCGGGGACGTCGAGGGGCCCATCGCAAGCCGGCGCGTCGACCGGAGGCTCGAGCAACGCCTCGACCAGCGTCTCGGCGAGCGCCGCCACCGTCTCGGCGCCGGCCGCGGCGCTCCCCGAGGCCGCCTCTCGGACGACCACGTCGCTCAGGATTAGCCGGTGCGGCGGGGTCTGGAGCGCCACGAGGGCGACATCGCCGGCCGGACCCTCGAGAATCGCCTGGTAGGCGTCGTCGAAGAGGCCGGCGACGACGGCCGGCAGGAGGCCGAGCTGGAGGCAGTTGGCCGCTTCCCGCTCGAGCATGAACGGCTCGGCCGCCGCGACGAAGGCGTGGGGGTCCGTGAAGCGTCTGAGCGTGAAGGGTCGTGGCACGCGTCGATGATATGCGAGGCGCGCTCCCTCACTTATCATCTCCTGGTGCCAGCTCCGGGTCCGTCCACCCATGCCGTCGATATCGAGCGCCTCACGGAGGCGCCGACGACGCCGTTCCGGCTGACCGGCCCGCCGCCCCCGGCGCCGCGCGGCAGCCGCGTCGTGCCGGCCACGAACCTCGCCCTCGGCACCGGCCTCATGGTGGCGTCGATGGTGCTCCTGCCGATCATGGACGGCCTTGCGAAGGGCCTCTCCGAGCGCTTGCCGGTGCCCATGATCATCTGGGCGCGCTACTTCTTCCACCTGCTCTGCTTGCTGCCGCTGCTCCTGGTCCGCTTCGGGCCGCGGGCACTCGTACCGCGCCAGTTGGGGCTTCAGCTCGCCAGGGGTTCGCTACTCCTGGCCGGCACCGCGCTCTTCTTCTTCGCGCTCGCCATGCTGCCGCAGGCCACGGCGCTCGCGCTCTTCTTCGTGTCGCCACTCGTCGTCACCCTGCTCGCGCCGCTCCTCCTCGGCGAGCGCGTCGGCCCGTGGCGGATCATCGCCGTGCTGGTCGGCTTCCTCGGCATCGTCCTCATCCTGCGGCCGGGCTCCGGGGTGCTCGGCTGGGGCGCGGCGCTGGCCTTGGCGGCCGGCGTCGTGCACGCGTTCTACATGGTGTTCACGCGACGCTTGGCCGGCAGCGCGCCGCCGCTCCTCACGCTCGGCTACACGGCCGTGGTGGGCGCGATCGTGATGACGCTCGTCCTACCGCTCGTATGGCAACGACCGGCGCCGGCCGACCTCGCGGTCCTCGCCCTCCTCGGCGTCCTCGCGGCGAGCGGCCACTTCTTACTCATCAAGGCGTTCGACTACGCCCCAGCGACGTGGTTGGCGCCCGTCGGCTACTTCGAGATGATCACGGCGGTCACCTACGGCTACCTAGCGTACGGCTTCGTGCCGGACACGCTCGGCTGGCTCGGCATCGTGATCGTGGTGGGCGCCGGCGTCGCCATCTCGCTCAAGGAGCAGCGCGCCATGCGAGGCTTGCGGCCGGGGAACTGACGGACTCGCGAGACCGCGTGGCGTCCGCGGGCCGGCTACAGCGCTGGCCCGGCCCTCAGCGCTTCTTGGGGATGGACAGCGTCCGCCACTCGGCGCCGCGCCAATGCTTGGCGAGGAGCACGATCTGCCCGACGTGGTGACCCGTGTGCTCGTAGTTGCGCAGGATGGCCGCCACGACCCCCAGGGGCTGGTCCCTGATCGTGATACTCCTGCCGAGGTCGGACGGCGTGAGCGCGGCCAACGCGTCGAACACCACAGCGAACGCCTCGTCCCAGGCGGCCAGCATCTCTTCCTTGCGCTGGCGACCGGACTCGAACTCGCCGTCCCGGTTCCGGTCCGGCTTCTCACCGTCGCTCGTCAGGAAGTCCGTCCAGCGCGAGCGCAGGTTGCCCGTGAGGTGGCGCACGATGACCGCGATCGAGTTGCCGTCGTCATCGAGGGTGCGGTGCCAGTCGGACGCGTCAAGCTGGTCAAGGGCCCGCTCGGCCTGGACCTTCTGCGCACGGTAACCGCGCTCGATCTCCGCGACGAATAGGGTCGCCAATTCTACCTGCCCCGGATGCTCGTCCATGGGCAGATGGTACTACCGGGAACACGTGGCCATGGCGTAGCTGGGCGCGGGCGCCGGCGCAGCGACCAGCCCGACGAGGTCATCTGTCCTACGCCTCCCCTCTTAGGCTGGAGTCGGGAAAGAGGTGTTACATGGACACGATGACCGGCAAGGTGGCCTTGGTGACGGGCGCGGGGTCTGGCATCGGACGCGCCGTGGCGCTCGAGTTCGCTGCGAAGGGCGCGGCCGTGATGGTCGCGGACTTCAACCTGACCGGCGCCGAGGAGACGGTCCGCCAGGTGTCGGCCGGCGGAGGCAAAGCGGCGGCCGTCAAGGTGGACGTAGCCGACGAGGCGTCCGTCCGGGAGATGGTGACCGCCACCGTTAAGGCGTTCGGCCGCATCGACTACCTGGTGAACAACGCCGGCATCTCGGCGGCCGGACCGAACGTGCCGTTGCACGAGGTCGACGTCAAGGCGTTCGAGCGCGTGCTGGACGTGAACGTAGTCGGGACGTTCCTCGGTCTCAAGCACGCCATCCCCGAACTGCTCAAGGCGGGCGGCGGCGGCATCGTCAACCTGGCCAGCACCATGGGCGATCGCGCCACGGCCGGCGATCCGTCCTACCCGACCAGCAAACACGCGGTGCGCGGCCTGACCAAGTCGGCGGCGCTCACCTACGCCGCCCAGGGCGTGCGCGTGAACTGCGTGGGCCCCGGGGTGGTGCGGACGGGCATGACGGAAGCCATCTTCGAGGACGAACAGACCACGGCGTGGCTCAAGAGCGTGACGCCGATGCGGCGCTTCGGCGAACCGGCCGAGATCGCCAAGCTCATCGTCTTCCTCTGCTCCGAGGACGCCTCGTACATCACGGGCGCCTACTACCCCATCGACGGGGGTTGGCTCGCCGGCTGAGGCGGGGCGCGCGTCGCGCCCCGGTCAGCGCTCAGTCGTCCTGAAGGCGGTGTACCCAGCGCTCGAGGGCGGCGCCCGAGATCTCGCCCACGTGGGTGCCAAGGAGGGTTCCGGTCGCGGAGAAGAAGTACGTCGTCGGGAGCCCGATGCCGCGCAGCTCGGCCGCCAGGGTGCCGGCGTGATCCAACAGCACGTCGCCCAGCGACACGTCGGGGTACGCGGTCAAGAACGACGCGACGGTGGCGCGGCCCTCGGCCTGGTTGACGAACAGGAACCGGACGCCCGGGTTCTCCGCCGCGGCACGCGCGAGCTGAGGGAGTTCGCGCCGGCACGGCACGCACCAGGTGGCCCACTCGTTCACGACCAGCGGTCGCCCGGGTAGCAACTCGATGACCCCGCCGGCGAGGCTCTCCAACGCCACGGCTGGCAGCGACATCGGCCCCTGCTGCGCAGGGTTGAGGAGGGCTGGCACCAGGAGCCACACGCCGAGCGCTGCGACCGTGGGCAGGACCGCCGCCGTGAAGGCGTCCGCGACGCCCGTGCGGCGCGCTCGGCCTAGGGACACCGCGGCTGCCCCGGCGCCGACGACAACGCCCCACCAGGCGGAGAAACCGCCTTGCCAGAACTGGAGCGCCTCGAGCGGTCGCCCGGCGAAGTAGCCCCCGTTCTCGATCACGAAGGCTACCCGGGCGCCAACCAGCGTGGCGAACGCAGCGTTCCACGCCCAGCCCGCTCCGGCGCCACCTTCCGGTAAGGCGCTGGCTTCGGCACCGTCACCGACTCCACCGCGGCGGCGGCCCCGTCGCCACGCCACGAGTTCGGCAGTTCCGACGAGCACCGCCAGCGCGAGGCCGGCGTGCAAGCGCGGCGCGGAGACGACGAGCGGGCCGAGGCGAAGGGCATCCATCACCCGAGCCTAGCAGCGGCCCGGCGGGTCAAGGACTTCCCGGCCGACGCCGCTCGGCCGACCCCGGTCGACCGACCCTGGCCAGAATGATCCTTAGCGTCGGTACAGGCCGAGGGCCGCCCCGACCCAAGCCACGACGCGGGCCAGGTCGGCGACGTCGATCCACTCGTTCACGGAGTGGATCTCGTGCATGCTCACGCCGACGTTGACCGTCGGCAGGCCCTTCTGGTTGAAGATGCTCGTATCGGAACCGCCGATCGAGGAGACCGTGCTCACCTCGATGCCGACGGCACCTGCCGCCTCGACGAGCCGCTTGACGGGCACGGCGTCGGCGGGCAGGGAGTAGCCGGCGTAGAGGCGCTTGCGCTCGACGCTCAAACGCGCGCCGTGCTCGGTCGCGGCAGCTTGCGCCAGGCGGAGCACGCGCTCGGCCAGCTCCTCCAGGCGCTCGGCGGTGAAGGACCGGAACTCGCCGCGCATGCTCACCAGGGCCGGGACCACGTTGGTCGACCCGCCCCCTTGGATGGCGCCGATGTTCAGGACCTGGTCGTCGGCCACGCGGCCGAGCGGGATGGCGGCCACGACCGCGGCGGCGGCCTTGATGGCGTGCACGCCGCGCTCGGGCTCGAGGGCGGCGTGGGCCGCGCGGCCCTCGACTGTGAACGTCACGTCCTCCTTGAAGACCGCCGCGGTGATGAGCTCGCCAACCGGCACCTCGCCGTCGAACGAGTAGCCGTGGTCGGCCCGCAGCGCCGCGACGTCCAGGTGCTTGGCGCCGAGCAGGCCGAGCTCCTCGCAGACGGTGACGACCGCTACGACGGTCGGGCGCTCGGCGAAGGGCGTCGCCGCGGCGCGGGCCGCCAGCTCGAGGACGACGCACACGCCGGCCTTGTCGTCGGCGCCGAGGATCTGCCTGCCGGTCGTGCGCACGACGGTCCCCTCGACGATGGGTGCCAGCGGCTCACCCGGCGCTAACGGCACCGTGTCCATGTGCGCGGCGAGCACCACTCGCTCGGGGAGGCCGCCCGGCAGCTCCGCTATCAGGTTGCCCGCGTTCCCGCCAGTGCTGGAGCTGCCGTCGTCCTCGCGCACCCGCATGCCCAAGGCCTCGAACTCGCCTCGGAGCTTGTCCGCGACCTCGCGCTCGTTCCTGCTCGGGCTCGCCGTCCCGCATAGGTCCACCAGGCGCGTCAGGAGGCGGGTCACCAGCAGCGGGTCGCCCGCGCGCCCACCGCCCTGCTGGTCGGCGGCGTTCCCGTGCCCGTCGGAACCGTCGCGTCCGCCCGAAGCGCCTTTACCGCTCACGCCGTCACCTCGGGCGCGAGGATGCGCCGCGCCTGCACGTCGACGATGCCCTTGTCGGTCACCTTGAAGTCCGGGCTCACGCTCAGTGGCAGGAGGGTGAGGAGGAGCACGGGCGCCTTGACGTCCATGCCGGCCTCCCCGAGCGCCCGCTCGAGCGCCGCGAACCCGGCGCCGACGACGCTCACCGGGTCGTCGGACAGTAGCCCCGCGATGGGGAGGGGCAGGAGGGTCGTGCCTGAATCAGTCGTGAACGCCATGCCGCCGCCTTCGGCGGCGACCCGGGCCAGCGAGGTCGCCATGGCGTCCAGGCTACGCCCGAAGAGGAAGACGTTGTGGCTGTCGTGGGCGAAGGTCGAAGCGTAGCCACCGGAGCGCAGGCCGGTGCCCGCGACGAGGCAGACGACGGGCGCGTACGCGCCCGCGCCCGGCAGCAGCGCGGCGCGCGGGACCACGCAGGCGAGGGCGATGTCGGGGTCGGTGGGCACGCCGCCAACGAGCCCGACAGCGGCCTCGCGCAAGGTGGTGAAGCTGTTAACCTTGTTCACCGTTATGACGCGGGCGCGCACCTGACGGCGCGTAGCGCCCCGGCCGAACCCGAGCGCGTCCCGCGCCACGTTCGCCGCCACGTACGCCTGGCCGACGCCCAGGAGCCCGGATGCCGTGGTCGAGCCGGCGCCTGGCAGCTCCGGGGGTGAGCAGGTGACGACCGTCGCGCCGCCGCGCGCCACCAAGCGCCCCTCGACGTGCGTCTCGAGCGGCGGGTAGGCGGCGAGGCCGGCCGTGACGAGGTAGTCGGCGTGCGCGCCAGGCGCGACGACGCCGAGCCCGCCCAGGCCCAGGTAGGTGGCTGGGCGCAGCGTGGCGGACGCGATGGCATCCATGACCGGCCAACCCAGCTCGGCGGCGAGCGAGACGAGGCGGCTCAGGTGGCCGCCGAGGAGGCGGTTCGGCATCACGTCGTCCGTGATCAGCAGCACGCGGCTCCGGTCGGGCAGGGCGATGATCTCCCGCACGACGTCCGGCGTGAGTGACTTCTCCTGGATCATCACCCACAAGCCCTTGCGGAGCTCCTCGAGTAGCTTGGCGGGCGTGGCGAGCGTATGGTCGGAGCGCACGCCGTGAGCCACGTAGCGCGACAGGGCGGCGCCGGCCAGGCTCGGCACGTGTCCCTCGACGCTCAAACCCACCCCGTGCGCGGCGGCCACCATGGCCCGCAGATGCCCGTCACCCGCCACGAGCCCCTGGTAGTCCATCACCTCGCCGAGGGCGATCACCTCGGGGTCGCGCGCCAGCTCCACCACGTCGGACGGGGCGATGCTGGCATTGGGGGTCTCGATGTCCGCCGAGGTCGCCGGGACGCAGCTCGACACGGCCGTGTAGACCCGCTGCGGGAGCCCACGCGACGCGGCGTGCATGGCCGCGATGCCGGGCGCGCCGAGCACGTTCGCGACCTCGTGCGGGTCCTGCAGGATGGTCGTCGTGCCGTGCGGGAGGGCGGCCTCGGCGAAGCGCCGCGGCGTGACGAGGCTGCTCTCGATGTGCATGTGCACGTCGAGCATGCCCGGCTGCACGTGGGCGCCCCCGAGGTCGCGGCGCTCAGCGATGCTCAGCCCGGCCAGGTCGGCCTCGGAGGGCTCGCCGGCCTCGACCTCGACGAACCGCCCGCGCCACACGGTGAACCAGCCACGGTAGGTGGACTGGGTGACCACGTCGACGAGCGTCGCGCTCGTCACCAGCAGGTCGCGCTCCGCGAGGCTCGGGGCGAAGGGCGCCTCGGGTCCGGCGGCGGCTCCCGGAACCGCCCCCGCGCTCCGCCCGAACACGGTGGGGCTCACGCCTCGGCGTGGAGCCGGTCCACGGCGGCGGTCGCGATGGCGATGGTCTCGCGCTCGACCTGCCGGTAGAGCGCCTCCTTCTCCTCGCGGGTCGGCTGGGGGTCGAGGTAGATGTTCGAGTCGGTGCCGAGGACGGCCCCGACCTTCACGCCCAGGAGGGCGCCGACGACGAAGACCGTGGAGCACTCCTGCTCGGCCGCGACCACGCCGGCCTCGGTCAGGCGTTGGTTGAGGCCGTCGTCGCGGCGATAGAACGCGTCGCGCGTGTACACGACGCCCTCGATGGCGCGCTTGCCGAGGTACGCCTCGGCGGCGCGGCGCAGGGCGAGCGTGACGTCCAGGTCGGCCGCCGCCGGGTAGCCGAGCGGGACGTAGTCGAGGGACGTCCCCTCGCCCCTGAAGGCCGCGGTCACGACTATCACGGAGCCGATGGGGGTGCCGGGCTGCCGACCGCCCGCCGAGCCGACGCGGATGAAGTGCGTGGCTCCGATCCGCACGAGCTCCTCCACGGCGATGGACGCCGACGGCCCGCCGATGCCCGTCGAGCAGACACTGATGGGTGTGCCCGCCGCGGTGCGCCCCGTGAAGAGCGTGTACTCGCGGTTGCGTGCGATCAGCTTGGGCTCGACGAAGGTCTCGGCGATGCGCTCGGCGCGGCCGGGGTCGCCGGGGATGAGGACGTACGGGGCGACGTCGCCCGTCTTGGCGCGCAGGTGGCGTTGGATGTCTGACATCGAAGCTCTCCTAGGGCGCGGCGGCTTCAGCGCGGCGCCATGCGGGGGTCGTACGCCTCGGTGAGGCCGTCCCCGAAGAGGTTGAAGCCGAGCACGGCCAGGGTGATGCCGAAGCCGGGGAACACGCTCATCCACCAGGCGCGGCGGATGAAGGTCTGGGCCGTGTTGAGCATCCCGCCCCAGCTCGTGAGGTTCGGGTCGCCGAGGCCGAAGAAGCCCAGGCTGGCCTCGAGGAGGATGGCCTGCGCCACGTCGAGCGAAGCGACGACGAGCACGGGCCCCATGGCGTTCGGCAGGATCTGCATGAACATGATGCGGAACTTGCGCATGCCGAGGGCGCGGCCGGCGTCCACGTACGGCAGGGTCTTGTGGCTCAGGTACTGGCTGCGCACCAACCGCGCGGTCTGCGGCCAGCTCAGCACCCCGATGACGAGGATGAGGTTGACGAGACCGGAGCCGAAGAACGCCACCACGATGAGCGCGAGCACGAAGCGCGGGATCACTTGGAAGAACTCCGTGATGCGCATGAGGAGCTCATCGAACCAGCCGCCGAGGTAGCCGGCGAGGGCGCCGACGAGGACGCCGATCAGCGTCGCCGTGGCCGCCGCCGCGAGCCCGACCATGAGCGAGACGCGCGAACCCCAGATCACCTGGCTGAGCACGTCGCGGCCGAGGTTGTCCGTGCCGAGGACGTGGCCAGCGGCGAGGGGCGGCATGAAGGCGGCGCGCGACGTCGTGTGCGGGTCGTACGGCGCGAGCACTGGCGCCAGGACGGCGACGAGCGTGAGGAGCACGACGAGCGCGAGGCCGAAGACGCCGGAGCTGCTCCGCCTGAAGCGGCGCCAGGCCGCGCTGGCGTTCGAGCGTCCGGCGGCGGGAGCTGCAGCGGTTTCCATCAGTACCTCACCCGCGGGTCGAGGACGGCGTAGAACGCGTCGGTGATGAGGTTGACGACGATGACCGTCATGGATACGAACAGCAAGATACCGAGGAGCACGGGGTAGTCGCGCGTGTAGATGGAGTCGTACATGAGGCGGCCTATCCCTGGCCAGCCGAAGACGGTCTCGACGAGCGCCGAGCCCGCCACGATGAAACCGAAGTTGTAGCCGATGACCGTCACGACGGGCAGGGCGGCCGCGCGGAGCGCGTGACGCCAGAGGATGGTGTTCTCCGACAGCCCCCGCCCCCGCGCGGCCACGATGTACTGGGAACTCATCACCTCTAGGAGCGACGCGCGCGTGAGGCGCGTGGTGATGGCCATGTACCTGAACGAGAGCGCGGCCATGGGCAGGAGCATGTGCCTGAACATGTCGAGGCTGGCCGCCATGCCCGTGTACTCGACCCTGACGCTGCGGAAGCCGCCGGCCGGCAACCAACCGAGCAGCACGGCGAACACGAGGATGAGGATCTGCCCCAACCAGAACTCCGGCACCGCGTAGCCGACGAGCGCGAAGCCAGTCGCGCCCCGGTCCGTGACCGAACCGGGCTTGCGGGCCGCGATCACCCCCAGGAAGAGGCCGACCGTCGAGGCGACCACCACGGTGCTCAACATCAGCACCAGGGTGCGCCCGAGCCGCTGGAGGAGCAGGTCGAGGACGGGCTGGCGGTTGGCGAAGGAGAACCCGAGGTCCCCCTTCGCCACGTTCACCAGGTAGAGCCAGAGCCGCTCGGGGACGCTCTTGTCGAGCCCGAAGTCCTGCCGCACCCGCTCCACGTACTCGGCCGGCGCGGGGTACTCGCCGATGAGCGACATGACGGGGTCGCCGGGTGCGAGGGCGATGAGGACGAAGTTGACGACGACGACGCCCAGGACGAGCGGCACGGCGTTGATCAGCCTGCGCAGCGCGTAGAGCGCCAGGCCGTTGCCGCCGCCCTCAGCCGCCATGTCGCGCCACCTCCCCGACTTACGCTAGGGCTTGGCGAACCAGAGGAACTCGAGCCCGTCGCGCTGGTCGAGGAGCGTGCGCATGCCGCGCAGGTTCCCCGAGGAGGCCTCCGAGGCCAGCTCGTCGAACATCACCATCACGGGCACGTCGTTCGCCAGCACCTCGTTGATCCTGGCGTAGTACTCGGCGCGAGCGTCCTGATCGGCGAGACCGCCCGCCTGGTCGAGCCACGCGTCGATGTCGGGGTTGGAGTAGCCCGTGGCGTTGACGAACGGGGTACCCGGAGCTGCGCTCCGGTAGATGCGGTGGTAGCCGATCGTCGGGTCGCCGCTCGACGTGAACGACTGCATGGTGAGGTCGTAGTCGCCCTTGTAGACGCGGTCGACCATCACGGCGCGCTCGGCCGGCTGCAGCACGAGGTCGATGCCGACCTGGCGCAGTTGGTCGCGCATGATGTCGCCGGCGGCGGCGAAGGCGCCGCGCGCGGAGTCGTAGACGAAGCGCAGCTGAAGCCCGCTCACGCCCGCCTCGGCCAGGAGCGCCTTGGCCTTCTCCTGGTCGAACGGGTACCTGGTGCGGTAGTCGGTCGACTCGTCGTAGGCGTAAGCGAAGCCCGCTCCGAACGGACCGGAGCCGGCCTGACCGAGGCCGCCCTGCGCCTGCTCGACGACCTGGTCGCGGTCGACGGCGTACATGATGGCCTGGCGGACGCGGACGTCGTCCAAGCCCGGGGTGTTCGTGTTGATGAAGACGAAGTAGAGCGCCGGGATGGTGATGCCCGTCCAAGTGTTGAGGTTCGGGTCGGACGCGAGGCGCGGCAGGTCGGCCGGCGGCATGTAGAAGCCCCACAGGAGGTCGGCTTCCCCGACCTCGAGGGCCGTGGAGCGCGCTACGTCCTGCGGCACGATGCGGAAGATGATCTTGTCGAGGAGGGCCTCGTCGAGGAAGTAGTCGTCGTTGCGCACGATCTCGACACGCTCGCCGCGCACCCAGCTCGCGAACTTGAAGGGGCCGCTGCCGATGGGGGCGTCGTTGGCCGGGTTCGTGAGGGGGTCCGTGCCTTCGAAGACGTGCTTCGGCAGGACCGGGGCGTCGAACACCGTCAGGAGGCTCAGGAGCGGCGCGTAAGGCACCTTCAGGGTGATGACGACGGTCTCCGCGTCCGGCGCCTCGATGGAGGCGATCTGGTCGTAGGCCGTCTTGAAGCGCCCATGGTTGGGGGCCTCGATCTGAAGCATGGAGTAGACGACGTCGGCGCTCGTGACGGGCGTGCCGTCGTGGAAGTTCGCCTGCCGCAGCTTGAAGGTGTAGGTCAGGTTGTCGTCCGACACCGTCCAGCTGCTGGCGAGGTCGCCCTCCGGTCGGCCGTCGGCGCGCGACCTGACGAGGCCGCTGTAGATGTTGGCACCGACGGCGCCCGTCGGGTAGCTCGTGCTGATACCGACATTGAGGTGCTCGGGGTCCGAGCCTAGGATGACGATGGCGGTGCCACCCTTGACCGGCGTCTCCTGAGCAGCGGCCGGGACGGCTAGTAGCAGCGCGGCGAAGACGAACAGCGCGCGCTTGACGGTCGACCAGGTCATCTGGAACCTACCTTTCGCGAAGGGAGTGTACGTAGCTCCCTGTGAAGAATCTAGCATCCGGGCGCAAGGCCGGCACGAGGGCGGCGCCTCGGCGGCGTGAGGCACGCCAGGCCAGCGGGTCGTGCGCGCGGGCGGGCGCCCAGGCTCGAGTCGTCCGAAGGCGCTTCGACCGAGAGCTAGCCCGCGTAGGCCCTCTCGAGCTCCGCGACGTCCAGCTTGGTCATGGTCATCATGCTCGCGGCGACGCGCTTGGCTACCTCCGGGTCCGGATCGGAGAGACCACGCGTGAGGACCTCGGGCACGACCTGCCAGGAGACGCCGAACTTGTCCTTCAGCCAGCCGCACTGGGACTCCTGGCCGCCGTCGGCCGTCAACCGCTCCCAGTAGTAGTCGACCTCGGCCTGGGTGCCGCAGTCGATGAAGAGCGAGAAGGCCTCGTTGAGCTTGAAGTAGGGGCCGCCGTTGAAGAGGAAGAGGCGCTGGCCGCCCACCTCGATCGTGATGCCCGAGGCCTTGCCCGGCCGCCCGTCCAGGGAGACCTGGCGCGCGTCGTCGACGACGTTGGAGACCTTGCGGGCGTCGTCGAAGACGGCCAAGTAGAAGGCGGCAGCCTCCTCGGCTTGGTCGTCGAACCATAGGAACGGGGTCACCTTCTGCATGTCGCGCCTCCTCGCCGACTGTCCCGACCAGGATAGCTTCTCAGGCTGGAGGCGGGCCGGAGCCGGCAAGGGGTCCGTGACGGGCATCGGGAGCGACCGTGGTCAGGTGGCGACCGGCGTCCGTCAGCGCGGAGCGGTCCCGGCCGCTGCGGTAGCGCCTTCCCGACGCGGACCCTCGTCGAGCTTCACCAGGATCACGCCGGCGAGGATGAGCGCTCCGCCGAGCAGCTGGACGGCGACGGGGAGCTCGCCGAGGAGCAGCCAGGCCCACAGGACGGCGAAGAGGACCTCGGAGAGCCCCACGAACGATGCGAGCTTCGACCCGAGGCGCCGCGCCGCGAAGATGCCGGCAACGTAGGCGAACGCCGCCGCGAAGAGGCCGAGCGGAGCGATGTCGAGCCACCACGGCACCCGGTACCCGGCCAGGAGGACATCGGAGGTGTTCCAAGCGAACGGCACGACCCCGGCCCACCCCGCTAGGAGGAGCACGGCGGCGCCGACGAGCAGGCCGCCAGACGCCATGGCGATGGGAGGCAGACCGCTGCGGTCGTCGGCCGAGACGACGAAGAAGGTGGCCAGCCCGAAGGCGGCGACGAGGCCCCAGACGACGCCGACGACGTCGATGGTGACGGCGCCGAACACGTCGAGCACCAGCACCAGGCCGAGGACGGCCAGGCAGGCGCCGACGAGGGTGAGGGGCCGGGGGCGCTGAGCGCGCCGCAGCCAGAGCCAGACGACGACGAGGATCACGCCCAGGTACTCGAGGAGGAGGGCGATGGCGACGGAGAGGCGCTCGACGGCCAGGAAGTAGGCGAGCTGGCAACCGGCGACGGCCACGAGGCCGAAGAGCAGGACGGTGGGCCAGCCGCGCGCCAGCGACCCCCAGCGGCCGCGCATGGCCAGGGCGGCCGGCAGCAGCAGCGCCAGGGCGCCGAGGCCGACGCGCCAGGTCACGGCTCCCGCAGGCGACCAGCCGGCCACCAGTAGCCCCTTGGCCAACGACCCTGAGGTGCCGAACGCGGCTGAAGAAGCCAAAGCGAGTGCCAGCCCCAGCCAGTTGTAGCGGTTCATCGAAGCCTTCTTCCGAGCTGTGTTCCGGCGCGAACGCCGTGTGCGGGGCTCGAACGTCCGGCCCGCCGCGACCGCTATATTACGCGGCGGAGGACACATGGACGCAGGAGCACGGACCCAGCTCTTCATCGAGCCTTACCCGAGCGTCACGCCGGAGGCCGGCCTGTGGCTCGGGGGCTTGCAGCGCATCAGGCAGGCCCTGCTCCGCACGGTCGAGCGCATCGACGCCGGCGGCCTGGGCCAGGAGTTCATCGACTGGCGCGGCGTGAACGGCGACGACAACTCGGTCGGCTCGCTCCTCTACCACGTGGCCGGCGTCGAGCTCGGCTGGCTGTACACGGACCTGCTGATGCAGGAGTTCCCACCCTACGTGCACGAGCTCTTCCCCTACCCTGACCGTGATGCGAAGGGCGCCCTCCAGCACGTGCCCGGCGTCGCCCTGAGCGAGCATGTCGCCCGGTTGAACGCGTCGCGCGCGCGTTTCCTCGAGATAGTCGGCGGGCTGGACCCGGCCGCATGGCGACGCATGAGCGAGCCGGCAGGCGAGGAGTACGCCGTGACGCCCGAATGGATCGTGTGGCACCTCATCGAGCACGAGGCGGGCCACCTGTACGCGATCAGGGGCTCGGTCAGGAAGTGGCTGGCTCAGTCGTCGAGCGGCACGAACGCCACGGCCAGCCGGTAGCGCTTCTTCTCCGCCCCGCCAGCCTCGAGCGCCTGTGAGCGGCGCCAGAGGTCGTAGAGCGTGCGCTGCACTTCGCGCGCCTGCGGCTCCGTCAACTCGAGGTTGGTCCAGTAGTCGGTGGCCGGTTCGCGCTGTGGGTCGAGGAAGTGGAGCTGGCTCACGGCGTCGGGCGCGGACTCCATGAACGTCTCGCCGAAGTCGTTGCGGTAGAGGCGCTGGCCGTCGAAGCCCCGCGCGCGCAGCCGCCGCGCCTGGATGGCGAGTCGCTCCTTCAGTTCCGGCATGAACTGTCGCCAGAGCCGCTCCTCCAAGGACGCGAACGGCGTGAGCTCGTACGGGATGAAGTAGGCGTCGTGCACGGAGCGGTACAGCTTGATGGGTCGCCCGGCGCGCGGCCTCAGGCGCGCCACCTCCAGCAGCCCGGCCTTCAGCAGCCCGCGCACGCGGTAGAGCATGGCGTCGAGCGTCGTGCCCGCCTCGGCCGCGGCCTCGCTCACGGAACGCTCGCGCCCCAGGAACGGCCGAAAGGCGTCCTCGAACGCCGGCTCCGTGAGCAGGCGCGCCTGCTCGGGGTCCGTGACGCGGTGGTAGTCGCGGTCGGCGGCGCCGCGGTCGCGGGCGGAGCCCGGCGCGGGGGCGTCCGGCGCCGCGAGCCCCACCACGGAGGGGTCTCTCCTACCTGAATCCGCCTCTGTCATCACAAGTAGAGTAACCGCCACGCTCTTCTCCATGAGCGTTCGCGCCACCTACTACCTGGTGAGCTCCCTCAACTGGTTCGCCAACGTCGTGCCGATGGCCGTCTCCGTCCTGCTCGCGCAGTCGCGGGGGTTGTCGCTGAGCCAGGTCGGCATGTACGGAGCCGTGTACACCCTCACGATCGTGCTGCTCGAGCTCCCGTCCGGGGCGCTGGCCGACACGTTCGGCCGCAAGCGCACGTACCTGCTCGCCTGCGTCCTGGCCTTGCTCGCCAAGGTCCTGTTCCTGGGCGCGTTCGACCTGACCGGCTTCGTCCTCTACTCGCTCCTCTGGGGCACGTCCCGGGCCTTGAGCTCCGGGGCGCTCGACGCGTGGTTCATCGACGCCCTCCAGGAGCGCGAGCCGGGCGCCGCGCTGCAACCCGCCCTCGCGGCCGCGGGCTCCTACAACCTCATCGGGCTCGCGGCCGGCACGGTGACGGGCGCGCTGCTGCCGGGCCTCTTCGCATGGTTGCCGAGCGACGGCGCCGCGGTGCTCACCCCGTTGTCGGTGACGGTCGTGGCCTCCGGCGTGATGCAGGCCGCCGTCATCGCCCTGACGGCGCTCCTCGTGCGCGACCCGCGGCCGGCCTCGGAGCGGCTCGCATGGCGAGCCGGGCTGGCCGCCGTGCGCACGGTGGTGGCCGACGCCGCCGCCCTCGCGCGCGGCAGTCGACCGCTCCGGCTGCTGCTCGCCGGCGAGTGCCTGGTGGGGATCGCGCTCATGACCTCCGAGACGCTCTGGCAGCCGTTCTTCGCCGGGCTGCTGCACGACGCCCGACCGAGCGCCGCCCAACCCGGTGTCACGGGGCTCGTCGGCGCGCTCCTTGGCACCACGGCCGCCGCGGACGCGCGTGCGCTCGGGTTCGTGCTCGGCGGCAGCTTCGCCATGGGCGTGTTCGGCAACGTCATGGCCACACGGCTCACCCGGTTCCTGAAGGGGCGCGACGCCCTAGCGGCCGGGCTCCTCCAGCTGCTGCAGGCGACGGCGTTCGGCCTGTTGGCCCGGCAGACGGGTCTGGCGGGCGCGACCGCGCTCTTCTGGTTGACCTACGTGGCGCGTTCCGGCTGGTCTTCGCCACACCTGGCGCTCTTCAACGCCGCGGTGCCGGCGGCGCGCCGCTCGGTCATGCTCTCCGTCCTGTCGCTGGCCGGGTTCGCGGGTAGCTTCCTAGGCAGCCTGGTCCTGACGCCGTTGGCCCAGGCGACCTCGATCGCGGCGGCCTGGGGCGTGTGCGCGGGGGTGCTGGCCCTCGGCGTGACGTTGTACCTGGCGCTCGACCGGCTGGCCCGCGCCGCTCCCCGGTCGGACGGTCACCGGGCCGGACCGGCTGCCACCTCGCAGGAGAGCGCCTAGCCGCCCAGCGGCGGTCTCATCAGGCCTTGCCGCCCTGCGCCGGTCCTACCAGGTGTCGCCGCCCCCGGGCGGGGGCCAGGCGCCTAGCATGCGGCGCAACAGGATGATCTGGCCGAGGTGGTGCGCGTCGTGGATGAACATCGACATGGTGCTGGTGGCAGCCGACACGCTGCTCCCCTCCCGCACCGGACGTGCGACCGCCGCCGGCTTCGCGACGACGGCGCGGTAGCGGGCCAGGCCGGCCTGGTACTTCTCGACCATGCCGTCCCAGTCCGCGGCCGACGCGCTGGGCCAGCCGACGGCGGCGGTGGCGACGGGCACGGGCGGAGCGCCGTCCAGGATGGCCAGGTGACGCTGCTGCCAGAACAGCATGTGGGCGAGGACCTCGGCCGGGCTGTACGGGCTCCCTGCCGGCTTCCTGACGGCCACCTCGCCGCTCAGGCCATCCAGGGCCCTGTCGAAGGGCGTGAAGCCGTCGTGGCTCGCGTCGCTGAGGTGGTCGTAAGCGGCTGCCACGGCGGCGGCCGCGGGGTCGGGTCCTGGCACGGCGTCCTCTGTCATGCGTCAAAGCCTACAACCGCTCCAGCAGCTCGACGGCCGCGCGTGCGTATTCGCCTATCCAGCGGTCGTAGATCCGCTTGATGGGCAGCGGCGCCAGCGTGAGGACGCGCTCACGCCCCACCTTGCGGCCGATCACGAGCTCGGCGCGCTCCAGGACGCGGAGGTGCTGCAGGACGGTCGTCCTGTCGAGGTTCGGGAGGAGGTCGCAGAGGGCGCCCGTCGTCATGGACGAGCGGCGCAGGGCGTCGAGCATCCGCCGCCGCGTGGCTGACGCCAACGCCTTGAACACGCGGTCGTCGTCGGAGTCGTCGAGCTGGTCGCTACCGTCGGCCGGCAACATGTGATATAACTATAACATGACAGACTCAGAGCGGTTGGAAAGCCTGTCCTTCACGGTCTCGGCGCGCGTCTCACGCCCTCGCGAGGAGGTCTACGAGGCGGTGGCCGACCCTGCCCAACTCTCCAGGTACTTCACGACCGGCGGCGCGCGCGGGCGGCTCGAAGCCGGCGGCGACGTGACGTGGGACTTCCACGACTTCCCCGGCGCGTTCCCCGTCACGGTCCTGGAGGCGGACCCGCCGCGCCGCATCGTCATCGAGTGGGGCGGCAACAACACGCTCGACCCCACTGGCAAGACCAGAACGACGTTCGACTTCGAGCCGCTCGACGGCAACGCGCGCACGCTCGTCACCATCACCGAGGCCGCCTGGCTGGGGACGCAGGCGGGCGCCAAGAGCGCCTTCGGCAACTGCGAGGGCTGGACCGGCATGCTGGCGGCGCTGAAGGCATGGGTCGAACACGGCATCAACCTGCGCGAGGGGTTCTACAAGTGACCTAGCCGACCGTAGGCGGCATGGGCAGCGTCGGCCTGGCCCAGGCGTCGGGGCGCCCCCAGGACGCGCAGCCGTGATGCTCGCCACCATGCGCCCCGGGTTTGCGCCCCTGCTGGCGCTCGGCGCCGCGGGGCGACTGACCGCCGTCCGGGCACGAACGCGACTCAGAACAGCTCCACCTTCCCCCAGCCGTTCTGGACCACCACCTCGAAAGTCTGGACGCCGAACGGGGCCACGGGCGCCAGCTCGATGTAGAGCTCCAGCTTGCCGAACTCGGCCGGTACGGACCAACCGGCGCGGGCGGGCCGCTCGTGCGTGAGCGCCGGCTCGCCCCGCGGCCGCAGCTCCCCCAGGTTCACGAACGCCTGGCGCAGGTACTCGACACGCCGCGCGAGCGGGAAGTCAAGCTCGGCGTTCTCGGCGAACACGCGCGCGTAGCGCTCGGCGACTTCGGCGGGTGAGCCGGTCCGCGCCTCGCGGACGAGGTCGTCGACCGCCCTGGCCGCCGCGAGGGTCTCGGGCCAGGGCTCGATGGCGGCGGGCGACCCGCCGCCCACCGCCATGAGCGGGAACATCACGCGCCGCGCCAGGTCGGGCACGCCCGAGTGCGTGCCGTTGGCGGAGGCGATCACGGTGTGACCGGAGTCCGCGTGCCAACACATGTAGGCGGTGAAGCCGGGGTAGCCGCCGGCGTGGGACACGAGCACGCCGTGGTCGGTGAACCGCTCGACGTTGAGGCCGTAGCCGTAGGCCCGGGTGACGAGGCCGCGCAGCGGCCGCGGCGCGTGGGAGGTCTCGACGTGCGTGAGCGGCTGCTGCCCCTCGGCGAGGTCGGCGGCCGTGAACGTGGCGCCCACGGGGACCGCCTGGTGCATGTGGAGGTGCGCCCACGCCACGAGGTCGCGCGCGCTCGAGTACAGGCCGCCGATCGGCGAGAAGACGCCGGGGCCGGAGGCCCGCTGCACCGTCCAGCCGCCCGGCTGGCCGGGAAGCATGGGCTCGCGGTGGTAGCCGCGGGCGGTCGTGGGGAGGTCGTCGGCCGCGAAGCGCGTGTCCGGCAGGCCGAGCGGGTCGATGATCCGCTCCCGAACGAACTCCTTGAAGTCCTGTCCGCTCACGCGCGTGATGACCTCGCCGAGGACCGCGTAACCGAGGTTCGAGTACTCGTACGCGTCGCCCGGAGGGGAGTCGAGGCGCAACCCGCCCGCGAGCCAAGCGCTCAGCTGCTCGCGCGAGCGCGACTCCTGCCGGTCGCCCCACGGGTTGTCGGTCGCCAGGCCTCCGGACATGGCGAGGAGGTGGCGTAGGCGCAGCACCGGCCACCCTTCCGGCGCCACGACCTGCAGCTCGGGGACGTGCCGGACGACCTCGTCGTCGAGCCCCAGCCGACCTTCGCGCCGCAGGATCAGGAGGGCGAGGGCCGTGAAGCTCTTCGTGCAGGAAGCGATGCGGAAGGGGGTCGTGACGTCGTAGCCGTCGCCGCCCCAGGTGCGCGTCTCGACGATCTCGCCGCCCTGCGCGACGGCGACGATGCCGCTGGGGCTGAAGTTGCTGGTGGCGTACTGCTCGACGACGGCGTCCAGGTCCTTGAGGCCTTGTGCTGGCATGCACGAGCATACGCGTCCTGGTGGCGATCCGGACCCGCTTCGCGGGCGCCAGGGCGTCGACGTTCAGGAGCGCGCGCCACGCGCCCAGGCCTGTGGGCCACCGCGTCAACCTGGCCTCGATGTGCGCGCCTAGGCCTGCGTGATAGCCGCGCGCAACCGCCAACCCGCCAGCGCGAAGAGCACGACGGCGAAGCCGAGCAGGACGCCGACGTACGGCAGCACGGCCCCGAGGCCGCCCTCCTGGCGCACCAGGACGTTGAAGCCCTCCAGCGCCCAGGAGTGCGGCACGACCTTGGCGACCTCGCGCATGGTCCTGCCGAACAGCTCGAGCGGGACCATGCAGCCGCCGAGCGCGGCGAGGACGAGCCCGAGCATCACCGACACGCCGCCGGCCTGCTGCGCGGACGAGAAGACGGAGCCGATCAGCATGCCGGCGCCGGCCGCCACCGCGGAGAACGCGCCCAGGAGCACGAGGACGGCGAGCGGGGCGCCCCATTCGACGCCGAACACGAGGTTGGACGCGACGACCACGTACATCCCCTGGAACAGGGCGACGAGGAAGCGCCCGAGCCCCTCCCCCACCACGATGGTCAGGGAGCCGGTCGGGGAGGCGAGCATGCGCCTAGTGACCCCGAGCTTGCGGCTCTCGACCAGGTTGGTGGCGCTCGTCAGGCCCGTGAGGAACACGAACAGGACCAACTCGGCCGCGGAGACGAGCCCGAAGCCGAGGTAGTTCCTGCGGGCGCCGCCGGCGTCGACGATGACGGTGTCCAGGCTCAGTTCCGGCACACGCGCCGCTGCCTCGCGGACGGCGCCGAGCGCCTCGGCGAACGGCTCGCCCGTGCGCCTGGCGAGGTGACCGGCGGCGAGCGCGTCGGCGGTGGCCGACTCGAGCGCCGCCTGCACGTCGAGGCGGTAGTTCTGGCCGGTCCCGCCGGCCTGCCCGTAGTAGGCGACCTCGGCCGAGGCGCCGCCGGCCACGAGGTCGTCGAGCCCGGTCGGGAAAGCGACCCCGACCACGTAGCCTCCCCGCTCGACCCCTTCGCGTAGCCCGGCCTCGTCGGGCACGCGCACGACCTCGAGGCCCTCGCGCCCGTCGAGCGCGGCGGCGAAGCGCTCGACGAGCCGCCCGTCGCCATGGACGGCGATGCGCGCCCGCGTCTGCGCGCCGAACGTCACGCCCGTGATGAAGATCAGTCCGATGGGCAGGAGCAGGGCAAAGAAGTAGTTGGAGCGGTCCCTCAGGAACCGCTTGAGGTTGTTGAGGCCGATCGCGAGGACCTTGGTCACCGCGTGAGCCTCCTGCCGAAGGCCGCCCAGCCGAGCCCGCCCGCCACGGCGGCGAACACGAGGATGGCGAGCGCGTCGGGCAGGGCGGCTTGGACGCCGCCGCCCGCCGCGTCCGCCATGCCGCGCAAGAACCAGAAGTGCGGCGAGACGCGCATGAGGAGCGACAAGGCGCCGCCCGCCTCCGGCAGGGGGAAGAACGTGCCGCCGAGCACCCCGAGCGTGATGGCCACGATCGACTGGACGTTGCCCGCCGCCTCGGCGCTGCGCGCGAACGCCGCCACGGCCATGAGCACGCCGGCGGCCGCGGCGACGACGCTGAGGAGGAGCAGGAGCACCGCGGCCGGCTCGCCCCACCTGGCGCCCATGAGGAGCGTGCTCGCGCCCCAGAGCACGAGCAGGCTCAGCACCCCGACGCAGACGCTGGCGAGCACCTTGCCGCCGATGATGGAGCGCCGCGCGATGGGCGCCACCAGGAGGCGGGCGAGCGTGCCGTCCTTCTCCTCGTCGAGCAGGCCGGCCACCCCCATCTGCACGATGAAGAACACGAAGAACACGGCCATGCCGGCTGCCATGTACGTGACCAGATCGAGCTGGCGCTCCGACGTCCGCCGGTCGACGAGCACGAGCGGCTGCGCCGCCGAGGCGACCTGGGCCATGACGAGCGGCGCAAGGACCACGCCGCCCCGCTCGCTCAGCGCGGCGACGGCCCAGGTGCCCGCGCGGAGCCGGGCGAGGAACGAATCCGCCAGGGTCTCGGCGAGCTGGGTCCCGAAGAGCGAGCTCGTGGTGCCCAACACCCTCACCGTGGCCGGCTCGCGCCCCAGCGCCTCGAGCAGCCCCCCAGGCACGACGATGACCGCGTCCAGCTCGCCCGCCGCCAGCGCTCGGCGCGCCTCGCCCTCGACCGCGCTGGTGAGGTCCGCGGGGGCCGGCTCGACCGCGCCGACCGGGAGCGCCACCTCCCGCCATGAGATGACGCCTGCGTCCTGAACGGCGCCGAGCAACGAGCGCAGGCCGGCCGAGACGGCGGAGCGGTCAGCGTCGACGAGACCGATGGTCGGCGGATCGGGGATGCCCCGCGCCAACGGTCCGAGGAGAAGGCTGAAGACGTAAGCGAGGGCGAGCGGCGCGGCGACGCCGTAGATGAAGAAGGAGCGGTCGCGCAGCCGCTGCCTCAGGTCCTTCCAGGCGATGAGGAGGACGGCGTTCATGTCAATCCCGCAGGGCCTTGCCCGTGAGGCTGAGGAACACGGCCTCGAGGTCCGGCTCCCTCACCTCGATGCCGGTGACGTTGACGCCGGGGGCGTCCAGCGCGTGGACCAGCCGCGTGAGGAGGCCGCTCGCGCCCTTCGCCGCCAGCCGCAGTCCCTCGTCCGCCACGTCCGCGCGCGAGACCCCCTCGACGCCCCGCACGCGCTCGGCGGCAGCGGCGAGGTTCCCCGTCGCGCTCACGCGTACGTCGTCCTCGCCACCCACGAGCCGCACGAGCTCGGCGCGCGTGCCCTCGGCCACCAGGCGGCCGTCGTCCACGATGCCGATCCGGTCGCAGAGGCGCTCCGCCTCCTCCATGTAGTGGGTCGTGTAGAGCACGGCGAGGCCACCGTCCGCGAGCAGCTCGATCGTCTCGAGGATGGCGTTGCGCGACTGCGGGTCGACGCCGACGGTCGGCTCGTCCAGGATCAGCAGCTTGGGCTCGTGGAGGAGCCCGGCGGCGATGTTGAGCCTGCGCTTCATGCCCCCTGAGTACTCGCGAACGAGTTGGCCGGCGCGGTCTCGCAGTCCGACCGTGTCGAGCACGGCGTCGCACCGCCGCGCGAGCTCCTTGCCCCCGAGCCCGTACAGCCTGCCGAAGAAGGCGAGGTTCTCGCGCGCGTTCAGGTCCGGGTAGATGGCCAGGTCCTGTGGCACGAGGCCGATGGACCGGCGGGCGGCGACGCTCGTCGCCGCGACCGGCTCGCCGTCCAGCGCGACGGCGCCGCCGTCTCGCCTCAAGATGCCGGCGACCATCGAGATCGTGGTCGTCTTTCCTGCCCCGTTCGGACCGAGCAGGCCGTAGGTCTCGCCCCTTGCCACGGTGAACGACACGCCGCGCACGGCCTGCAAGGCGCCGAAGCTCCTCCGCAGGTCCCTGACCTCCAGGAGCGCCTCCGGGGTGGGGTTGGCGGGTATCACGCCAGTAACGTACCAGACGCTCGTGAGCGGCCGCGATCCGGCACGCCCCGGCCTCGCGCCTTGTGGCGCCCTTGTGGCACCAGGCGGGCAGGATGTGCTCCGGGAAGAAGCTCGCGGCCGGCGCCCCCAGTAAGCGCGTCGAGTGAGGAAGAGACCTTGCGTATCCGAACCGTCCTCATCAGCCTGGCAGCCCTCGCCTGGCTCACCGCCTGCGGCCCGCAGGGCGGCGATGCCACGCCGCCTACGCTGCTCTCCGCCTCGCCCGCCGACGGCGCCACCGACGTCGCTCTGAACGAGGCCGTCGTCCTCACCTTCAGCAAGCCAGTGAAGAAGCTGCAGGTGACCCCCTCGCCGCTCGTGGGGCTGGCCGCCCCAGTGTGGGACGAGGCGCGTCGGGTGGTGACCATCGCCCCGGCGCCCGCCTGGCCGGCGGGCACGGCGCTCGGCTTCGCCATCGTCGCAGAGGACGACGCCGGCAACACCCGCAGCCTGGACCTGAGCTTCACCACGCTCGACGACCAAGAGCCGCCGGCGGCGCCCACCGGACTGGCGGCCGAGGCCATGGACGGCGCCATCCGGCTCACGTGGACGGCCAACACCGAACCGGACCTCGCGGGCTACCTCCTCTTCTGGGGGGAGGGCCCCGACGCACCGACGGGCGTCGCGGCCCTGCCGACGGCGCCGACCGAGCACGTACTGACGCCGCTCGAGAACGGCACCACGTACGCGGTCTACCTGGTGGCGGAGGACGGTGCCGGCAACCGCTCGACGCCCTCGGCGACGTTGACCGCCACCCTGGGTGACACCACGCCGCCGACGCTGGTCTCCAGCCAACCGTCCGACGGACTGCGGGGCGTCGGACTGGTGACGCGCGTGCGCTTAGCGTTCTCCGAACCCATCGACCCAGGCTCGCTCGAGGTCTTCCTCTACCAGGTGCAGGCGCCCGCCGAGGGCGACCCTCTCGACCCGGGAGCGCCCGTCGAGGCGACGCTGGACACGACGTTGCTCGGCGCCCCGTCCTGGAGCCCCAGCGGAACGCTGGTGGAGTTCGACGACGTGGCCCCCGACCTCATAGAGAGCGACAAGGCCTACCGCTTCCAACTCGTGGCCGAGGACCTGGCCGGCAACGCGCTGCCGACCCCCACAACCGTCTCCTTCATGGCCGGCTTCGTGCCCGACGTGATCCCGCCCGAGGTGCTCGGCTTCACCCAGGACGTCGACGTGGACACGGGCCGCGGCGTCCTCACCTTCGACTTCAGCGAGCCGATGGACCAAACCGCCGCCGAGGCGGCCTTCGTCAGCGCCCCCGCCATGAGTTGCGCCTGGGCGTGGCCGACACCGGCCCAGGCGAGCTGCACGGTCGCCGGTCTGCGCCAGCTGCAGAGCTACGCCGTGCAGTTCACGGTGGAAGCGCGCGACCTCATGGGCAACGGCCTCACGGCCCCCTGGAACGGCGACTTCGACACCCTGAACTTCAAGCCGCGGCTGGTCAGCTTCACCCCCGCGCCGTCGCGGCTCGGCCTCCCGCCCCGGACGAACGACCCGAGCCAACCGATCACCTGGACGTTCAGCGAGCCCGTGCAGTTGGACAACATCGCGGGCGAGGTCCGCACCGGCAGCGGAGCGCTGTTCGACACCGTCACCCAGGCCAGGGTGCAGCTGAGCGGCGACGGTCTGACGATCACCTACTACCCGCCCAGCAACTACAACTGCACGGGTACGACCTACGTCTGGCGGCTCGACAGGGTCTGCGAGCAGGGCAGCGCCGGGCGCCTCATCCTGTCCACCCCGCAACCCTACTCGGGTTCGTTCCAGTGCGGCGAACCCGGGGTAGGCACGTCCCTACAGTCAGGTAAGCAAGGAGCGCAGGCATGAAGAAACGCCCCCTCGGCAGGCTCGCGGTCGCGGTGCTCACGCTGCTCGTCGCTTGCGGCGCCCCCACGCCGCCCGACGACGAGCCGCACTACCCGGCCGTGCCCAACGTGGACACCAGGGTCCTCGACGCGGCCGCTCGTGACGCCCTACAGGCCTACGACCAGGACAGCGGAGTGCTGGTCTTCTCCGGCGCGGACTTACCGGCGTTGGCGGTCGGTAACGTCGTCGTCTCCGAACCGACCGCCGCGGCCCCGAACGGCATCCTGCGACGCGTCACCGGCGTCGACGACTCGGTGGCCGGGGAGCTCACCTTGCAGACCGAGCTCGCGTCGCTCGACATGGCGTTGGAGTCGGGCTCGCTCTACGAGAGCTTCGCGATGACGCCGGGCGACATCGCTACTGTGGAGTACCACGTCGACGGCCTGCGCCTGTTCGACCCGGACGAGCCGGCCGAGCGACAGCGGCTGGCGACCGCGGACGGCCTCTCGCCCCTCTCCCTGCCGTCCGGCTTCATCGGCTGGAGTTTCGACGACCTGGTCGTCTACGACGCGGACGGGAACCTGAGCACCAAGAACGACCAGGTCCTGGTCAAGGGCGACGTCGGCGTGCAGCCGATCTTCGACCTGGCCTTCGCGCTGAACTGCAGCTACTTATGCCTCGAGACCAACCCCTACTTCAAGTTCGAGGTGGGCGCTCAGGTGATCGCGCGCCTGGCGCTCGACAGCAAGACGCCGGTGGGGCTCACGCTCGGCAAGGCCATCCCGCTCGCGACCATCACGGGCAAAGCCATCACTTTCTCCATCGGGCCGGTCCCGGTCGTCATAGTCCCCAAGCTCAAGCTGGAGCTGCGGATCGACGGCTCCATCGGCTTCAGCGTCAGCTACGAGGTGCAGGAGACCCTGACGCTGAAGGCCGGCGGCCAGTACAAGAACGGCAAGTGGTCGAACATCAGCGACGCCAGCCACGAGGAAGTGGCGCAGCCCGTGAAGTCCCCGTCGTTCGTCCAAGTGGTGGCCAAGGCCAAGCTCAAGGGCGCCATCCGCGGCGAGCTGCTGCTCTACGGCATGGTCGGGACCTATGCGGAGATCGTGCCATCCGTGGGAGTCGACATCGCCTACCCCCGCGCGCCGATCTGGAAGCTCACAGCGGGCCTCGCGGCCAACGCGGGCATGACCATCGACGTCTGGCTCTTCAGCAAGGACTGGCAGGCCAAGCTCATCGACCTGGAGTGGCAGGTGGCCCAGTCGGACAACACCGCGCCCGAGTTGACGATCCTGACCCAGGGGCCCGCGCAGGTCGGACCGAACGGCATCAACCTCCGAGCCTCGGTTCGCGACGCGGAGGACGGGAACGCGTGCTGCTCCACCACCTTCCGCTCGAGCGACCCGACCGACGGCGCCTCTGGGCTCCTGGGGACGGCCACGGGCCCGGCGCCGGAGGTGCCCGTGGCGTTCGCCACCACCGGGACGCGCACGATCACGGTCAAGGCGGTCGACTCGGGCGGCAAGGAGACCACCAAGACCGTGACGCTCAGCGTGGAGAACACCGCCCCGGAGCTGACCATCACGGCGCCCTACAACGCTCAGACCTTCTACGCGGGCCAGCCGGTGCGCTTCCGCTCCTTCAACTACGACCCCAACGAGGAGGAGTACGCCGTGCCCTGCGACCAGCTCGCCTGGAGCGCCGAAACCGCGCTGGGGACGGGTTGCACCCTGACCGTGACCGACGGCTTCGCGCCAGGGGCCCGCACGGTCACCCTCACCGCCACCGACAGCCACGGCGCCGTCAGCACGGCACAAGTCAGCCTGGCCATCGGCCCCGCGCCGGCCAACTACCCACCGAGGGTCACCATCACCAGCCCGCAGGATTACAGCTATGCGCCGCAGTTCGAGCCGTTGACCCTAAGCTTCGACGCCCTTGACCCGGAGGGCGACGACCTCGTGAGCACGGTCTGGGACGCGCTGGTCGGTTACGACCCGAGCACCGGCACCGGCACGGCCCTATACGCGGTGGTGCCGGATGACCAGGGCAAGTGGAGCGTCTCCCAGCTCCCGGGCTTCGAAGGCAACGTCTGCGAAGTCAACACGCTCATCCGGCTGCGGGTAAGGGTGACGGACGCGCAGGGGAGCGTGGGCGAAGACTACGTGGTACTGCGCTTCGCCGTCATCTGCTGAGGGTGTCGCGGGCAAGCGGGCGCAGTGGGCGTGAGGAGCCGGCGCTCCCGTCAGCCTGCCCCATGGCGGTGGTCGACGAGGACGTGCTCGACGGGGAGCTTGCGGTGGGGCTTCGGCGGCTCCTCCGCCAGGCCGTAGAAGATGAGGGCCACGACGCGCGTGCCGTCCGGCGCGCGCTCATGGCCCAGGAGCGGCCAGAAGCCCTCATGCTCCGTCACGGTGGCCGTCGACCACTTCGTGGCGATGCCCTTTGACCACAGGTGCAAACAGAGGTTCTGCACGGCGCAGGCAACGGCGGCGTAGTCTTCCCTCCGCGTGGTCTCTTCGGCGCCTTCCGCGCTCGTGCAGGTGACGACGAGCACGCCGGGCACCCCGGCCCAGTCGCGGCGCTTGGCCTCCACCCGCTCGGGCTTGGAACCGGTCCGCTCCAGTTGTTCGCCCCACAGCCCCGCGAGCCGGGCTATGCGCTCGTCGTCCAGAAGGTAGAAGCGCCACGGCTCGGTGCGCTTGTGGTTCGGCGCCCAGCGTGCGGACTCGACGGCCGCGACCACCTCGCGATGGTCGAGCGCCGGCCCGCCGGTCAGCTTCGCTTGCGGGACGGAGCGGCGGGTGCGGATCACGTCGACCGCGGTCGGCTCCGCGGTCGGCTCCGCTTCGGCGGCGACTGCTTCCATGAGGGCCACCCCCACCGCGCCCGGGTTGTAGGCGACCTCCCACGCAAAGCCGTCCGGGTCGGTGAAGTAGCCGGAGTAACCGCCCCAATCGCGCTGGGCGGCAGGCTCGAGGATGGTGGCGCCGGCGGCTCGTGCAGCTGCCAGAGCCTCGTCGACGAGCTCCCTGGCCGGCACGTTGTGGGCCAGCGTGAACGGCGGATGGCCCGCGCGAGGACCGAGCGGGCCGACCTCGGCCTCGAAGCCGGCCGCGCTCCAGAGCGAGAGCACGAGCGTAGGCGAGAGTCTGATGAACACGACCTCGCCGGGGGCCTCGAACGCGGGCTGCCAGCCGAGACCGTCGACGTAGAACTTGCGCGAGGCGCCCACGTCGGCGACGGCCAAAGTTATGAAGTTGACTCTTGGGTCCACGGGGGATTCTATCCGGGCGCCACTCTCAGCTTCGTGCTCCAACATCGCTGGTCCCGCGTGCCAAACGCTCGACCTGCACGGCGCTGCGAGCGAACGCAACGACGAAGCCGAACGCCAGGACGAGCACGACCGTGGCCGCCGGGTCGCTGTCTATGAAGAACGAGAGGTAGACGCCGAGGAACGCGGCGGTGGCGGCGACCGCCGCCGCGCAGACGAGCATGCCGCGCAACGTGCGGCAGAGCAGGTAGGCGACGGCACCCGGCGCTATGAGGATGGCTACCGCCAGGATGATGCCGACGGCCTGCAAGGCGGCCACGATGGTCAGCGCGATGAGGGCGAGGAGCCCGTAGTGCAGGACCTGTACCCTCAGGCCGACCGCGCGCGCTTGGGCCGGGTCGAAGACGTACAGGAGGAGGTCGCGCCACTTGAACGCGACCAGACCCGTCACGACCAAGGCTATGGCTCCGGTCTGGACGACGTCTCCCCAGCTCACCCCGAGCATGTTCCCGAAGAGGATGTGGGTCAGGTGCAGGTCCGTCTTGACCTTCACGAACATGACGACGCCGAGCCCGAACATGCCGGCGAACACCACGCCCATCACCGTGTCCTGCTTGATGCGGCTGTTCGCTCCGAGGTAGCCCGTGGCGACCGCCGTGAACATGCCGGCCAGGAACGCGCCGACAGCCAGGGGCCAGCCCAGGACGTAAGCGAGCACCACGCCTGGGAAGACGGCGTGGCTGACCGCGTCGCCGAGCAGCGCCCACCCCTTGAGCACGAGGAAGCAGGAGAGCAGGGCGGCCGGCACTGCCACCAGCGTCGTGATAAGGAAGGCCTCGTTCATGAACTCGAACCGGAACGGCGCCAGGAGGGTCTCGAGCATGCTCAACCGGCCGCCTCTCGCAGCGCCTGGGCGTCCGAGCCGCTCTGCGCGGCGCCGCGCAGGGCCAGGCGCGCCCTTCGCCTGGCCGCCAACACGCCGTGCTTTGGCGCGAACGTGAAGGCGGCGAGGAAGATCGCCGTCTGGAGCACGACGATGATCCCGCCCGTCGCGCCGTCCAGGAAGTAGCTGGCGTAGGCACCGACGAAGCTGGTCACGGTCCCGATGGTCACGGCTATGGCGAGCAGCCTTGGGAAGCGGTCCGTGAGCAGGTAGGCGGTGGCCCCGGGCGTCACGACCATGCAGATGACGAGGAACGCCCCGACCGTCTGGAGCGCCGCCACCGTAGCGGCGGCGAGGAGCGTGAAGAACAGGACCTTGAGCCTGCCCGGCCGCAGGCCGACCGAGCGGGCGTGGTTCTCGTCGAAGAAGGTGAGCACCAAGGCCCGCCACTTGAGGAGGAGCACGGCCAGGCACACGAACCCGATGACGGCGAGTTGGAGCGTGTCCGTCGGGGTGATCGCGAGGACGTTGCCGAGCACGATGGTCTGCACGTTCACATGCACGGGCGAGACGGAGACCATGAAGAGCCCGAGCCCGAAGAACGTGACGAGGATGAGTCCGATGACCACGTCCTCCTTCAACTTCGTGCGCTGGTTGAGCATGAACATCGTGCCGGCAGCCAACAGCCCGGCGACGAACGCCCCGACGGAGAACGGTAGCCCGAGCATGTACGCCCCCGCCACGCCCGGCACGATGGCGTGCGAGAGCGCGTCGCCGATGAGCGACCACCCTTTGAGCATCAGGTAGCACGAGAGGAAGGCGCACACGCAGCCGACGAGGGCGGACACCCACATGGCGTTCTGCATGTAGCCGTACGCGAACGGTTCGAGCGGTGTCGTCATCAGTTCTCTGTGCGGCCCAGCCGCGCGCCATCGAGTGCCGGTCCCCCGGAACGCTCCTCCATGCCCGCCAGCGCCCCGAAGAACGGGCCGTCCGGCGACCGCTGTGCGACCGCGCCTCCGAACGCACGGTCCAGGTTCTCCTTGGTGAACGTCACGTCGGTCGGGCCGTAAGCGAGGACGGTGCCCTTGACGATCACGACGTGATCGCAGAACGTCGGCACGGAAGCCAGGTCGTGGGTCGACACGAGCATCACGCGCCCTTCACCCCGCAGCTCGGCGAGCAGGGTGACGATCCTCTCCTCCGTCTTGACGTCGACGCCGCTGAACGGCTCGTCGAGCAGGATCACTCGGCTGTCCTGTGCGAGCGCCCTGGCGAGGAACACGCGCTTACGCTGGCCGCCAGAGAGCTCGCCGATCTGGCGCTTGCGAAGCTCGGTCATCCCGACCCGCTCCAGGGCCGAGCTCACGGCCTCCCGGTCGGCCCGCCGTGGTACGCGCATGGCGCCCATGTGACCGTACCGCCCCATCATCACGACGTCCTCCACGAGCACGGGGAAGTTCCAGTCGACCTCTTCCGCCTGCGGAACGTACGCGATGAGGTTCTGCCGTAACGCCTTCGCGACGGAGAGGCCCAAGACGCTGATGTCGCCGCGCGCCGGCCTGACGAAGCCCATGATGGCCTTAAACATCGTGGACTTGCCCGCGCCGTTCACGCCCACGAGCGCCGTTATCGTCCCGACCGGGACGGCGAAGCTGGCGCCGCTGAGGGCCGTGTGACCGTTACGGTAGGTGACTGTCACGTCCTTGACGCGGATGCCGTTAGCGCGTCGATCGCTGGTCGTCTCGGGTCCAGCAGTCATGCCTGCCTCTTCACTCCCCCAGGAAGCCACGGGCGATCGTCTCCGTCGTCACCCGCAGCAGATCGAGGTACGTGGGCACCGGGCCGTTGGCGTCGGTCAAGGAGTCTACGTAGAGCACGCCGCCGTACCGGGCTCCGGTCTCCCTCGCGACCTCCCGCGCCGGCTTGTCCGAGATGGTGCTCTCGGAGAACACCACCGGGATGGCATGCGCGCGCACGGCGTCCTCGACCTTCCTCACCTGCTGAGGGGTGCCTTGCGCGTCGGCGTTGATGGGCCAGAGGTAGAGCTCCTTGAACCCGAAGTCGCGTGCCAGGTAGGAGAACGCGCCCTCGCTCGTCACCAACCACCGCTGCTCCTCCGGCACCGCTGCGAGCGACTCCCTGATCGGGCCGATGACGCTCTCGATCCGAGCCTTGTAAGCCTCGGCGTTCGCCTCGTACGCAGCGGCGTTCGCCGGATCGTGCTCCACCAGCGCGGCGCGGATGTTGTCGACGTAACGCAGGGCGTTGGTCGGCGACATCCAGGCGTGCGGGTTCGGCAAACCCTCGTAAGGGCCCTCGAAGATGCCGATGGGCTCGATGCCGTCGCTGACGACGACGCTGGGGACGCCCCTGAGGTTCTCGAAGAAGCGCTCGAACCAGCGTTCCAGGTTCAGTCCGTTCCAGAGGATGAGGTCGGCGTCCTGCGCCCGACGCACGTCGCCGGGGGTGGGTTGATAGTCGTGGATCTCGGCGCCGGGTTTCGTGATGGACTCGACGACCGCGGCGTCGCCGGCTACGTTGCGCGCCATGTCTGCGATGACCGTGAAGGTGGTGACTACCTTGAACCGCTCTTGGGCGAACGCCGTCGAGGCGCCGAGGGGGACCAGGCTGCCGAACAGGGTCAACCCCAAGATGAGCGCGCGGACCAGGGCGAGTGGTCGAGCGTATTGGGACGGGCTACCCATCTTGCCTCCTGTGGCCTCGGCTTCGGAATGCGGCTAGCGCCGCGGCTTATTCGCCGCGCCTAGCGTGCGGTTTAGCCTCGCCTAATCTAGCGTGCCGGCTCGATGACGTCAAGCGCCCTAGGCGGGCGTGCTTCGAGAGCCGGAGTAACGCGGTGGCGCCCCGCGCGCCTTACGTGGCCGCGGGCGCGAGCTGGAGGTCGGAAGTCGCCCCGGGGCCCGTCACTCGACCAGGTTCTCACCCAACACGAGCGAGGCGAGCTCGCGAGACAGCGCAAGCTTGCGCCCGCGCGCGCCGTTGCCGATACCGACGAACTCCAGGTGCAGTAGGTTGCCGCCAGGCTCGAGCGACCGGAGCACCAGCTCGGCGCCAGGCTCGACGGTGCGCGACTCGAGGTAGGCGAGCACGGCCCGGTCACGGGTCATCAGCCGATGGACGCGGAACCGCCGGCCCAAGGCCAGTTCGGCCAGCGGCATGGTCGGCGCGACGGGCACGCTGCCGTCGGCCCTCGGTATGGGGTAGCCGTGTGGGTCGAACTCGGGGTCATCGAGGTGCTTGGCCAAGCGCTCCGCGAACACATCGGACACCACGTGCTCCATGAGCTCGGCTTCCTCGTGGACCTCGTCCCAACCGAACCCGAGCTGGGTGACCATGAACATCTCGAGGAGCAGGTGGCGCCTGACCAGCCTCAGCGCCTCGCGGCGCCCGGCCGGCGTGAGCGAGGCGCCGCGGTACGGCTCGTACGCGACGAGCTCCGCGCCGCTCATCTTGCTCAGCATGGCCGTGACAGACGGAGCCGTGACGCCCAGTTCGCGCGCGATCTCGCCGGTGCCGGCCACGCCATCGCCGGCCAGCAACCAGATCGCCTTGAGGTAGTCGCCAACGGAGCTGGAGAGGCGGGCGGCGCCGTCGTCCTTGTGCTGGGCCGCGGCGTCGTCCGCCGGGTCGGTCAGCCCCGCGCCGGCGCTTCGGTCAGACGCGAGGGGGGCGCCCGCGTCCGCCGCGGTCTCGTTCGCCTCGGCCGCGTTCGCCGCCTTGTGCTCCTTAGCCATGCCTAAACGTTAGGGCAGCGCAGGCCGGAACGCAACCGCGGACAACCACGGGGCCGGAACGCAGCCGCTGGAAACCCCGCTGGCTGGAACCGCGCCGACCCTCCGTGGGCTTCGGTCGCTGGCGAAGACGAACCCCGCGCAACACGCTGGTGGTGGCGATCGAGACACGATGGTCGACGGAGATGGCCTTAGCTAGACGAAACTAAGCATATGAAGAGGGGCATCCTGAAACCGCCGATCGATGACTCCGCTTTCTTCGACGCCCTCCTATGAGGAATGCCTCCGGGCTTGGGAGGGGGTCAGACGACGTGAGGCTCCTGTTGGCTACCCACGTGCTCGTCTGGAGCCCCACCGACCCGGAGCGCCTCTCCAAGGCCGCGACGACGGCCCTCCTGGACCCGGTCAACGGACTTCGGCATCAGCGACCCGTTCGGTAACCACATCCGCAGCGTCCAGTACCCCTGAGGCTGAGCCGACCCGACCTCCAGCCGCTGGACGGCACGCTCCAGGTTGCCCCGGACGCGGGGCCGCCACTCGTGGCGACCGGGCGTTACCATGCGGCGTCCCCCGTACGCGGCACGAAGGCGTGACCCGCGTGAGGGCGAGGGTCGGAAGGACGGGAAGATGAGCGTGTCTGCCAACCGAGGCAAGCGGTCGTGAGCGGGTTGCCGGCGGGAGTAGCAAGCATCGAGGACCTGAGGCGCCGGGCCAAGCGCAGGCTGCCCCGCATGGTGTTCGACTATATCGACGGTGGGGCGGACAACGAGCGCACCATGCGCTCGAACTCCGCGGCGTTCCGGGACATCGTGTGGCGCCCGAGGGGCGCGGTGAAGTTCGGCGAGGTCGACCTCAGCACGACCGTACTAGGCCAGCGCTTGCCCTTCCCCATCATCCTCGCGCCCGTCGGGTCGTCGCGGATGTTCTGGCCGCACGGCGAGGAGGCGGCAGCGGCGGCGGCCAGCGAAGCGGGCACGATCTACACCCTCTCCACCCTGTCCGGCACGCGCCTCGAAGACGTGCGGGCCGCCAGCCAGGGCACGTGCTGGTACCAGCTCTACCTGTGCGGCGGACGCGACGTGGCCGCGAGCGCCATAGCACGTGCCAAGGCGGCCGGCTACTCGGCGCTGGTGGTGACGATAGACACGGCCGTGGCCGGCATGCGCGAGCGCGACATCCGCGACGGCGCGCCTCAGCTCATCGCGAGGAAGTTCCCGGCCATGCTGCCTTACGTTCCGCAGGTCATCGCGCGACCGTGGTGGCTCCTCGATTTCTTCCAGGAGGGCGGCGTCATGAACTTCCCGAACGTCGTCCTGCCGGACGGCCCGATGAAGTACGGCGACATCGGCGCCCAGCTCGCCGCCGCGGCGGTGGCGTGGACCGACCTCGACTGGATCAAGGAGCTGTGGGACGGGCCGATCATCGTCAAAGGCGTCCACGTCGCGGATGACGCACGGCGAGCCGTTGACGCGGGCGCGAGCGCGGTCGTCGTCTCCAACCACGGCGGCAGGCAGCTCGACGGCGTGGCGCCCTCGCTGCACGCCCTGCCCGAAGTCGTAAAGGCCGTTGGCGACCAGGTCGAGGTCCTCCTAGACGGCGGCATAAGGAGCGGCGCCGACGTGGCCACGGCGCTCGCCGTGGGCGCCAGGGCCGTGCTGATCGGCAGGGCGTACGCGTATGGCCTCGCCGCCGGTGGGAAGGCCGGGGTGGCGGCGACCATCCAGATCCTGCGCTCCGGGCTCGAGCGCACGCTCAGGCTGCTCGGGTGCCCGTCGATACGCGAGCTCAGCGACGAGTTCTACAGCCTGCCAGACGGGTGGCCGAACGCCTGAGGGGGTACCGCCCCGCGGATCAGAGGTGCACCAGCGGTAGTCGCAGTACGGCTCGGTCGCTCGGCGTCCGGCCTTGGCGGGTCCGAAGCAGATGTCGCCCCACCCGTGCAGCGGCTTATGCAGGGCGTCGGCGCCGGCGCTGGTGGCACCCGTAGCAAGGTGGCACAAGGTCGGGCTCTTGACGAGGTGGGCTCTGGGCTCCGCGCGCGTCGCCGGTCCTTCCCCAAGCAGCTCACGCACCGCGTAGCGTAGAGGCCGCCAGTCGTCCAGGGTGAAGCGGGTACTCGGGAAGGGCGGCGGCTCCTCGCTCGCCGGGGCCTCTTGGAGACAGAATGGTGATGCCACGTGACGGGAGCGCGGATACGCGATGGCCGAGAAGGTGGACTTCAAGAAGACGCTAGCCGGCTACCAAGCCCGGCTCGACCGGTTCCAGCTCATCGAAGTGCCCGACACGCAGTACCTGATGGTCGATGGGCACGGCGACCCGAACACGTCCCCGGCCTTCACCGCGGCCCTCGAGGCGTTGTACCCGGTGGCCTACAAGCTCAAGTTCCTCAGCAAGCGCGAGCTCGGGCGCGACTACGTCGTGCCGCCGCTCGAAGGGTTGTGGTGGGCCGAGAGCACGGACGCCTTCACGACGTCACGCGACAAGTCGCGCTGGGACTGGACGGTGATGCTCATGGTCCCCGGCTGGCTCGACCGCGGCGCGTTCGAGACCGCCATGGAGCAGGCCGGGGCGAAGACCCCGCCGGCACGCCTCCATGAGGTCCGCCTCGAAACGTTGTCCGAGGGCCGGTGCGTGCAGACGCTGCACGTGGGTTCGTTCGACGCCGAGGCGGCCGTCCTGGCCAAGATGCACGACGAGTTCATCCCAGAGCACAGCCTGCGCTTGACCGGGACGCATCACGAGATCTACCTCAGCGACCTGCGCAAGGTCGCCCCCGCCAAACTGCGCACGATCCTCAGGCAGCCCGTCGTCGCCGGCTGAACGGAGTTCGCGTCCGGCACTGCGGCCTGGCAGGCGGTCCCGGCCGTTGGCCAGGGCACGGCTAGCCGTAGGCAGCCGTCACCCGACGGTTCACGCCGTCGAGAGTGACCTCGCCGCCGTACGGCAGGATCCACTGCGGCCTGGTGTGACCGAAGGGCGGCCCGACGCAGACCACGGCCTCGGGGTTGTAGGCGCTCACCTCCTCGAGCACGGCGTCGCGCTGGGCGGCGCGCCACCGAGCGCGCTCGCTGGCGCTCCGTCGGGGCGCGCCGAGGGCGCTTGTCGGCGGCCTCGCGACGAGCACGCCCGCGACCGCCGCGAGGGCGCCGCGCTCGCCCAACGCCCTGACCCAGCGGCGCACCAGCGCCTCGGAGGGCAGCTCCTCGCTCGTCTCCAGGAGCAGGACCGCCCCCACGAGGTCGTCGTTCGCGGGCAGCCGCCCGGCCAGCGCCAGCCAGTCGATCACTTCCAGGCAACCGCCCCAGGTGCGGCCCGTGATCACGCGTGGCGGCCCGGTCCAGACCCACGGCTCGGTCGCCTCGCGCTCGCCGAATTCCTGCAGGGCGCGGGGGTCCTGCCAGTCGCGGCCGAAGTCCTCCGACTCGCCCGGCTCCGTAACCTCCAGAGCGCCGCCGTCCAGCAGCGCCGCCGTCAGGGAGGCGAGATGCTCGGGGTCAACGCGCGGGCCAGGGCCGAGGTGCACCTGCGTCGAGCCGCCGTAGAAGCCCGCGACCCCGTGAGTCCAGAACCAGTTCAGGATGTTCGTGTTGTCGCTGTAGCCGAGGAACGGCTTCGGGTCGGCCCGGAGCAGCCCCACGTCCAGGTACGGCACGACGCGGATCTGATCCTCACCGCCGATGCTCGCCAGGACGGCCCTTATCTCGCGGTCGGCCAGCGCCGCGTTGAAGTCGGCGGCGCGCTCCCGCGGAGAAGCTCCGAGCTTGCGCGTGGTCGGGAACTCGACCGGGACGAGCCCGGTGACCTCGACCAGGCGTCGCAGCGCCTGCTCGTGCACCGCGGGCGCGACGGCCGGAGCGGCGAACGATGGCGAGAGGACCGCGACCTTGTCGCCCGGACGAGGTTTGGCTGGGTGGACCAGCGGGCTGCGCATGGTCATAGAGCCTACTCGACCGTCTCGGGTCGGTGGGCCGTCAGTGCGTATCTTCCCCGCAGTAGCGGGCCGAGGGTGCCGCCCTACAGCAGGAGCGACGCGACCGCGAAGGCGATCAGGGTGAGGACCGACCGCTGCGGGGTGTTAGCGGGGAGCGTCTGGGCCGCAGTCACCGTGACGGCGCCCTCAAGGAGCTCCACCGTGCGCCAGTTCTGCGAGTCGGACAGCCGGTTGCGTGGCGACGATACCCGCGGCGCTCGGAAGCCCGCGCTGAGTCCTGCCAGCACAGCCGCCGCCGTAACCAGCAGGCCCGTCACGCTCGCTCCTCCGCCCGGAGGTTGCGAACCACGAGCATGTAGGCGGGCTCGGGCAGGCCATACGGTCGGTAGCTCGGCTCGCGGATGTTTGCCGTCCTGAGCGTCCTCCCGACCATGCTTGGCATCATCGCCGGCAGCCTGGCTCCTCTACCGCCCCTGAGGTCAGTGAGTGACCTGGCGCCGTCGACCCCTCGGGCGACTCACGACCGCCGGCCCCTGAGTCTGGGCTCGACCCCTTGCCTGGAAGCCGCGCCGCGGTGCACCATGCTTCCACCATGGAGCCACAGGTATCGCTACGCACACTGACGACCGACGACCTCTCCGCGGTCCTCACCTTGGAGCTCGCCGAAGGTCAAGACAAGTTCGTGGCCCCGAACGAGTACACGTTGGCGGAGGCGTACCTCGCGTCGACTACGGGCGAGTTCGTTCCTCGCGTCTACGGGATCTTCCTGGACGACGCCGTGGTGGGTCTGATCGCCATCGCTCACCAACCCGCGGAGAACGAGGGCGACGAGCCGTTCTACGAGATGTACCGGTTCATGGTGGACCGGCGTCACCAGCGCCGCGGCATCGGCCGCCGCGCACTGGAGCAGGCCATCGCCCTCCTGCGCACCAAGCCCCTCGGTCCTGGAAGCCACGTCGCCACGAGCTTCGTGCCGGGCAACGACATCGCCAAGGCGCTGTACTTGCAGTTGGGGTTCAGGGAGACCGGCGAGTTGGACGGCGACGAGATCGTGGCCGTGATGCCGCTATGACATCGACCGCGTCGCCGGCGTGCTGCTGAAGGCTCGAGCACCGCGCGCGGCGCCTGGATAGGATGGGCGTATGCGCGCGATCGTCTTGGACGCTGTAAGGGCCCGGCCGGAGGTCCGGTCGGTACCAGAGCCGACGGTTCCCGCCGACGGCGTGGTGGTGCGGGTGATGGCCACGGGCATGTGCCGCAGCGACTGGCACGCCTGGGCGGGCCACGAGGACATCGCGTTCCCGCACGTTCCCGGCCACGAGCTGGCCGGGGTGGTCGTCGAGACTGGCCCAGGGGTGAGACACTGGCGCCCGGGCGACCGGGTGACCGTGCCGTTCGTGTGCGGCTGCGGCCGCTGCGAGTGGTGCGAGTCGGGCAACGCGCAGGTCTGCCCCGACCAGCAGCAGCCCGGGTTCACCCATTGGGGCTCGTTCTCTGAGTACGTGGCCCTGCACGCCGCAGACACGAACCTCGTGGCCATCCCCGAGCGGGTCGAGTACGCCACCGCGGCCAGCCTTGGCTGCCGGTTCGCGACCGCCTTCCGCGCCCTGTCCGCCCGCGCCCGCGTGCGCGAGGGCGAGTGGGTGACCGTCATCGGCGTCGGCGGAGTGGGTTTGAGCGCCGTGATGATCGCCCACGCCATGGGTGCCCGCGTGATAGCCGTCGATCGCAACGCCGAGGCTTTGGCGGTCGCCGAACGAGTCGGCGCCGACCACGTCCTCACCACGGACGGAACCGACATCCCCACGACCGTGGCCGAGCTGACGGACGGCGGCAGCCACGTCGCCGTGGACGCGGTCGGCAACGAGCAGGCGTGCGCCGATTCGATCCTGAGCCTGCGGCGCCGGGGTCGTCACGTCCAGGTGGGCCTCCTGCCGCCCGTCGCCGGTCACCCCCGGGTGCCGATGGCCAGGGCGATCGCCTGGGAACTCGACCTGCTAGGCAGCCACGGCATGGCCGCAGTCGACTACCCGAAGATGCTCGAGCTCATCGAACGCGGTGTCCTGCAGCCGCAGCGACTTATCGAACGCACCATCGGCCTCGCCGAGGCCGCCGAGCTGTTGCCGCGGTTCGACCGGGCGACCGTCGCGGGGATGACCATGATCGACCCGGCGCGGTGAGAGCAGCGCCGGAAGGTCTGGGCCGGCTACCGTGATCGTCGCGGGGCGGGTCGCAAGAAGCTCTAGCGGGTCACGAAGCGCTAGCGACCGCCGACTGGCGGGGTGCTTCGGAGCGCCGTGACGAAACAGGGGCAGCCCCAAGGGCTACTTCCCCGCCGGTTCCCGCGAACTTTACGTGCATCTAAGCCGGGTGTCGGCCATCAACGCTCACAGCAGCTATCTGTCCTAGAGCGGCTGAGCTGCAGCCGGCTTGACCGAGGTCCTGGCACCCCGCCCTCGGCAGTGCGACCCTGCTTTCGTGACCACGGACCTGACCTCGATGAAGATGGGCCGACTCCTGGCCGAGGTCCCCGAGGCGCGCTCGGTCTTGCGGCGTCACGGCGTCGACCCGCTGCAGCGCTGCCACAGCGCGGCGCTCAACCACATGACGCTCAGGCAGGTCCTCGGGCGCACGTGTCCGGTGGACGATGTGGAGGCAACGTTCGCGGAGCTCGGTGAGTTGTTGGGGGCCTCGCGCTTGCAGTCAGAATCTTCGTCATAGGCGTCGCCTCCAGGCTCGAGCTTCTCGTCGCACCTCGTCTTCGCCTTGGTGACTCGCTAAGGAGAAACGCCAGTGGACACCGTGATCGAGAGCCGCGTCTCCCGGCTCCGCACCGTGCCTCTCTCCCATATCGGACGCCCGCGCCGCTGGCGCTCGCCAGCATCGACTTCCTCTCCGGTATGCCTAGCGCCGAGCACCAGTATGGTCCGTGGAGCAACCCCGCCTGGGAGGCCCTGGACGGCGCGCACTCCCTGTCCTAGAAGACGCGGAAGTCACGGTCTTCCCGCCGGGGATGGCCGCCATCGCCGCGGTGTGCATAACGCACCTCGAAGCAGGTGACCGCATCCTGTTACCGAGCCAGGGCTACAACACGACCCGCGTCCTGGTCGAGCGGTTCTCGCAGCACCCCGCGACCAGGTCCGTCACTTTCCCGGGCCTGGTTTCACACCTGGCCACGAGGTCGCGAAGCGGCAGATGACGAGTTTCGGAACGATCATCGGGCTGACGTTCACCGACGCGAACGCGGCCAAGCGTTTCATCGACGGCACGAGCCCGATCGTGCCGGCCACGAGCTTCGGCAGCACGCATAGCTCGGCCGAGCGGCGGCCCCGCCGGGCGACGCTGTCCCGGAAGGCTACGTGCGGCTACCCGTGGGCTGCGAGCCTACCGAGGTGCTGTGGGACGAGATCAGCAGGGTGCTGGACACACTGGGCTGACGGCGCCGCGAACCCGCTATGACAGATGACGCGAGACATCTTATGAGCGATGTCTCGCGTCATCACACTGGTGGAGCTGAGGGGATTCGAACCCCTGACCTTCTGAATGCCATTCAGACGCGCTCCCAACTGCGCCACAGCCCCACGAGGAAGGTCTTGCTGCCCATAGCCTCATGCGAAACAGCCACCCGGCTAACGGGGCGACGGTAAGTGTACCGACACCTTCGACGGAGTGTCAACGTTCTGTAGGGGTGCAGGGTGCGCACCAACTGCCGCCGGCCCACTCGAACCGTCACGAGGCGCGCGCCAGGTGCCGTCTGATGTGATGTCGAGCGTGCAGCGCCGCCATCTGCACGCTACCGAGTGGCGTCAGCTCGCCGAAGAACGGGTTCATGTTGACGACCGCGTCCTTGAGGCCTTCCGCTTCGGCGGCAGCGGCCGCCTCGATCAGCCTCAGCGTCGACCGCCTGAGGGTCACGGTCACCCCTTCCAACGTCAGGCCGTCGCCGGGCTCCACTTCCGGGAGGTTCACCACTAGACCGCCGTCTTCGGCGATGAAACCCTTCTCCGTCCTGAACGGTTCTTGACCGCGCCGCACCCGCGCCAAGCCATGCACGTACAGCTCGGTGACGCGCTGCAAGTGATCGACCACCTCCAGTGCGGTCCACTTACCAGGGGCCACCGGGGTGTCCAGCATCTCGGGGTCGAGCGCATCGAGCCTTCCGATCACGTCTTCCACCGCCGCCACGGCCTGCTTCCCAGCTGCCGCGACGGTGTCACCGAACCGTTGCAGCAGCGCGTGGGGGTAGTACTCCTCGATCCGCTCCATAGACCCTAAGCCTCCCGACCATGAGCCGCCTCCATGGCGTCCTACGTGATCTCCAGCACGACCCTACTCGTTTCACTGCCCTGATCGCGGCTCGGATGCCCGAACCAGGAACCGTGGATCCCACACAAGATCGTGGATGGATCCTGGCACGACCCGGGTCGCGAAGTCAGGGTGCTTGGGGTTGATGACGTAGTTGAGGTAGGCGGGATCGTACCGGAGCTCGGGCGGGATGATGACGCTTGGGACCGCGAGCACCGGCGTGATGAGGCTCTCGAGCCACTCGTCGCCTGCGACCTGTGTGGCGCCGGCCTCAGGTCGTGCGTTCCAGTTCGCGGGAAGGTCGGCCGATGCCAGGGTGGCGACGGCGATGTCCGCGAAGCTCACCGCTTGGAAGACGTACGGGATCCTTCCGAACGCCTCCGCGTCGTCGACATGCACGAGCACCTCGAGCATCGCGAGAATGAGGTTGCCGCTGGTGTAGATCGCGTCGTGACCAGGCGAGTTCCAACGCCCGCCGTAGCGGCGCGCTCCGACGCCCATCATGGTGCCGTCCCGGTACTTCGCCTTGCTGATCCTGTAGGTCGTGCGGCTCAGCTTATGACCCCGTGCGCCATGCGGCTCAGGAGCTTGACGACGTAGTCGCTACCTTGTGGGGTAGCGGCGAACTCGAGAGGGACCTCACCGCCAAGGGCGACCTTCGGGTGGGTGAGCCAGCGTTGCGCCGCGTCCTTGTCACCGTCGAAGTACTCTTCGGCCGCCTCCACCGCCCTGGCCACCTGGTACACCCGGCTCGACGCGTCGGCCGAGAGCGGTTTGCGCGCCTTCTGGTGGTTATGGAAGGTGCTCTCCGGGATGCCGGTGACCTCCAGAACGTACTTACTCGGGCGGTCGAGCTCCCTGGCCAGAGCGTGAACGGCTGAGCTTGGCAGCCCTACCTTGATGCGGGCCGCGACCTCGAACTCGTTGGCGGCCTGGAGGCCGAGGGTGCGCACGCCAAGCACGGGGGGCGCCGAGCGGGTAGGAACGAACACGGTGCCAGCCATCGCCGACCTCCTTTATTAGACCTAGCCTACTCTAGAAATGGAGCGTAGCCCTAGCTCCAAGGCTGCAGCTCGATGATGTTCCCCTCGGGGTCGGTCACGTAACACCACGTGACCTTCGCGCCGTTGCCGCGCGCCAGCGTGACGATCTCGCCGACGGGCGACCCGCCCGCCGCCAGGATCTGCTCCCTCGCGCCAGCCACGGACGCCACCTCGAACGCGAGGTGCCCGTAGCCCGGGCGGTTGCGCCGTGCCGGGCGTGCAGCCAGTGAGCGGCGGCTGCGCCCTCGCCACGCCGCCCCAGCGCGCATCCGCCAGGGCCGTACCAAAGTGACGGCCGCTACAGCCGCGTGATGGGCAACCCCGCCTGCTTCGCGAACGCGACGAGCGCCTCGGCCACCTCGCCGTGCACGAACGACACGTGGTGCTCCCAGCCGCCGCCGAGCAGCTCCTCCACCACGGCGGCGGCGTGCGTGCGCGTGGTCCTCACGCGACCCGCGGCGCGCCGCAGGGTCAGGCGCTCGCCGAGGACCTCGACCTCGATGAGCAGTAGCCGGTAGGCCCCTCGGCTGTAGCCTAGGCGCGCCAGGACACCCGCCCCCGGCTTGAGGGAGAACTCGAGCTCGCGCCCGTCGGCGCCGAACCGGACCTCGCTCGGGGAGCGCGCCAGCCTGGTGCCGCCGCCGTAATGCCAGAGGACGAGCGTGGAGGCGTCCTCGTCGAACGCGCTGATGTCGGCGAAGAACGGCGTCCCGCCGCCCGTGAGACGCGCGAGGAGCTCCATGGTCACGGCGCCGTTGACGTCGCCCTCGGGCGCCACGTTCACGCCGTCGTCCTGCAGCCAGCTCAGGGCGGGCCAGATGCCGGCCGGTATCTCGGGCACGAACGGCGCCATCTCCGGCCAGTCCTTGATGGCCACGGTCCCCAGCCCGCTGGCCGCGACGGCGTCGGCCAGCGCGCCGTAGTACTTCCCCAGCCACCTGACGGCCTCCGGCCCGAGCTCGCCCCCCTCGATGGTGGGGAACCCGGCGACGGGCGGCGCCTTGAACGACCCTGCCCTCACCCGGTCCGTGACCTCCTGGATGCCCAGGTGCTCCACCCGCACGCCGAACGTGCGCCGCAGCAGGAGCTCGTCGAACGTCGCCGGGTAGAAGCCCGGCGCGCGGTAACCGATGAGACCCACGACGCTGCCGCGCAGGCCCTGCAACGTGGCGGCCGCGCGGGCGTGCTGCACGAGCCGCGCGGCGGCGCGCGCTTCGCGGGGGTCGCCGAAGACGTGCGAGTAACGGTGCCCGAGCTCCGTCAGCGTGTAAGTAGCCATGTTGAGGCCGCACAGGCTGTTGTTCGGCACGCGGCCGTCCGTGAGGGGCTCGGGGAAGCCGCTCAGCACGACGGGCACGCCGAGGGTCTCGGCTACCTGGGCGGGCGTGTTGCCGTCCGGGAAGGTCCCGAGCTGGAACACGGCCGCGCTCACGTCGGCCTGCCGCATGGCGGCGAGCGCGCTGGTGAGCTCCGCGCCGTCCGTGACGGTCCGCTCGGGCCCGACGACGGCGAACTCCCGCGCCAGCGCCGCGCGGGTGGCGCCGACCATCTCGTCGGCGCGGGCGACGTCGAACCACGGCACGCCCACGGACACGAGTCCGACCTTGCTCTTGGTCATGTTCTCCCGTTCCCTTCGCCCGGCGCGCGGCCGGCGATCAGCGCCTCGACCTCGGTCCGGCTCGGTATGCCCGTCCTGCCGCCGGGGGCGCGGCACTTGAGGGCCGCGGCCGCCGAGGCGAAGCGCACGGCGTCCGGCACCCCCACCCCTTCC
>CAUJFI010000117.1 GCA_963170125.1 Deinococcota bacterium | reverse complement strand
CGGCGCCGGCGTCGGCGACGCCGAGGGCCTCGAGGCCCTGGTGGAAGGCGGGCAGGTCGCCCTCGGCCACCCAGCGGAAGACGACGTTCTGCTCGATGGTGAGGCGGATGTGGTCGCCGGTGAACCGGCGCGCGAGATCCGCCAGGCCGCGGGCCTGCCACGACGTCATGTCGCCGAGCGGCAGGCGCACCGTGGCCGTCACGTAGCCGGGCTGGGCCTGCGGGCGCACGTTGGTGGCGCGCCACGCGGCGAACACCGGACCGTGGTCGCCCTCGAGCGTCGAGGCCGGGCGCAGCGGCGCCTCGTCGAACGCGCCGAGGTCGCCGAGGTACGACGTCCAGCGGTCCTCGGGCGGGAGCACGGCGCGCTCCTCGAAGACGAGGCGGCGGAACTCGTCGATGCCGAGCTTCTCGACGAGGAACTTGAGGCGCGCCTTGTTGCGCTTCGCCTTCTCGCCGTGGCGGGCGAAGACGCGGCAGATCGCCTGCGAGAGCGGCAGCAGCTCCTGCTCGGTGCAGAAGTCGGTGAGCAGGAGCGCCGGGCGCGGCACCGAGCCGAGGCCGCCGCCCACGTAGACCTCGAAGCCGCGGCGCCCGTCCCGGACCACCGTGAGCAGGCCGAGGTCGTGGATGTTGAGCAGGCCGCACGCCTCGTCGCGGCAGCCCGAGAACGCGACCTTGAGCTTGCGGCCGAAGTCCTGCGTGTCCTTGTGGCCGAGCAGGAAGTACGTCAGCGCGTGCGCGTACGGCGTGGGGTCGAACGGCGCGCCGCCGCAGACGCCGGCGAACTGGCAGGTGGTGACGTTGCGGACGCTGTTGCCGCAGGCCTCGCGGGTCGTGATGCCCACGGCGGCGAGGCGGCGCATCAGCGCCGGGGTGTCCTCGATGTGGACGAAGTGCAGCTGGATGTCCTGCCGTGTCGTCACGTGCAGGATCGAGTCGGCGTACTCCTCGGCGAGGTCGGCCATGAGCTCGATCTGCTCGGCGCTGACCCGGCCGAGCGGCAGCTTGATGCGCATCATGCCCGGGGCGTCCCAGACGGTCTGGGTGCCCTTCGTGAGCTCGCCGCACGGGAAGCTCAGCGTCTGCGTGCGGACGCCGTCGTGGCGCTGCCCGTTGTCGTAGCGCTGGCCGTAGATGCCGCGGCGCAGCCGCGACTCGGCGAACAGCTTCTCGTCGATGCGCCCCTGGCGGCGCAGCTCCATCTGGGTCTCGAAGATGTCGATCTCTTCGGCCAGCGGTCCCGGCATGCGCCCGAGAAGGCGCTCCCGCCAGGCCCGGCTCCACGTCGTCCCCGTCGTCATCCGCTGCATTCCTTCGCGATGCGGGACGGAGAATAGCAGCACTCACCCGGTCGGGAAAGGCAACTTACTCGCGCGACCCGCGGGCGCGGCGGCGCGGTCAGGCCGCGGCGCGGCGCTGCAGCTTGTCGGCGAGGCGGAGGGCGATGAGGCGGGCGAGGGCCATGATGGTGACCTGCGGGTTCACGCCGATGGTGCCCGGCATGACGCTGGCGTCGGCGAGGTACAGGCCGGGGAGGTCCCAGCACTGGCCGTCGGGGCCCACCACGCCCTGGCGCGGGTCGCCGTGCATGCGGCACGACCCCATGAGGTGGGCGGTGAAGTACTCGGTGTCCTCGACGCGCGGCATGTGGTCGTGGAGCTTCTTCACGTCGTCGACCGACTTCAGCACCGGATAGCCGTGGAACGGGAGGTAGACCTCCTTCGCGCCGGCCGCGAAGTACAGGGTCGCGAGGAGGCCCGCCGCCTCGACGAACTTCTCCTGGTCGATGTCGGTGACGTCGTACTTCACGAGCGGAATGCCGAGCGGCGCCATGATGCGGCCGCTCGAGAAGTCGTCGACGAGCACGCCGCCGGTCGCGATGTGGTGGTAGTCGCGCATGCGCTCGGCGAGGCGCCGGCCGAAGTCGCTGAAGGCGACGGCGGTGAACATGAGCGGGATGCCGCCGGGGGCGAGCAGGATGCCGCGCTTCTTGAACTCCGTGCACTGATAGGCCTGGTGCACGCCGCGCATGCTCTCGACGCGGTCCTCGAAGAGCGCGGCCACCTTGATGTTCGGGTGGATGGTGAAGTGCCGCCCGACGTGCTCGTTCTTCGGCGCGATCTTGTTGCGCAACATCAGCAGCGGCGTCTGCACGGCGCCGCCCGCGAGCACGACCGCCTTCGCCCGGACGACGAACTTCCGCCTGCGGTGGGGGTCGTCCAGCGTGCCGGCCAGGCCGACGGCGCGGCCGCGCTCGACGAGCACCTTCGTGACCTTGCAGTGGGTCATGAGGCGGCCGCCGCGGGCGAAGACACGCGGGAGCCACGAGTAGACGGTGCTCTGCTTGGCGCCGCTGGGGCAGCCGGTGACGCACTCGTTGCTGCCGACGCAGTGGATCTGGTTGCGCTTGTTGCGCTGGTACTTCCAGCCGAGCTTCTCGGCGCCGCGCCGGAAGACCTCGTTGTTGCCACCCTCGCTGCCCGGGTCCTGGTAGCGGGCATTGATGGTCGCCTCGACCTCGTCGAAGAGCGGGTCGAGCGCCGCGGGGGCGAGGTCGGGCAGGCCCATGGCGCCCGCCCAGTGGTCGAGGACGTCCTCGGGCGTGCGCCAGCACATGCCGCCGTTGATGACGGTGGAGCCGCCGACGCAGCGCCCCTCCATGTAGGGCACGGGCGCGCGGCCGATCGTGGCGGTGGCCCCGCCGTCGCGCATGAGCGCCGAGAACATGGCGGTGGCGTTGGCGCCGTACTCGCTCGTGCGGTGGAACGCGCCCTCCTCGAGCACGAGCACGTCGAGGCCCGCC
>CAUJFI010000116.1 GCA_963170125.1 Deinococcota bacterium | reverse complement strand
CCCCTCGACCGGCTCGGTCCTGAAGCGCGCGCCCACCTCGCGAAGGTCGAGGAGTACTTGACCTCGTGGGGCGTACCGTTCGACCTCGAGCCGGCGATCGTGCGCGGCCTCGACTACTACAGGCGTACGGCCTTCGAGGCGCACTACGAGGGCATCGGCGCGCAGTCCGCCCTCGGTGGCGGCGGCCGCTACGACGGCCTCATCGAGATGCTCGGCGGGCCCGCCCTCCCCGCGACGGGCTGGGCGTTCGGCGTCGAGCGCGTCCTGGACGCACTGGCGCAGGAGCCAGACCGTGAGGCGGGCGTGGCGCCGCGCCCGGACCTCTTCTTCGTGCCGCTCGACGACGCCGCGGTCGATGAGGCCGCGGCGCTGGCCATGTCGTTGCGACGAGCGGGCAGGTGGGTCGAGTTCGCGTACCAGCGACGCAACCCCGGCAAGGGCCTGCGCGACGCCGACAGGAGCAGGGCCCGGTTCGCCGCGGTTCGCGGCGCCGAAGAGCGCCAGCGCCGCGCCTGGCAGCTCAAGGACCTCGCGAGCGGCGCGCAGCTCGAGGTAGCTGAAGCGGACCTGGCGGCGGCGCTCGAGGAGCGCCTGTCGCATGACGCCTGAGAGGCAACCGACATGAAGAGAACCCACACTTGCGGAGACCTGCGAGCTTCCGACGCCGGCGCCACCGTGACGCTACAGGGGTGGGTGAACCGGCGCCGCGACCTCGGCGGCCTCGTGTTCCTCGACCTCCGCGACCGCTACGGCCTGACGCAGGTCGTGGTGGAGCCCGACGACGCGGCAGCCTTCGCCGCGGCCGACGGCGTGCGCAACGAGTACGTCGTCGAGGTGAGCGGGCTGGTGCGCGAGCGCCCGGAGTCGCAACGGAACGACCGCCTCGCCACGGGAGCGGTCGAGGTCGTAGCCGCCTCGCTCAGCGTGGTGGCGCCCGCGCGCACGCCGCCCTTCGTCATCGACGCGGCGGCGGGCGCGGGCGACGTCAACGAGGAGCTCAGGCTCAAGTACCGCTACCTCGACCTGCGCCGGCCGGGCGCCCTCGCGCCCCTGCTCCTCAGGCACCGCGTCACGCAGGCGATCTGGGAGTACCTGAGCGCCAGGGGGTTCGTGCAGGTCGAGACGCCGCTCCTCACGCTCTCCACCCCGGAGGGCGCCCGCGACTACGTCGTGCCGGCCAGGCAGAAGGCCGGAGCCTTCTACGCGCTGCCGCAGTCGCCACAGCTCTTCAAGCAGCTCCTCATGATCGCCGGCGTCGACCGCTACTTCCAGATCGCCAGGTGTTTCCGCGACGAGGACCTGCGCGCCGACCGCCAACCCGACTTCACGCAGCTCGACATGGAGCTGTCGTTCGTCGAGGAGGAGGACATCCTGAGCCTGAACGAGGGGCTCATGGCGCACGTCGTCCGCGCCGCCACGGGCAAGAGCGTGCCCATGCCCTTCCCGCGGCTCACGTACCGCGACGCCATGGACCGCTACGGCTCCGACAAGCCGGACGTACGGTTCGGCTTCGAGCTCCTCGACGTGACCGCGGCGCTCCGCAACAGCGCGTTCCGCGGTTTCGCGGCCGCCGCCGAGCCGGACGGCGCGATCAAGGCGCTCCTCGTGCCCGCCGCGCAAGCCGAGCCGCTGAGCCGCAAGGCGCTCGCGGAGCTCGAGGAGACGGCGAAGCGCCACGGCGCGAAGGGTCTGGCGTGGCTCAAGCGCACCGCGGACGGTCTCGGCGGTCCCGTGGCCAAGTTCCTCTCACCCGAGGAGACGGCGGCGCTCCAGGAGATCGCGAGCGCTGAGGGCGACACGCTCCTGCTCGTGGCCGACGTCTGGAAGCGCGCGTGCACGGCGCTCGGCGCGGTGCGCCTGCGCCTCCCCGAGGTCCTCGGCGTCCAGGTGCCGCAGGCCGAGCTCGCGTTCCTCTGGGTCGTCGACTTCCCCCTCCTGGAGCAGGACGAGGAGACCGGCGCCTGGACCTACATGCACCACCCGTTCACGCGGCCGCGCGAGGCGGACGTGGCGCGCATGGAGTCCGACCCGGGCAGCGTCCTCGCGCACGCGTACGACCTCGTCCTCAACGGCTCCGAGGTCGGCGGCGGCAGCCTGCGCATCCACAGGCTCGACGTGCAGGAGCGCATGTTCAAGGCACTCGGTTTCACGCAGGAGGAGGCGGAGCGGCGCTTCGGCTTCTTCTTGGAGGCGTTGGCGCACGGCGCACCGCCCCACGGCGGCATCGCCTGGGGGCTCGACCGCCTCGTCATGCTCCTGGCGGGGGTCGCCAGCATCCGCGACACGATCGCCTTCCCGAAGAACCAGCGCGGGGCCGACCCGCTCACGGGCGCCCCGTCCACCATCGACGAACGCCAGCTCCGCGAGCTCGGCCTCGCGGTCGTGGGAGCCGCGGAGGCGTGATACCGCTAGTCGTGCTCGACCTGGACGGCACCATCGTCGGCGCCTCCGGGCTGGTGCAGGAGTGCGTGTGGGAGGCGGTCGCCAAGGCCAGGGAAGCCGGCGTGAAGCTCGCGGTCTGCACGGGCAGGCCCGGTTTCGGCGTCGCGCAGCGCATCGCTCAGCGTTTGGGGCCCGACAACCCGCACGTGTTCCAGAACGGCGCGTACGTCGGGTACCCCGACGGCAGGACGGTCAAGGCCGTGGCGCTCAAGGACGAGGCCCTCCGCCGGATCATCGAGATCTCGCGTCAGCGCGGGGTCGTGCTCGAGCTGTACACGCCGAGCTCGCTCTACGTCGAGCGCGCGACGGACCTCTCCGAGGCGCACGCCAGCCTGATCGGGGTGACCGCTATCGCGCGCGACCTCGAGGACGTCGCTGCGACGGAGCCGATCGTGCGTGC
>CAUJFI010000115.1 GCA_963170125.1 Deinococcota bacterium | reverse complement strand
GCGTTCCAGTGAACCACTGACCTCCGTTACACCCTGGGGCGCCGCTAGCCTAGCGGCGCCCCAGCCTTAGCGTGAGGCCGTCGGAACCCGCGATAGGAGGCGAGGATGCACACCAAGCGCAGCTGGTGGTCCAAGAACGGTCACCTGGTCATGTTCCTGGCGCCGGCCGTCGTCATCTACGGCCTGTTCATGGCCTACCCGCTCCTCTCGTCGCTCACGTACAGCATGTTCGAGTGGGACGGCTTCGTGAGGCGCGGCTTCGCCGGTCTCAAGAACTTCGTCACGGTGCTCACGCGCTGGCCGTACAACGAGCGCTTCTTCTCCGCGCTCTCGCACAACGCTTTCTTTTTCATCGTCACCTTCGTCATCCAGACGACGCTCGGCCTCTTCGTCGCGGTGCTGCTCGCTCGCAAGGCGCGCGGCTTCGCCGCCTTCCAGGCCGTATATTTCCTGCCTCACACGCTCTCGCTCGTCGTCGTCGGCTTCCTCTGGCGCATGCTCCTCAACCCCACCTGGGGCGCTCTCGCCCAGGGGCTCAAGCGCCTGGGGCTCGCCGACGCGGTCCAGCCGTGGCTCGGGCAGAGCTCCACGGCCCTGACGGCTGTGGTCCTCGTGAACGGCTGGGCGTGGCTCGGGTTCCCCATACTCGTGCTCCTGGCGGCCGTCCAGGCCATCCCGCGGGAGTTCACCGAGGCGGCGGTCGTCGACGGCGCCAACGCCTGGCAGAACTTCCGGCACGTCACGTGGCCGTTGCTGCTCCCGTCGGTGGCCATGCTGACGATCCTCACGTTCATCTGGGACTTCAACGCCTTCGAGCTCGTGTTCGTCATGCAGGGCGCGTCCGGCTCGCCGGCGTACGCGACCGACCTCCTCGCCACGTTCTTCTACCGGACGGCTTTCGGGGACCCGACCACCGGCGGCGAGCCGGGGCAGATCGGGCTCGCGGCCGCCATCGGCGTGTTCATGCTCGTGATCATCGGTGCCGTCTCGGTGCTCGGCGTGCGCTTCATGGGCCGCAGGCAGGCGGAGCTCTGACATGCGGAGCCGCGCCGTTCCCACCACGTTCATCTACCTGTTCCTCGCTCTGCTCGCGCTCGTCTTCCTCTACCCGGTGATCCTGATGGTCCTCACGGCCTTCAAGACGACGCCCGAGATCTTCCGCAACCCGTTCGGCCTACCGGAGGCGTTCTCCTGGAAGGGCTTCCAGAACGTCTGGGAGCGGGCGCGCTTCGGCCTTTACTTGCGCAACAGCGTCATCATCACCGGCGCCTCCGCCCTGCTGCTCCTCGCCACGGCCGCGCCCGCCGCGTACGCGCTCGCGCGTTACACCTTCAGGCTCAAGACCGTCCTGTTCGTGTTCTTCCTGGCAGGCATCATGATCCCCATCCGCCTCGGCATCCTGCCCCTCTACCTGCTCATGCGCGACCTCGGCCTGTTGGACTCGCCCTTCGCGCTGATCCTCACGTACACGGCCTCGGGCATGCCCATGAGCGTGTTCCTGCTGTCCGTGTTCTTCCGCAACCTACCCCGCGAGCTCGAGGACGCCGCCCGCATCGACGGCTGCTCCGAAGGGCAGACGTTCGTCCGGATCATGCTCCCCCTCGTGCGGCCGGGCCTCGCCACCGTCGTCATCGTGAACGTGGTGCCGTGGTGGAACGACTTCTTCTTCCCGCTCCTCTTCCTCACGACGGACAGGTGGAAGACCATCCCGTTGGGCATGCAGGTCTTCTTCGGTCAGCACCTCATCGACTGGAGCCTAGTCTTCAGCGGCATGGTGCTCGCAAGCCTGCCGCTCCTCGTCGTCTACCTGATCATGTCCAGGCAGTTCATCGCCGGCCTCACGGCCGGGGCCGTGAAAGGGTGAGCGGGGGCGCGCGGAGGAGCGGCGCGGCGCGCGTGGAGGGCGCAGCGGCGCGTCGCCCGACTCAGAGGGTGGGTGAGGCGGGCCGGGCGCGGGCGAACCGCTCCGCTCGCCTTGGCATCGACGCGTTCCTGGCCGAGCCGGAGCGCTACCTGGCGACGGGCCGACGGGTAGCGCTCCTCACGAACCAGGCCTCCCTGACGAGCGCGGGTGTGCCGACGCTCGAGGCCGTGTGGCGCGCACCGGGCGTGGAGCTCGTCTCGCTCCTCACGCCGGAGCATGGCTTCAGCGGCTACGAGGACGACGCCACCCCGATCGGCGACCGGCGCGACCCCCGAACGGGACTGGCGCTGCAGAGCCTGTATGGGCCGCGCCGCCGGCCGACGCCCGCGGCCCTCGCCGCCGTCGACGCGGTGGTCATCGACCTACAGGACGTCGGCGTGCGCTGCTACACCTACCCGACCACGGCCGCGCTCGTGTGCGAGGCCGCCGCCGAGGCCGGCAGGCGGGTGGTGCTGTGCGACCGCCCGAACCCCCTCGGCTCGCGGGTGGACGGGCCCATGTTGGAACCCGCCAGGCGTTCGTTCATCGGCTACCTCGACCTGCCGTTCCAGCATGGCCTGAGCATGGGGGCGGCCGTGGCGTGGGGCACGCGGGGTGTCGGCGCCGATCTCGTCGTGGCGCCGGCGACCGGGTGGGGGCCCGGGTCGTCCGCCCCCGCCCTGCCCGGCGCCATGCCGCTGCCGTTCGTGCCGCCCTCGCCCGGGCTCCCGACGCCGGAGGCGGTCGCGCTCTACCCGGGCCTCGTGCTCCTGGAGGGCACGAACCTGAACGAGGGCCGCGGCACCACGCTCCCGTTCCAGCTCCTCGGGGCGCCGTGGCTGGACGGCTACGAGCTGGCCGGCGCCCTGACCGAGTTGGGCGTGCCCGGCCTGCGCTTCCGCCCGGTGAGCTACGTGCCGCGCTCCGACACGCACGCCGGCGCGACGTGCCACGGCGTGCACCTGCTCGTCGAGGACGGCACGGCCCTCCACCCGCTCGCGGCGCTCGTCCGGATCCTGCGGCACGTGCGCGAGGCGCACCCGGAGGAGTTCAGCTGGGTGCTGGCCGCCGACAAGCCGTGGAGCAAGCTGCCCGGCGCCGGGGAGCCTTGGCACGAGCCCGTCACCGGCCACCTCGTCGACGCCTTGACGGGCGACGACAGCGTGCGGTGCGTGGTGGAAGGCGAGATGCCGCTCGAGCGGGCGCAGGCCGCCTGGTCCGCCGCGGCCGAGGGCTGGCGGCGAGCGCTCGGTTAGGCGCTGGGTTGGTACCGGAACCCGGGCGACCAGGACGCGGACCGACACAGGCCTCGGCTCGGGGTATGCGCCGCCGGGCGTCCCGGTGGACCGGGACCGCTCCTCAGGCTCTGCCCGCCAACCACACCACGTGCCGCTCGCCCCTGTTACCGCGCGAGCGGACGGACTTCTCCGTCACCTGGAACCCGGTGCGCGCGAGGCGTTTCGCGAAGGCGGGGCTCTGGAAGGACGACCACACGGCGAGGACGCCCCGCGGCGCGAGGGCCGCCCGGGCGGCCGCTAGCCCGGCCGCCGAGTAGAGCCACTCGTTGCCGTCCTGGGTCGTGCCCTCCGGGCCGTTGTCCGTGTCGAGGAGGATCA
>CAUJFI010000114.1 GCA_963170125.1 Deinococcota bacterium | reverse complement strand
CTGCGGTGACCAGACCCCGCAGAGCACCCCCGCTGGACCGTGCGGCGCGACGCGCCAAGATCATCGAGGCCGTGGCACCCCTGCTGGCGGCGCGAGGCGGGGCCGTGACCACGCGCGAACTCGCCCAGGCCGCCGGCGTGGCGGAGGGGACGCTCTTCAGCGTCTTCGACGACAAGCGCTCGCTCATGCTCGCCGCCATCCAGGGCCGGCTCGACCCGGAGCCCCTGCGCGCGCGGCTCGCTGGCCTGGCGACCCTGCCGACCATCGAGGCCAAGCTGCTCGGGGTGTGGAAGGTGATCATCCCGCGCGTGGAGGAGTTCCACGCGTTGTTCGTAGCCATGCGCCGTGTGATGCCAGGCGCCCCGCCCATGCCGCCACCGACCGAGGAGACCCCCCGCGGCTCCGGCGCGGGCATAGGCCGCCCCGGTACCAGCGCAGACCTAGGCCGGCGCGGCTCCGGCTCGGACGGAGGACGCCGCGGGCCCCCCACCGGCCTCGACTCACGTGGGGACCACTTCGATCGTTCGGGGCCGCCAGGGCTGATGCAAGGCTGGGTGACGGCGGCGATAGCCCAGGTCACGGAACTCCTTGCCCCGCACGCCGCCGAACTCAGGGAGAGCCCTTCCCGCCTCGCCCAGTTGTACGTGACGCTCCTGCTCGCGAGCCGCATGCCCCAAGCGGAAGGCGAGCCCACGCTCAACCCGAAGGAACTCGTCGACTTCTGCCTCAACGGCGCACTCAAGCGCCAAGACGAAAGGTGACCCACAGATGTTGCTCAAGCTCGTAGCACGCTTCATGAAGCCGTACTGGGGAACGGTCTGGGTCATCGTCGCCCTGCAGTTCGTCGCCACCATCTGCACGCTCCTCCTGCCGAGCATCAACGCCGACATCATCGACAAGGGCGTCGTCCTCGGCGACACGAACTACATCCTCAGGCAGGGCGCGTTCATGCTCGGCGTCTCGCTCCTGCAGGTGCTCGCCACCGTCGTGGCCGTCTACTTCGCGGCCAGGACGGCTATGGCGTTCGGGCGCGACATGCGCTCCGGGGTGTTCGCGCACGTCGGCGACTTCTCCGCGCGCGAGGTGAGCCGGTTCGGGGCGCCGTCGCTCCTCACCCGCACTACCAACGACGTGATGCAGGTGCAGACGCTCGTGTTCATGGCCTTCTCCATGCTCGTGACGACGCCGATCATGATGGTCGGCGGCATCATCATGGCCATCCGCGAGGACGTCGGCCTCTCCTGGCTCGTCGCCGTGGCCGTGCCCGTGCTGGCGGGGTCCGTCGGCGTGATCCTCATGGCGATGGTGCCCGGCTTCCGGAAGATGCAGAAGCGCATCGACCGTGTCAACCAGGTCTTGCGCGAGCAGATCAGCGGCATCCGCGTCGTGCGCGCGTTCGTGCGCGAGCCGTTCGAGGAGCGGCGCTTCGCCGAGGCCAACCGGGAGCTGACGGACGTCGCCCTCTACGTGGGGCGCTGGATGTCGGCCCTCTTCCCGCTCGTCATGCTCGTCCTCAACGCCTCCACCATCGCCGTCCTGTGGTTCGGGGGCATCCGCGTGGACGCCGGGCACATGCAGATCGGCTCGATGACCGCCTACCTCAGCTACCTGATGCAGATCCTCATCGCCATGCTGATGTCCACCATGCTCATGATGCTCCTGCCGCGCGCGACGGTCTCCGCCGGCCGCATCGGCGAGGTGCTCGACACGGAGCCGAGCGTCGTGCCGACCGCCAAGCCGGTCGCCGCCCCCGCCGCCCGCCTCGGCAGCCTCGAGTTCAGGAACGTGACCTTCAGCTACCCCGGCGCCACGCACCCCGTGCTGGCGGACGTCAGCTTCAAGGTCGGTCCGGGTGAGACGGTCGCCGTCGTGGGCTCGACGGGCGCCGGCAAGACGACGCTCGTCAACCTCGTGCCCCGCCTCTTCGACGCCATGGCCGGCGCCGTCCTCGTCGACGGCATCGACGTGCGCGACTACGCCCCCGAGGCCCTCTGGGAGCGCATCGGGCTCGTGCCGCAGAAGGCCTACCTGTTCACGGGTACCGTGGCGAGCAACCTGCGCTACGGTGACCCGGACGCCACCGACGCGGACCTGTGGCGCGCTCTGGAGGTGGCGCAGGCCAAGGACTTCGTGAGCGCCATGCCCGAGGGCCTGGAGTCGCCGATCGCGCAGGGCGGCACCAACGTCTCCGGCGGCCAGCGCCAACGCCTCGCCATCGCCCGCGCGCTCGTGCGCCAGCCCGTCGTCTACGTCTTCGACGACTCGTTCTCGGCCCTTGATGTTGCGACCGACGCGCGCCTCAGGCGGGCGCTCGAACCGGCGACCCGCGCCGCCGCCGTGCTGATCGTGGCGCAGCGCGTGGCGACCATCCAGAACGCCGACCGCATCGTCGTCCTCGAGGACGGGCGCGTGGTCGGCATGGGTAGCCACGCCGAGCTGCTCGCCACGTCCGAGACCTACCGCGAGATAGTCGCGTCCCAGGAACAGGTGGCGGCATGACGCACGAGCGAGGCAAGGCGCCGAAGAAGAGCGACTCTGGAGTGGAGCGGATCACCGCGCCCGGCGCCGCGGAGGGTAAGGGCGCCCAGGGCCTTCAGGGTGCCGGTGGGGCGCAGCTCGACCGTGGGGCTTCCAAGCAACCGAAGACCATGAAGGCCACGGAACGCGTTCGTGCCGGCGGCATGATGTTCGGCGGCCGCGCCGTGGGGCAGAAGGCGAGCAACTTCGGGCCATCCGTGCGCCGGCTGCTGAAGCAGCTCGCACCGCACAAGGCCAAGGTCGCGCTGCTGCTCGTCGCGGCCGTCATCTCCGTAGCGCTGTCGTCCGTCGGCCCGCGCATCCTGGGGCGCGCCACCGACCTGATCTTCGGCGGCGTCATCGGCAAGATGTTCCCGGTGGGCATGACCAAGGAACAGGCCATCGCGGGTGCCCGGGCGGCCGGGCAGGGGCAGATCGCCGACATGCTGAGCGGCATCGACTTGGTCCCCGGCGTGGGTGTCGACTTCCAGGCCGTGAGCCAGGTCCTCCTGCTCGTCATGGGCATCTACCTGCTCGCGTCCCTGCTCCAGTTCGTGCAGGGCTACCTGCTCAACGACGTGGTCAACGCCACCGTCTACGGCCTGCGCCGTTCGGTGGAGGAGAAGCTCAACCGGCTGCCGTTGCGCTACTTCGACGCCCAGCCGCGTGGCGAGCTCCTCAGCCGCGTCACCAACGACATCGACAACGTGTCGCAGAGCCTCCAGCAGACTCTGAGCCAGTTCGTCACGTCGCTCCTCTCCGTCGTCTTCATGCTCGTCATGATGTTCACGATCTCACCGGTCCTGACGGGCGTGGCGCTGCTCAGCATCCCACTGACCATGGTCGTGGCGATCCTCGTCATGGCGCGGAGCGGAAAGCAGTTCACGCTCCAGTGGCGCCGCACGGGCACCCTCAACTCGGCCATCGAGGAGGCGTACACGGGCCACGCGCTCGTGAAGGTCTTCGGCAGGCAGCGCGAGGTGCAGGAGCAGTTCGAGAAGGAGAACGCCGGTCTCTACGACGCGTCCTTCCGCGCCCAGTTCCTCTCCGGCCTCATCATGCCCGCTTCCAACTTCATCGGGAACCTGAACTACGCCGCGGTGGCCGTCATCGGCGGCCTGCGGGTCGCGAGCGGCACCATCAGCCTCGGCAACGTGCAGGCCTTCATCCAGTACTCGCGGCAGTTCACGCAGCCCGTCACGCAGATAGCGTCGATGATCAACATGCTGCAATCCGGCGTCGCCTCGGCCGAGCGCGTCTTCGAGCTACTGGACGCCGAGGAGGAGTCCGTCGACACCACGGCGCGGCGCCTGGAGGGCGAGACGCACGGCCGCGTGACCTTCGAGGACGTCTCGTTCCGCTACGATCCCGACCGGCCGCTCATCGAGGACCTGTCGCTCACGGCCGAGCCCGGGCGCACCGTCGCCATCGTCGGGCCGACCGGGGCGGGGAAGACCACGCTGGTGAACCTGCTCATGCGCTTCTACGAGCTCGACTCGGGCCGGATCACGTTGGACGGGGTCGACATCGCCACGATGAGCCGCGCGGAGCTCCGCTCCAACATCGGCATGGTCCTGCAGGACACGTGGCTCTTCAAAGGCACGATCCGCGACAACATCGCCTACGGCCGACCCGACGCGACCGACGACGAGGTCATGGCGGCGGCGCGCGCCACCTTCGTCGACCGCTTCGTGCATAGCCTGCCAGACGGTTACGACACGGTCATAGACGACGAGGGCAGCAACGTGAGTGCCGGGGAGAAGCAGCTCATCACCATCGCGCGCGCCTTCCTCGCCGACCCCGCGCTCCTCATCCTCGACGAGGCGACGAGCTCCGTGGACACGCGCACCGAGCTCCTCCTCCAGCAGGCCATGGCCGCCCTGCGCGGTAACCGCACGTCGTTCGTCATCGCCCACCGCCTCTCCACCATCCAGGGCGCCGACACGATCCTCGTGATGGAGGAAGGGCGCATCGTGGAGCGGGGCACGCACGAGGAGCTCCTCGCGCTCGGCGGCGCCTACGCTGCTCTCTACCGGTCGCAGTTCGAGGGGGCGTTGGAGGCGGCCTGAGCGTACGGGGCCGCTGGGCCTAGCGTCATCGCAGCGCTAGGCCCGCACCAACTCCCGGTAAGGCGCCCAGTCCGGCTCGTTCTCCAGCGTCCAGCGGTAGTACTCGTGGCCGGCCAGGCGCGCGGCGGCGGCCTCGTCGACGAGGACGTGGCAGCGTGGGTGGAGCTGGAGGGCGGTGGCGCTCACCATCGCGGTGATGGGACCCTCCGTCGCGGTGGCGAGGATCTCGGCCTTGTGCGCCCCGGTGGCGATCATCAGGACCTCGCGCGCCTCCAGGATGGTCCCGACGCCCATGGTGAGCGCGCGTGGCGGCACCGCATCCGGGTCCCCACCGAACATGCCGGCGTTCTGCTTGCGCGTCTGCGGCGCCAGCGCCTTCTCGCGCGTGCGCGACATGAGCGACGAGAGCGGCTCGTTGAACCCGATGTGGCCCGAGTTGCCCAGGCCGAGGAGCTGCAGGTCGATGCCGCCGGCGGCCGCGATCGCGGCCTCGTACCTGGCCGCCTCGGCCGGCAGGTCGGCAGCCATGCCGTTGGGCAGGTGCGTGTGCTCCGGCCGCAGGTTCACGTGGCTGAAGAGCATCTCTTGCATGTAGTGGTGGTACGAGCGCTCGTCGCTGGCCGCCAGGCCGACGTACTCGTCGAGGTTGAACGTGCGCACGCGCGCGTAGTCCAGCCCCTCGGCTCGGCTGATGCGCACGAGCTCGCCGTAGATCCCTTCCATCGTTCGGCCGGTGGCGCACCCGAGCACGAGCTCGGGCTTGGCGGTCAGGCGGTCGGCGACGATGCGGGCCGCCAAGCGCTCCGCGTGCCCTGCTGTCGGGAGGATCAAGATCTCCATGCAGACCACCCTATCCAAGCGCGCGTGGTTGGGGAAGGGGCCTGCGGTGCGCCTTCGGTGCGCCTTCGGTGCGCCGGAGGTATCAGCGCACGAGCAGCCCGTCGGACTTGTCCGGCGCGGCCTGGAGCATGTCGATGAGCTTGCGCGCCTGCTCGACGGCGACCTTGGCGCGGGCGCTCGAACGCGCCTCGAGCGCTTCGTCCACGGCGCGCCCGAGGCTGAAGAGCTCCATAGCGAAGGCGTCGGCGAGGCGCTTCGTGGCGGCGAGTTCCTGGGCGTCGCGCAGTAGGCTCTTCAGCTGCGCTTCGACGTAGAAGGGGGTCTCCGTCATGGACCTAGACTCTACCCAGCGTGAGTGTCGGGTTTCTTACACGGCGCGGCCTACGCACCGCTGGGGCTCAATCGGGCCCATGCGCTGGCCGATGCTCTGCGACCACCCTTCCCAGAGGGGCGAATACAGACGCTTTGGCGCTTCCGAAGAGGGTCGATCGCCTCGGCCGCTACCCCGCCGCACCCACCTAAGCGTCCGCCAGCGCGTGCAACGCCCCGGGCGCGAGCGACACGTGCGTCCCGGGCGCGAGCAACCCCGTCTCTGCCGGGCTCGCGACGTCGACCTGGAGGTCGGGTAATCCCTCGACTTCCACCATGTAGCGGGCGATGGTGCCGAGGAACGCCGTGCGCCGGACGGTGCCGGAGAGGGTGCCGGCCGCGCGCTCGTCCTGGTCGGTCGCGCGTGCCAGGTTCATGGCCTCCGGCCGCGCGACGACCGCGACGTTGGCCCCGGGTCGCTCCTGACAGGGGTCGGCCAGGGTGAGGGTCGCGCCCGCGATGCGGACGGTGCGGGCGTCGAGCAGGACGCCGGGGAGGAAGTTGGCGTCGCCGATGAAATCGGCCACGAAGCGCGACACGGGTCGGGCGTAGATCTCGCGCGGGCCGCCGACCTGCTCGACCCGACCGGCGTTCATGACCACCACGACGTCGGACATGGCCATGGCCTCGATCTGGTCGTGGGTCACGTAGACGCTCGTGATGCCGAGGCGCTGCTGCAGGTCGCGGATCTCGACGCGCATCTGCTCACGCAGCTTGGCGTCCAGGTTGGAGAGGGGCTCGTCGAAGAGGAGGAGCTTGGGCTGCATGACGATGCAGCGCGCGAGCGCCACGCGCTGCTGTTGGCCGCCGGACAGCTGACTGGGCGCGCGCTTCGCCATCGTGGTCAGGCCGACGAGTTCGAGGACCTGCCCGACGCGCTCGGTAAGCTCGCTCTTGCCGACGCCGTGCATGCGCAGGCCGAACGCGACGTTCTCGTACACGTTGAGGTGCGGGAAGATCGCGTAGGACTGGAACACCATCGCCGTGTCGCGGACGTTCGGCGCGAGTTCGTCTACGCGCCTGTCGCCGAAGTAGACCCTGCCGGACGTCGGCTCCTCGAAGCCCGCGATCATGCGCAGGAGCGTCGTCTTGCCGCAACCGGACGGCCCGAGCAGCGTCACGAGCGCGCCCTTCTCGACCTCGAGCGAGACGTCGTCGACGGCGACGACGGTCGCGCGTTCGGGCCCGCCCGAAGACGCGTTCTCGGGCGAGGCGTACTCTTTGCGAAGCTTCTCCAGGCGTAGGTCTGCCGGCATCACGTCTCCTTGGCCTTGGCGGCGCTAGAACCGCACCGAGGTGGCGTCCTCGGCGCCGCGGCCCACGATGAGGTTGATCACCCCGAACGCGACGAGGACGATGGCGAGGAGCACGATGCTGTAGGCGGCCGCCACCCCGAGCCTGCCAGAGCCGACCTCGTTGAGGATCTGTACGGTCATGAGGTTCCAGTTGGCCGACACGAGGAAGATGGCGGCGCTGATGGCCGTCATGGCCCGCACGAACGCGAACACGAGCCCGGAGAAGAAGGCGGGAGCGATGAGGGGCAGCGTGATGCGCCTGAACGTCGTGATGGCGTTGGCGCCGAGGTTCTGCGCCGCCTCCTCGATGGCCGGGTCGATCTGCCGCAACACGGCGATCCCAGACTGGATGCCGACGGGCACGTAGCGGAACACGAAGTTGAGCACGAGGATCGCCAGCGTGCCCGTGAGGATGAGGGGCGGCCCGTTGAACGCGAGGATGTAGCCGATGCCGGCGACCGTACCGGGCACCGCGAAGTTGAGGATGGACATGAACTCGAGTGAGGCGCGGCCCGGGAAGCGCTTGCGCACGACGATGAACGCGATGAGCATGCCGAGCAGGCCGCTGACGGGCGTAGTGAGTACGGCGACGACGAGTGTGTCCTTCACCGTCTCCCACCCGACGGCGAACACGTAACGGAAGTGGCGCAGGTCCGGGGTGTAGTCGAAGCCCCACACGCGCGTGAGGGCGCCGAGCAGGATGACGGCGTAGAACGCGATGACGACGACCGCGAACGCCACGACCACCGCGTACAGGAGCCACTTGGCGCCGGGCGAGACGATCTTGCTCGTCGAGGCCGTGGGCTTGCCCGTGACCGTCACGTACTGGCGCTTAGCGAGGTAGTAGCGCTGGATGGCGAAGGCCGTGATGGAGGGCAGAAGCAGCACCCCCGCCAGCATCGCGCCCCGCGCCAGGTTGAACGAGCCGGTGATCTCGAGATAGGCCTGCGTGGCGAGCATGGGGAAGGCGGCGCCGCCGAGGACGAGCGGGTTGCCGAAGTCGGCCATGGATTCGATGAGCACGACGAGGAACGCGCTCGCCACGCCCGGCAGGGAGAGGGGGAAGATGACGCGCCAGAAGACCTGCCAGCGGCTGGCGCCTACGTTGAGGGCGGCGTCCTCGAGGGTCGGGTTGAGCCCGGCCAGGACGCCCCGGAGGTTGAGATACGCGATGGGCGCGAACGTGAACACTTGAGATAGGACGACCCCGTGCATGCCGTAGATGCTGAAGTTGGTGAGGCCGAGGAGCTGGCGCGTGACGAGGCCGTTGAACCCGAACAGGAAGAGGATCGAGATGGCCCCGGCGAACGGGGGAGAGATGATGGGGAGCATGACGAGCGTGTGCAGGACGCGCTTGAACGGCACGTTGGTGCGCGTGAGCACGAACGCAGCTATATAGCCGATGGCGACGCCGACGAGGCCCACGAGGCCGCCCACCACGAGGCTGTTGCGCAACGCGTTCCGGTAGAGGCGGCGTTGGCCGAGGAGCTCGAAGTTGGCGAGTGAGAAGCTGCCGTCGGGCGCCTGGAACGCCGTGACCAGCACACGCGCGAGCGGCCACACGACGAACACCACGAGCGCTGCCATGATGGCCACGATCAGCGCCAGCAGGATCGGGTCGCGCGCGATGATGCGGAGTTCTTGCCAGGCTCGCCTGAGCATCGGGCCTCTCGTGGTAGAGACTCGCGCCGGGCACCTGGCCGGGCGCGAGCCTCTACTGCGCTAAGTTTCCGTTACTGCCCGAGGACCTCTTCGACCCAGCGGTCGACGAGGCGCTGCCGGTTATCGGCGGCGTAGCCCGGGTCCCAGCTCACGAGCTGGATGTCGGCGAGCGACGGCACGCCCGGGCCGGCGCTGACGTCGGCGCGGATGGGCATGAAGTAGGTCTTCTGCGCCGACAGGGCCGCCTGGCCCTTCTCGGAGGTCATCCAGTCGACGAGCTCCTGGGCGCCCCCGAGGTTCGTGGCGCCCTTGAGGATCGACATGGCCGCGACCTCGTAACCCACGCCCTCGCTCGGGAACACGATCTGGGCGGGGAAGCCCTGGTCGATGAGCTTGAGGAAGCCCGGGCTGAACTGGATGGCGACGGCCGTCTCGCCCACGCCGAGTGCGCCGGACGGGGCCGTGCCGCTCTGGGTGTAGGTCTGCACGTTGGCGTTGAGAGCCTTCATGTAGTCGAAGGCCGCGTCCTCACCCATCACCGTCGCGACGGTGAGGATGAAGTTGTAGCTCGTGCCGGACGACTGCGGGGACGGCATCTGGATGAGGCCCTTGTAGCTCGGGTCGAGAAGGTCGGCCCAGCTGGTCGGCACGGCCGCGCCGCGGCTCTCCAGGATGTCGGTGCGCACGCCGATGGCGAGCGGGTTCGTGTAGATGGCGTGCCAGTACCCTTCGGCGTCCTTGAAGGAGTCGGGGAGGGCGGCCGCGTTGGCGGACACATACGGCTGGGTGAGCCCGCGGTCCTTGGCGATGATGTGGTTCTCGCTCGGGGCGCCGAACCAGACGTCGGCCTGCGGGCGGTTCTTCTCGGCCTCGATGCGCGATAGCGCCGGGCCGGCCGAGAGGAACACCATCTGGACCTGGACGCCCGTGTCGGCGGTGAACGCCTCGAGGATGTGGCGGGCGTTCTCCTCGTCGACGCTCGAGTAGACGGTCAGCGTCTGGGCGGCAGCGAGGCCCAGCAGCGCGGCTGCCAGGAGTGCGATGAAGATGGACCTGAAACGCATTTACCCTCCGGTGCGCGAGGCGACGGCCCGAGCGGTCGGTGAGGGCGCCGCGCCGCGTGACGCGCGCGCGACCGACCTGGTCGACTGGACCGCGGCTTGCAACGTGATTGTACCGTTCCGGGGCCGCGGTGGAGGGGCGTGGGTGGCTGGGTGTCGGACGCCTGGACCACTCACCAGACGGCGGCGGGCGTGCCGCGGTTCGAAGCGGTGTCCGTGCCCGCCAACTGGGCAGTCAGGTTGGACCCCCAACCCCACAGCCCGCTCGTGATGGCGAGCGAGTGGTACGCGCCGGCGGCGATGGACGTGGCTTCAGGTAGGGCCACGACCGCTTGGGCGTCCGGCGAGTAACCGGCCGTCGTACCGCGACCGAGTTGGCCCATCCCGTTGCCACCCCACGCGACGACGGTGCCGTCGGCTCGCAGGGCCAACACGTGTTGGAGTCCGGCCGCAAGGTGCGCCACCCCGCTCACGCCCGCGACGGGGGCGGGCGCCAGGGCGAACGCGGGCGTGGTTGCGCCCCTACCGAGTTGGCCCACGCTGTTGGCTCCCCATGCCACCACGGTGCCGTCGTCCAGCAGCGCGAGGGAGAACGCGGAACCGGCCGCCACTTCGGTCGCGGTCGCGATGCCCGGGACTTCCATGGGCGTGGCGAGCGCGGGGTAGGCGATATCGGCACCCAACTGTCCGGACCCGTTCGACCCCCACGCCCATACGGTGCCGCTCGAGGTCAAGGCGAGCACGTGCCCACCGGCACTCGTGCCGCCGGCGGCCAACGCGACCACGTCCACCAGGCCCGGGACTTCCGTAGGCGCGGCACTGCCGGCACTGAACGTACCTTGGCCGAGTTCGCCATCCACGTTCACGCCCCAGGCCAGGACCGTGCCGTCGTTCAGGAGGGCGAGCGACTGGTTGCCCGCCGCGGCGACCGCCTGGGCGCCGACCACCCCGTCGACCTTCACTGGCGTGCGCTGCGGCTGTAGCGGATCGCCCGTACCGTTCGGACCGACCTGACCGCCGCCGTCGCTCCCCCAGGCCCAGACGGTGCCGTCGGCGGCCAGCGCCAGCACGTGGTTGGCGCCTGCCGCCACCTGGATGATGGCCGGGAGGCCGGGTACCTTCAGAGGCGAGGCGCTCTGCACGGTGCTCGAACCGACACCGAGCTGCCCCAAGGCGTTGTTGCCCCAGGCCCACACCGTGCCTGCTTCGTCGACGGCCACGGAGTGCATGTCGCCGCCGGCGACCGACAGCGGTGCGCCGCTCGGGCCGCCGCCGGGCGGGTCAGGTCGCGGGTCGCCGCGCCTGCCGGCAGGACCGGTCGAACAGGCCGACGCAAGGAGGGCGACGACACCTCCTAGAAGGAGGACCCGTACTAGGGAGAAGACGCGCCGTGGAGGTTCGGTCCGGGTAGTGGCGGTGTCGTTGCGCATGGGGGAGTGTAGTCCGCGATCTCCGGCGGCGCCGTGACCCGTACGCGAGGTTAGCGCGGGAGGATGCTAGCCCTGTTGGGGGCCCCGCTCGGTCATCACGTGTAGTTCGGTCGAGCCTATGCGCTCGCGTAACACGCGAGGAGTCCATCAGTTCACCACCCCACCCTCCCCGAACCGCCCGCCGGCCCTCACCCGCGCGGCGCCCTCGGCATCGCCGCTCTCTTCCAGCACGCGCGCGCGTTGCTCCTCGATGTCGCGCAGGTACGGCGTGATGGGCCTCAGCGCGTCCGGCTCGAGGCGCCCCGTGACCGCGTCGACCTCGGCCAGCAGCTCGCGCGCGGCCTCTAGGTCCGTGCGGTGTAGCGCGTGATCGAGGGCCACCTTCAACGCGAGGAGCAGGCGCCACGCCGCGCGGGCGCTCGGGTCGCTCGCGCACACGCGCCGCGACAACTCCACGGCCTCGGTGACGTACTCGTGACCCTCGGTCACCGCGCCTAGCGAGCCCACTATCTCGCCCGCGCGGGTCAAGGAGTAGCCCAGCATGGCGAAGTCGGGCACCGCGCGCGACCGCTCCGCCGCGGTGCGCCGCAACGCCACGGCCTCCCGGATGTGCTGCGCCGCGGCCGCGCCCGCCCCCAACCGCTGTTGCAAGACGGCCAGCCGCTCCAGGGCGTCCGCGACGTTGGCCAAGTTCCTGGGCGCGTCGGGCGCCAAGCTCAGGTGCCGGCGCATTAGTTCGAGGACCTCGACCAGCAGCGCTTCCGCGTCTCGGGGGCGCCCCGTGGCCGAGTACGCGTCCGCCAGGTGGTCGAGGGCGGTCGACAGGCGGATGTCGAGGTCGACGCTCACCGCGTCCTCGGCCAGTTCGCGCAACGCGGCGGCGGCGTCCTCGAGGTCGGGGAGGGCGCCCCGGGCGTCACCTCGCAAGAGCGCGTTCGTGCCCACCTCGCTCTGCACGGTGGCGACCTGCAGTCGCCGCACGGGGTCGTCCTCCAGCGCCAACAGCTGGTTCGCGACGCCGAGCGCGTAGCGGTAGGTCTCCAGGGCGTCGTCGAGCCTGCCGTACTCGTCGAACCACGCGGCGTACATGCGGTGGAGGCGCAACGAGGCCTCCAGCACCCCGACCTCGGGCTCGAAGCCGTCGAGGCTCCGCACCACGGACACCGCGGCGCTGATCGCCTCCGAGCGCAGTTCCTGGGCGCCGGCCTCCTCGTGGAACTCGGCCACGTCCATGAGGACCTGGGCGTAAAGGCCGGCCGACCAGGTGTTCACGTCGTCCTCGTACGCCTCGCCGGTGAGGCGGACCAGGCGCGTGAGCACGGAGCGGCGCGCCTCCGTGTCTGTGGCGGTCGCCAGTACGTCGTTGGTGAGGCGCAGCCACGCGAGGTCGGCGTCCTGGCGCGCGTCGGAGATGCTCTCCAGGAGCGCAGCCTGCCGCACGGCCAGAGCGTGGGCGACCTGCAGCTCGCCCGCCGTAGAGGTGGCGAGCGAGAGGCGGTGCAGCCCATGGGCGGCGAGGCGGCGCTCCTCCTCGTCGCCCGAGGCCTCGAACAGATCGGCGGCGAGGCGCATCAGGGCGCGTTCCGCGTCCGCGGTCACCGGGAGGGGCAGCTCGCCGAGCATGACCTGGGCCACGACCGCGCGTAGCGCGTCCTCGGCAGCCGCCTCGTCGTGGAACACGGGGAGGAACTCGCGGGCCACGTCCTGGTAGATGCGCTGGCTGAACGCGCCGCGCTCCTCGGTGAGCCAGGCCACGTAGCCGTGGCGCTGGCAGGCGTCGGCCAGCGCGTGGGCGACGGCGTCGCCGGCGGCAGGGCCGGCCGTTCGGCCGTCTGCCCGTCCGCCCGCTTGACCAGCGCCCTCACCGCCGGCCCGGTCGGCAGCCAGCCGCCGGTGCGTCAGCTCCACCAGCGCCTCGAGGAACTCCGCGCCCTGCACGCCCGCCAGCGCCACGGCCTCCTGGACCTCGGTGGGGCTGTTGGCGAAGCGCTCGGCCACGACGTCCTGCAACTTCACGCTCTTGGCGAGCAGCGTGTCTAGCCCTGCGTCGGTCAGGGCGCCGGTCGGGTCGCGCCCCTCGAACCAGGCGCGGCTGCGCGGGTCGAGCGTCAGGCGCACGATCTCGTCGAGATACTGCGGGTTGCCGCCGGCGCGCTCCGTCAGGCGCGCCACCTGCGAAGCCGGCAGGCCGGGCAGGCGCTCGGTGACGAGCGGTTCCAGCCCGGCGATGGGCGAGAGCCTCAGCACCTCGACCCGTTCCGGGCGTTGGCGGGCCTGGCGGGCGATGATGGCGGCCACGGAGGCATCGACCTCGCCATCGGCCGCTTCGGCGAACTCGCGTTCCCAGTGCGTCACCAGCAATAGTAGCGGCCAGTCGCCGGCCGCCATGGCCTTGAGCAGGGCCTGCACGAACGCGGTGACGCCCGGGTCGACGTTCGAGAACTGCGCGTCGTCGACGAGTATGACCGCTGGCACCGTGCGGCCGCTCGGCCCGTCGAACAACTTCCCGAGGTCGGCCAACAGCTGATCAACCAGCGAGTCGCGCCGCTGGCCGAGCAGCGTGGCGGCGTCCTGCGCCTGGCGGTCCTTGCGCCAGGAGTCGTGGATGCCCTTGAGCTCGAGCCCGACCTCGCCGGCCTTCTTGATAAGGTTGAGCACGGGGACGAGGTCGAGGACGGCGTCGACGGCGACGGCCCCACCCACCTTGGCCAGCTGCCCGAGCCGCTGCCGGCGGCGCTGCTCGCGGTGGAACGGCTCCAGGAGCGGGACGAGGTAACCGTCGACGTGCGCGGCCAGCGCTCCGGTGGTCACCTGGTTGCGGCCCACCGGGTCCGACAAGCGTACGCCCCACCACAGGAACGGCATCTCTGCTGCGGCGTTCCAGCCGGCTGGGGGCGGGTTGACGAGCAGGTTGTTGCCGTCGGTGCCCAGTTCCGGCGGCCAGTAGCCGCCTCCCGGCTGCTCGGACCGGACCAGGCGCGCGTAGAACTCCTGCGCCAACCTGGTCTTGCCTAGACCCGCCTCGGCCAGCAGGACCACCACGCGCGGGCCCGCGCCTTGCTTGACCTCCTGCCAGATGGACAGCAGCGTGGCCAGGTGCTCTTCGCGGCCGCAGAACGGGGGCATGGGAGAAAAGTACCAGACGGAGCGTCAGGTGCGGTGCGGGGACCCGGCTAGGGCCCGCTTACGGTCCTGGCCGCTGCTAGCGAGTCCGTAGTGAGTTGGGGTCAGCCCCTAGCCAGCCCGTACTGGGCCTTGATGCTAGTGAAGAGTCGTTCGGCGAGCGGCGTGCTCAGGCGCTTCTCCGCGCTGAGGAAGAACTCGTCCAGATGCCGGTGCGAGTCGCGTGAGGCTATCAGGACGCTGGCGTCGTAGCGCGCCTCGCGCTCGTACCTCAGGGCCTGCAGGCACATGTCGATGAGGTTCATGTCGCGCACGAACACCGCCTCGGCGTCCGCCCGCTCCTCGTAGGCGTGCCAGAGCGCGGCGGGAGTGGCCGCCGTCGGTGAGTCGGGGGCGGTCGAGGGGTCGTGACCGGCGGGCGGCTCACCCTCCGCGCCGACCGCTGACTGGGCCGTCCCGCTCACCGCCGAGGCTCCGCCCAACGGACCCGCCACACCCAACACCTCCGCCGCGCCCGGCAGCAGCTCCAGCACGGCCGCGCGCTCGAGCCGGGCCTTCTCGGCTTCCGGCACCCGGCGGTCCGCGGCGGCGGCCCGTGCGGCGAAGTCGCCCGTTATGGCCTCGGCGATGTCGTGCACGACGGCCATCGTCACGGCGCGGCCTGCGTCGACGCCTGCCTCGCCGGCGAACAGCAGGCAGAGGTAGGCGGTGCCCCAGGAGTGTGCCGCCACGCTCTCCGGGCCCTGGACGGCGTGCATCACCCAGCCTGCGCGCGGCTCGTCCTTGAGGCGCATGGCGGCGTATGCCAACTCGAGTAGGCGCTCCGGCTCTTCCGATCCCCTGCCGTTCCGGGGCGGCATCGCACGGTCGGTATCGGGCAGGTGGTCCATGGGTCGTGAGGGTACCGCAAGGTGGCTGGCGGCTGGCGAGCTACTCGATTAGCTGCTCGCGCGCCGCCGCCTCGAACGCGCCCTCGGGGCCGCCTAGCGGCGCGGTGATGGCAGCGACGGCCGCGACTTCCTGGCCCTTGACCACGGTCGACACCAGGGTGTCGTGCTCGGTCAGCTCGAAGCGCACCGGCTTCAGCCGCGCGACGATGACGTAGGCGAGGCTCGAGCCGATCGTGAGCAGGGCCGCGATGGCGAGGGCCGGCCTCGGCCCCATCTGCGTGGCCAACCATCCCAATGGGCCCGAAGCTAGCGCGATGCCGGCGAAGAACACCAGGGAATGCACCGACAGCATCGAGGAACGACGCGAGGAGGGGATGGTGTCGTGCAGGAGGGCGTAGTGGGGGACGTTGGTCGTGGCGAGCGCGAAGTAGGTGACGGCCAGGCCGACGCCGAGGCCCCACGCCGAGGCCAGCGCCGCGAACAGCAGCATGGCCGCCCCACGCACGGCGGTGCTGACGCCGGCGAGCGCCACGCTGCCCCCCGGGAAGAGCTTGCCCCAGCGCATCACCGCGAGGCTGCCAACCAGGACTGCTACGCCGGAGAGCGTGCCGAGGACGGCGAACGGGAGGGAGTCGTCCGGCTGGTCGCCGAACGTGAGGGCCGCGATGGGCTGCCAGAAGGTCTCGATGCTGACCATGGCCAGCCCGCTCGCGCCGGCCGCGACGAGCAGCCACCTGACCCGCGGGATGCGCTTCGTGAGCCTGCCCGCATCCATGAGGATGGCCGGGACCGCCTTCAAGCCGACCAGCTCGCCGCCCTGCGGCTTCACCGGTTCCTGCATGAGCAGGTAAGTGAACAGCCATACGAGGCCGCGCAGCACCACGCCGGCGAACAGCGCCACGCCGAACCCCGAGAGGGGCCATGGCAGGTCGAGGCCAGCCGTGAGCTTGGGGAGGACCCCGCCCAGGGCCGTGCCTATCAGCATGCCGGCCGACTGGTAGACGTTCACCGTGGCGAGGTGGGGCTCCAGCTCGACCTCCGGCTCCAGGCGCTTGAGCTCGTCCACGTACCAGGCATCGAGCGCGCCCGAGTGGAGGGCGGAGCCGATGCCCTGCAGGAGGGCGTAGACGAGGGCGAGGAAGGGGCCGGAGACGAACAGCAGCGCCCCGAACGAGGCCAGCGTGAAGAGCTGCGAAGCGAGAGCGACAGGTCGGCGCCCGATGGCGTCGGCGAGCCCGCCCGTAGGCAGTTCCAGGAGCACGACGAACACGGCCCGAAGCGTGAAGGCCAGCCCGATCACCGCCAGGTCCAGCCCGCGGCCGGTCATGTGCAGCACGAGGACAGGCATCGGCACGGCTATCGCCAGCTCGAGCAGCCCGACGAGGAACGCGTAACGCAGGGTCAGCGCGTGCTGCGGGCCGCGGCTCACGGCAGCCGGCTGCGCAGCCATGGGCGAGCCCCCCGAGTAGGTTCAACCGGTTGTCGGTGGCCGGTGGAGCAGCGAAACTCCTCGGATGCCCCGGACCAGATCCAGCGCTCCGTTCGCGCCATCTCCCTCTCCTAAGTCCTCCCACTTGTTGTGGCGTACATCATAGCAGTGGGGCGGGCCAAGGGCGCGCCGGCGGCCGGCTCGAGGCCTAGCCTCTCGCGGCCGGAGGCAGACCCGTGCCCACCAGACGTTACGTCTTGTTGTGCGGTAACGCGAAGCCCGGTCAGCCGGCCGTGGCCTTCAGCAAGTAGTACGTGGTCCGCCAGCGTACTTCCTGGTCGGCGAGCTGCGCCTTGAAGACCCTCTCGACGCGCTGCAGCTCCTCCTCGCCCAGCATGCCCGCTAGGTGGTCGACGAAGGCGGGGCGCCCGGCGCCCCGTGCGAACCAACCTTCCACGGTCTCCCTGGCCAGCCGGCGCGTGTCCGTGAACTCGAGTCGCGTGAGTTGCACGTCGGCGAACCCAGCGCCGGCGAGCAGTTCGGCGACCTTCTCGGGGGCGGCGCCGAGCGTGTTGCCCCGCGCGGGACCGGACGGGGCGTAGATCGACTCCTCCGCAGCCGCGAGGCGCTCGGCCAGCCCCGGTGCCTCGCCGGCCATGTCGACGAGGGCGTTGAGCCGCTGGGCCCTCCGCGTGTCGACCTCCGCCAGCGCCAGGCCGCCCCCGGCGACCATCACGGAGCGCAGGGTGGCGAGGACGCGCGGCAGGTCGCCCTCCCTGGTGCCGGCCAGCGCCCCCCGCCCGAGCGCGGCGTCGAACCTCACGGCCCCGACGAGTTCGGCTGTCAGGGACGCGAGGTTAGTGCGTAGAACGACCGGTCGGTCTAGCTCCGGGAGGTTGCTCGCTTGGGCGTCCAGGGCGCTCGCGGCGCTCTCGTCCGGCTCGAGCGCCCACACCTGGCCCTCCGGCGTGCGCCGCACGGCCTCCCAGGTCAGGAGGCCGGTCCCCGGCTTCAGGTCGAGTACGACGTGGTGCCTCGTCAGCGGCGTCAGGCCGAAGAGCGCGTCTCGCAACTCGCCCAGCCGCTTGCCCCGCGAGGACACGGCGCGTTCGAGCCACCGCTCGCGCTGTCCCGCCGCCCGGCCGTCGCGTGGCGCCACCGTGAGGACCTCGGGCGTGGGCTCCGCTTCCAACATGGCCGCGAGCTGCGCCACGCGCCAGCGCGCCACCACGGCGCGGGTGGCCGCCACGGGGCCGCTTGGGCACCGCGGGTAGAAATACAGGCCCAGCAACGACGGCGGT
>CAUJFI010000113.1 GCA_963170125.1 Deinococcota bacterium | reverse complement strand
GGTGACGGTGATGTAACGCGGGCCCGGCGTGGCCGTCACGTCGCTCGGCGCCACGGGCGCCTTGGGGGGAGCGGGTCCGGGGTCGCCGCAAGCCGCCAGGGACGCGAGGAAGAGCGTGAGGAGCAGCGCCTTCACGCTGCGCGCGGTAAGGACGGTCGTCTTCATGGTCTTCCTCCCTGATCCTCTTGGGTCTCAGGGAGCTTGCCACTGCCGGCCCGTCCATACCCCGTCCGCGCGAGTTCGCGCCTCCGGTTCCCGGCCGCACCGCGGGTCTTACACGGCCACGTGCGCGTACAACCCGAACGTGTTCGGCCCCACGTGGCTGGCGATGACGGCGCCGATCTCGTGGTAGCCGCCGAACTCGTAACGCACGCCAGCGGCGTCGATGGCGGCGCGCAGCCCCTCGGCGGCTGGCGGGTCCTGGACGTGGATGAGGTTGAGCACCACGGGGCCGGAAGACGCCTCGACGTAGGCCTTGAAGCGGTCCACCATCTCCTGCTGCGCCTTCTTGATGCCGCGGGCGCGGGTGAGCGGCCCCACCTTGCCGTTCTCGAGGGTGAGGAGCGGTTTGACGTTCAGGAGGCCGCCGAGGAACGCCGTGGCGCGGCCGACGCGGCCGTTCTTCTGGAGGAAGTCCATGGTGGCGACGGTGAAGATCACGAAGTTCGTGTCGCGGATCTTCTCGAGCGCTGCGACGATCTCCTCTACGCCCTTGCCCGCGTCGCGCATGCGTGCCGCCACGCGCGCCATCTCGCCGTGGCCGAGCGACGCGGCGAGGCTGTCGAAGACCGTCACCTTGGCGCCGGCCGTGTTGGCGGCGATGGTGGCGGACTGGAAGGTGCCGGAGACGCCGGACGAGATAGTGATGACCAGGATCTCGTCGGCGCCGGCGGCGATGGCGCGCTCGAAGGCTGCGGTGAACTCGGCCGGGCTCGGTTGGCTCGTGGAAGGCATGCCGGCGCCCTGCGCCACGCCTGCGATTATCTTGGCCGGGTCGATCTCGAGCCAGTCCTTGAAGGTGCCGCCCTGGAAGTGCACGTGCAGCGGCACGGCCTCCACGTTCAGCTTGGCGAGTTCCGCGGCGGTGAGGTCGCAGGTCGAGTCCGTGATGATCGCTAATGGCATTGGGCGCTCCGATGCTGTGGCTATGCGAGGGGAGTAGCTGACGTTCGCGGTTGCTCAAGGATAAACGACCGCGGCGGCATGGGCGAAGCCGCGGCTCATGAGGTTCGGGCACCGGCTGGGGCATGATGGAACCATGCTGGAAGCCGTGTGGTGGTTGCTCACCCCGAGCACCTTGTTGGTGCTGTTGGTCCTGCTCGCGTTCGCGGCCGGGCGGCTCCGCGCCGGTCGCTTGGCCGGCGCCCTGCTCTTCTTCCCCCTGCTCCTACTACTGGCGCTCGTCCTCGCCCCGGTCGACGAGTACCTGGGCAACGGCCTCGAGAGCCGCATCGGCGCGCCGGACCCGCTGCCCGAGCGGGTCGACGGCATCATCGTCCTCGGTGGCGCCGTCGAGTGGCGCGTCAGCGCCGCGCGCTCGCAACTGGCCCTCGACGACGCCGGGGAACGCCTCCTAGCCGCCCTCGCGCTCGCCAAGCGCTACCCGGAGGCCGAGCTCGTGTTCACGGGCCTGTTCATGGACGCCCTGCGCGAGGAGTGGAAAGGCGCAGACGGCGAAGGGCTGCTCTTCCAGGACACCCTGCGCGGTAGGCGCGTGACGTTCCTCGGCGAGGCGCGCAGCACGTACGAGGAGGCGCTCCTGGCGCGCGAGCGGGTGGCGCCGGCGGCCGGCTCGACCTGGCTCCTCGTCACGAGCGCCCTGCACATGCCCCGCGCCTACGGCACCTTCAAGGCGCAGGGTTGGCAGCTGACGCCGTTCCCCGTCGACTACCGCTCCTTGCCGCCCAGCGAGTGGCGCGCGGCCTGGCGCTTCGACCTGGCCGTCGGGAAGCGCCTCGCCGGCCTTGACCGGGTCGTGCGGGAGTGGGGTGCCTACCAGGTCTACAAGCGTGCCGGGCGCCTCGTCGACTAGCGAGCGGGCAGAAACCGCCGCGGTCGCGTACGGGAGCTTCCGGGGCCTCGGAAGCGTAACCTCACCGGTCGCGTGGCGCTTCCGGGCCCCGTAGCGGCCCTCCTCGGGCGAATGCCGGCAGCCCCGCGACGCCGGGCCGGCCCGGCGGCTGTTCAATCCGGGAGCGGTTCAATCTCTGAGCGGTTCAATTCGGGAGCGGTTCGGTCCGGCGGCTGTATCGGTCCGGCAACTGTTCGGTCCGGCGACTGTTCGGTCCGGAAACTGCTCAGTCCGGAAACTGCTCAGTCCGGCAGCAGCGCCTCGGCGATCTGCACGGCGTTGAGGGCGGCCCCCTTGCGGATCTGGTCGCCCGCGACGAACAGGGCCAAGCCGCCCGGCAGGCTCGAGTCGGCACGCAGGCGCCCGACGAGCGTGTCGTCCTTGCCGCTCGCAGCCAGGGGCATGGGGAACGTGTTGTTGGCGCGGTCGTCCACCACGCGCACCCCGGGAGCCCCCTCCAGCACCGCGCGGGCCTCGGCCTCGCTCACGGGCCGCTCGAACTCCGCGTGGATGGCCTCGCTGTGCGCGCGGAACACGGGCACCCGCACGCACGTGGCGCTGACGGCGAGGTGGGGCGCCTCGAGGATCTTGCGCGACTCCAGCAGGAGCTTGCGCTCCTCGCCGTTGTAGCCGTCCTCGCCGACGTCGGAGTCGTGGCTGAAGAGGTTGAACGCGATGGGGTGGCGGAACTTCCGCGGCGCCGGCGGCCCGTCCGCCGGCTCGCCGCTCGGCGCGCTTGCGCCCCCGAGCACGGCGGCGGTCTGCTCGCGCAGCTCCGTTATGCCGGACGCTCCCGCGCCCGACACCGCCTGGTAGGTGGCGACCGTGGCCCGCTTGAGGCCGAACGCCCTATGCAGGGGCGCGAGCGCCATGAGGGCGATGATGGTCGAGCAGTTCGGGTTGGCGATCACGCCCTGGTGGCGCGCGATGGCGTGGGCGTTGACCTCGGGTACGACGAGCGGGACCCGGTCGTCCATGCGCCAAGCGCTCGTGTTGTCGACCACCACCGCCCCGTGCGACGCCCAGGCCCAGGCGTGCGCCTTCGACACGCTGCCGCCCGCCGAGGAGAACACGATGTCCGCGCCGAGGTCGCCGTCCTCGGGCAGCGCCATGATGGCGTGCTCGGCGCCGGCGAACTCGACCCGGCGGCCGGCGGAGCGGGGCGAGGCGTAGAGCCTCAGCTCCGTCGTGGGGAAGTTCCGCTCCGCGAGGATGGAGAGAAGCTCCTGTCCGACGGCTCCGCTGGCTCCTACGATGGCGACGCGCATGCGGCGGAGTGTAGCACCAAGCCGCCGGGCGGCCCTAGGGGCTGTCCGCCGGAACGTCGCTGGCGGTCGCCTCCGCTCCCCGAGCGCCCCGCGGCGCGCGATCGTCCGCGCCCGGGTCATTGCCGACATCACCACCGCTCCCCGAGCGCCCGCGGCGCGCGACCCGGGCAGCGGTCGCGCCCCAGGCAGTAGCATGGCCCGCATGTCGCGCGAACGCGGGCGCTGGCGGCGCATCGTCATCAAGGTCGGGACTAGCTCACTCGTCGACGCCTCCGGGCGGATCGCCCAGCACAAGATGTGGGACATCGCGCGCGGGGCCCAGGTCCTCGCGGCCGCCCAGGCGGCCGGCGGGTCGGCGAAGGCTGGCGCGCAGTTCGTGATCGTCACCTCGGGAGCCGGCGCCGCCGGTCGCGAGCGCCTCGGACTGAAGCTGCCGCTCACGCTTCCCCAGAAGCAGGCGGCGGCGGCCGTCGGTCAGGCGCTCCTGATGCTCGACTGGGAGCGCGCGTTGGCTCCGAGGCCGACGGCGCAGCTCCTCCTGAGCGCCGGCGACATCCAGGAACGCGAGCGGTACGTGAACGCGAAGAGTGCGCTCGAGGCGTCCATCGGCCTCGGGGCGGTGCCGGTCGTCAACGAGAACGACAGCGTCGCGACGGCCGAGCTGAAACTGGGCGACAACGACACGCTCTCGGCCTGGGTGAGCTATCTGGTCGACGCCGACGTGCTCGTCATCCTCACCGACGTGGACGGGCTCTACGACTCAGACCCGCGTCGCGACCCCGACGCCCGCAAGATCGACGTGGTCGAGGACCTCGCCGAGGTAGCGCACTTGGGCGGCGGCGCCGGCTCGACCCACGGCACGGGGGGCATGGCGACCAAGCTCAGGGCCGCCCGCATAGCGACCGGGGCCGGCATCGAGACCATCATCCTCGGCGGCGGCGGTGCGGGGCTCGAGGCGCTCGCGCGGGGCGAGGCGCGCGGTACCCGCTTCCTGGCGGCGGCGCACGTCCCTGCACGCAAGGCGTGGCTCGCGAACCAGCCCGTGCGCGGCGCCATCCACCTCGACGACGGCGCTGTCAGGGCCCTCCGCGGAGGTAAGAGCCTCCTGCCCGGCGGCATCACGGGGGTGACCGGCGTGTTCACGTTCGGCGACTCAGTTGAACTGCGCCACGCCGGCGAGGTCGTGGGCGTCGGGCTAACGAACTACGGCTCGGACGCAGTGGACCGCATCCGCGGACGCCACACCCGCGAGGTGGCCGACCTGCTCGGCCACAAGGATTACGACGAGGTCGTGCACCGCGACAACCTCGTGATGGGCGGCGCGCGCTAGCCCGGCCCCGAAGGCCCCGGCGAGGCGCACCACCCCGAGGCGCGCCGGGCGCGGTGATAGCATTCGCGCCATGAACGTGCGGTCACAGCTCATCTACGTCTCGGCCGCCATCACCTTCGGCCTCGGGCTCCTCGGGCTCGTCAACCCCATCTTCACGGCGAACATGCTCGGGTTGGACATCGTCGACCCCCGCGGTCTCAGCCAGGTGCGCGCCACCTTCGGGATGCTGCACTTGGCGCTCGGCGCCCTCATCGTGCGCGGCTCGCTCCAGCGGCCGGGCGCCGGCGTCTACCTGAGGGTCACTGCGCTGCTCATCGGCGCCGTCGCCGTGGGGCGCCTGCTCTCGATCGCCCTGGACGGCGCCTTGACGCTCCTCAACCTGCTGTTCCTGGTGAGCGAGACCGTCGCGCTCGCCGGGGTCGTGCTCGCCTGGCTCGACCCCGAGCGGCGCAGGCCGAACCCCACCCCCACCGCGTGAGGCTCAAGGAGATGAGCGGCCTGGTCGACGGCACCCGCTTCTCCCCGCCCGACGTCGCCGCTCGGCGCGAGGCGGGGCTGGCGAAGCTGCGGGAGCTCTACGCCTCGTGGGGCTACGCGCCCGTCGAGGTGCCGGTCCTGGAGCGCTTCGACCCCTCCCATCCGCGCGAAGCGCAGGCGTTCAAGCTGATCGACGGCGGCAGCGAGGTCCTGGCGCTGCGCTCCGACTTCACGCCGGCCCTCGCGCGCCTCGTGGCGCTCACGCACCCGGGCGTGGCGGCAGGCGAGCGGAAGCCGCTCCGGTTCCGCTACGCGGGCACCGTGTGGCACGCCAACCACCCTGAGCTGGCCGGGATGCGCGAGTTCACCCAGGTCGGCATCGAGCTCGTGGGCGTGAGCAACGCGCGCTCGGACGCCGAGATCATCCACTTGGCGCGCGAGTCCGTGCGCGCCGTCGGCCTCGCACCACGGATCGAGGTCGGCAACCCCGCCTACGTGAAGGCGCTGCTCGAGGCCGCGGAGGTCCCGCGCGAGCACCAGGGCGCCCTCGCGGACGCCATCGATCGCAAGGACCGTTCCGACGTCCTCGCCGCGATCGAGGCCCTCGGCCTGCGGGGCAAGGCGGCGGACGCCATCCTCCAGGCGCCCGACCTCTACGGGTCCGAGAGCGTCCTCGCCCTGGCGCGGCGCCTGGCTCCCGACGCGGCGGCCAACCTCGCCCTCGACCGCCTGGAAGGCGTGCTGGCCGAGTTCGAGGACGCGAGCGAGCTCCTGCTCGACCTCGGCCTCGCGCGGCGCCTCAGCTACTACACGGGCGTGACGTTCCGCGCGTTCACGCCGGACTACGGCCGGCCCCTGCTCGGCGGCGGCCGCTACGACGCCGCGCTGCTGCCGTACGCCGCGGGGTTCTCGATGGGGCTCGAACGCCTCCTCGGCGCGGCTACGGGCGACATCCCGGCCGCCGCCCCGCTGTCTGCACCGTTGACGCCCGAGGTCCTCGCGCTGGACGACCCCGCGGCGCGGGCCTTGCGCGCGGCCGGCGTGTGCGTCGCGCGCGCCGTGGCCGGCGACGAGGCGGGCG
>CAUJFI010000112.1 GCA_963170125.1 Deinococcota bacterium | reverse complement strand
CCGGCGCGAGAGTGGCGGCGCGCCGGCGGCCGCGTCCACACCGGTGTCCACCGCCTTTCACCTTGCACACTCCCCAGCTGATTACACTTGGCTCATGTCGTGGCGCAACATCGTCCTGGTCGGCTTGGCGCTCGTCGCGCTCACCGTCCACGGCCGGGCCGCCGCGCCCGACTCTTCCCTGAGCATCGCCCCGCTGGAGCCGTACCAGGAGCTGTACGCCGCGCGGGCCACGGGCGACGCCGCCGCGCTCGAACAGTTGGCCTTCGGGGGCGATCGCTACTCCGCCTACTTGGCCGCGGTAGAGCTCTCCGCTTGGCCGCAACTGAGCGCCGGTCTGCGCCTCAGAGCCCTGGAGCGCGTGCTCGAGCTCCGCATGCCCGACTCCTTGCTGCGCGCCGAGAAGCTGCGCCTAGACCTCATGCACGGCGAGCTGGCCGAGGCGGCCGGCGAGACGGAGGTAGCGGTGGCCGCCTACCGCGAGGCGCTCCCCGACCCGACCGCGCTCGCGGCGTTCCTGCGCCTTGAGCAGGACCCGTACGCGCGAGCCAACGGCCTCCTGGCGGCCGGCAAGAACGAAGCCGCCCTCGAGGCGCTGGGCGGGCTCTCCGCCCCGTCCATCGCGGCCCCGGCCTTGCGCGCCCTGGGCCGCTACGAGGACGCGCTGGCCGCTTACGACGCATGGCTCACCGCCGACCCCGGCAACGCCACCGCCGCGCTCGGCAGGGCGTGGTGCTTCTACTACCTAAGGCGCGACGACGCGGCGGCGACCGCCTTCGCCGCCCTCGGCCAGGCGGGCGACTACGGGCTCGGCCTCCTCGCCAACCGGGCGGGGCGCACGGACGCCGCCGTCGACCACCTGCGCGCCACCGGCAGAGCCGACTACATCTGGCTGGCCACGGACTACCTCGAGGCGCAGGGGCGTTACGCCGACGCCATCCCCGTCTACCTGGAGCTCGCCAGCGGCGGCAGCGCGTACGCCGACGACGCCGCCTACCGTGCCTACGTGCTCGCCCAGCGGCTCGGCGACGCCGGGGCCGAACGCGCCGCGCTCGACCTGATCCCGCTCGGGAGCTTCTTCGCGCTCAAGCTCGGCGGCCTGCCGGACGCGCCCGACCCGACGTCCGCCCCGGTTGGCGAGTACACGCGCGCCGCCATCCTCGGCACCGCGTCCGAGGTGGCCGCACCAACGCTCACCCTGGCCTCCTACCTCGTCGGCTCGGGCGACAAGCCTTCCGCCGTGGGCGAGCTCCTCTTCGGGCTGCGCGACGCGGAGGCGGCCGGCGACGTCTACGCCGTGCTCCAGCTCAGCGAGGCGTTGCAGGGGCTGGACGAGTACCGCCAGAGCGTCCGCGCCGCCCGCGCGCTCCTGGGAGCCGGCATCGACGACCTGCGGGTATGGCGCCTCGCCTACCCGCCCGCCTGGCCGGCCACCGTGAGGGCCGCCGCGCTCGCCAACGACCTCGAGCCCGCGCTCATCTGGGCGATCATGCGCCAGGAGTCCGCGTTCAGCCCCGTGGCCGTCTCGCGCTCCAACGCGCAGGGGCTCATGCAGGTCGTGCCCACCACCTGGGACTGGCTGGCCGAGCTACGCAAGGAGGAGCCCGGCGACCCGTTCGACGTGGTGAGCAACATCGAGTACGGCGCCACCTACCTCCGTTGGCTGCTCAACTACTTCTCCGGCGACGAGGAGCTGGTGATCGCCGGTTACAACGGCGGCCAGGGCTACGTCCGCCGCGCACTCGAGGGCGACGTCATCAAGGGCGACCGGGACGACTTCTACCGCCTGCTCGACCGCAGCGAGACGCGCGAGTACCTGCAGATCGTGTCTGAGAACCTGGCCGTCTACCGCGTCCTCTACCCCGGACTGAGCGCGGACGGCGCCGACTGGGCCTCGCTCCTGGCCGACCGCGGCGAGTAGGCTTCACCCGGCGCCAAGCGGTTCGAAGCCACGGTCCCGTCTGCCGCGCGGCGCCGCGAGCGGGCTCGGTCACGGTGCGGCAGAGCTGGCTTAGAGCCTCCCTGCCGCTGAGGGGAGCTAGGCCCCTTGGCGCAGCAGAGCGAAGCCACGGGCCACGACATCGTGCACCCACCGGTCGTCTGGCTTCCGTCCCTCCAGCAGCACCGCCAGCTCGGCGGCCGCCAACCAGCGGTACTCGCTATGCTTGTCCGGCTCCAGGCGCGGCCAGAGCAGGTCGCCGGTGACCGTTACTAGGAAGTCGACCTCGCTGCGCGCCACCCCGCCGGCCTCCCAGTCGAGGACCTCGACCACCGGCCCGACCTCGTCCAGGGCCCAGCCCGTCTCCTCGCGCAGTTCCCGGGCGAGCGTCTCCAGAACGCTCTCGCCCGCCTCGGCGTGCCCGCCCACCAGGTCCCAGCACCCCGGGAAGACGGCCCGCGTGAGGCTGCGGCGCTGCACGTAGATGCGACCGCCGCCGTCGGTGACGAGCGCGCCCACGACCAAACGCCTGCCGTTGGCGCCGGCCGTGGCAGCGAACAGGGCGAGGGCCTCGGGCGAAGCAGGGGCGCCGATCTCGAGCCGCCCAGGGCTTGTGCCTTCCATCCAGCCGAGACTAAACCGCTGGCGAGCCCGACGGTCCAAGGTGTGGGTCACCAAGCGACGGGCGTCCGGGCGAGTCCTTCGAGAGGAGCCGCCCGAACGCCCGCCGCAAGCTCAGCTACGACTACAGCCGCCCTGGCTCAGGCCGCGACCTGGGCCTTCTCGACGAGCTGGACGGCGAAGCTGAACTTGACCTCCTCGCTCACGAGGAGCCCGCCCGTCTCCAGGGCCTGGTTCCACGTGAGGCCGAACTCGGCGCGGTTGATCTTGCCCGTGCCCTCCGCCGCCGTGCGCTGGTTGCCCCACGGGTCCTTCATGAAGCCGGTGGCCTCGGTGTGGAAGACGGCCGGCTTGGTGGTGCCGCGGATAGTGAGGTCGCCGCGCACCTCGAGGTCGTCACCCTTGCGCTCGATGGTGGTCGACCGGAAGGTGATGGTGGGGTAGTTCGCCACATCGAAGAAGTCGGGGCTCCTGAGGTGGTTGTCGCGTCCCTCCACGCCCGTGGTGATGCTCGCGGCGTCGATGTCCACCTCGATGGCGGTGGGGATGCCGGCGGCATCGGCCGTGGCCGTGACGTCGAACTTCGTGAAGCGACCGCGCACGGTGGCGAGGCCCATGTGACGAACGGAGAACTCGATGCTGCTGTGGGTAGTGTCTAGCGCTAGGCTCATGCGAAGCTCCTTAACAAGACCGCATCATCACATGTAGCACTCCAGAATGTCAAGCGCCATAACATCCCAAGCACTCCAGGTGCTAACATGCCCGCATGAGTTCGGAGACCGGCGCCTGGTGTCCCGTCTACAGCTCCATCGAGCTGCTCCAGGAGAAGTGGGTCCTGCACATCGCGCGGGCGCTGCTCCGGGGCCCGCACGGCTTCAACGAGCTGAGCCGCGCCGTGGGAGGGGCCAACACGACCACCCTGTCGCAGCGCCTCGAGCACCTGGAGCGCCTGGGGATCGTCGACAAGACCGTCGAGTCGACCATGCCCCCGCGCACCCGCTACGAACTGACCGAGTCGGGGCGCGAACTCGAAGGGATCATCGCCGCCATCGACACTTGGGCGCGCTCCCACATGCGCCGCTGCCAGGACCACGACGCGAGCGGAGCCCCCCGCCAACCGCACGCGGCCGGCGCTCGTAGCCCCGTCTTCGGCGCTGACGAGCCGCTGGCTCAGGGCGAGACCCGCGCTCCCGACGAGCGCGGCGCCTAGGCAAGGCCGGCGCGGGCGCCAGCGGTGCTCGAGTTCGTTCGGCTCGCGAAGCGTTACGGTCGCACCGCCGCGGTGGACGGCCTCGACCTGGTCGCCAGGCCGGGCGAAGTCCTCGCGCTGCTCGGCCCGAACGGCGCCGGCAAGACCACGGCCATCCGCTGTGCGACGGGCCTCATCAAACCGAGCGCCGGCCGCATCCTGATCGGCGGTCACGACGTGGAGCGCGAGCCGATCGCCGCCAAGACCCTCACGGGCTTCGTGCCCGATCGGGCCTGGTTCTACCCCAAGGTGACCGCCCGCGAGCTCCTGCGCTATCTAGCGAGCGTGCGCGGGCTGAGCTTGGCCGAGAGCCACATGGACGCCCTGCTCGCCCGTTTCCGCCTCACCCGCAGCGCGGACAGCCTCACGGAGACGTTCAGCCACGGTATGCGCCAACGCCTGGCGTTCTGCGCGGCCCTGATCGGCAGGCCGCGGCTCTTCATCGCGGACGAGCCCATGGTCGGGCTCGACGTGCAGGGCCACCGCGACGTGAAGCTCCTCTTCCGCGAGCTGGCGGCCGACGGCCTCGCCGTCATCCTCACCACCCACACGCTGGCCGTCGCCGAGGAGGTCGCGGACAGGATCGCGGTCATAGACCGCGGCAAGCTCGTGGCCCTAGGCACGCTCGCCGAGCTCAGGTCGATGCTCGACCGCACCGAGGAGACGTCGCTCGAAGAGCTCTTCCTCCTCCTGACCGAGCCGCAGGACGCCTATCACGCCACGCCCGGTGCGGCAGCGACCGGTCACGCCACCGCTGCCTCGGACGGGCGGGGAGACCCCGATGGGCGCGGCGCGGCGCCAAGCGACG
>CAUJFI010000111.1 GCA_963170125.1 Deinococcota bacterium | reverse complement strand
CCGGGCGTGCTCGCGACGGGCGGGCTCGGTGGCGGCACGCTCACCCTCGAGGACGTGGAGACGGGGGCGGAGGTGAACGTGGCGCTCACGCCCGCCGCGCTGGCCGTCTACGCGCGGAACCTGCGGCGGTGGCAGGAGGGGCTGGAGGCCGCCTTCGTGCGCCACGGCGGGACGTGGCTGCGCGCTCGCTCCGACGCCGACCTGGAGGCGCTCCTCCTCAAGGAGTGGGCGGGGTACGGCCTCGTTCGCTAGCGGCGTGGCCGACTGGGAACGCGCGGTCGTGGTGCTCGTGACGCTCGATCAGCGCCGCCAGGATGACGCTCGTGTCGAGCGCGATCGGCTTGTTACTGCCCGCGCTCATCACGCAGCCGAGCCCGGACGGTCTCTACTTCCGAGGCGAGGAGGACGGGTTCGTCCTCACCTGGCGCACCTGCGCTGCGCGCTACGCCGATGCCGTCCTTCATCACCAGGCTCACGGCGGTCGGCGCCGGCTCGATCTCGATTCGACCGTCCCTCAGGCGCGCCTGCAACGGCATGCCGGGGCGCAACCCGGCCGCGTCGCGCAGCGTCTTCGGGATGACGAGCCGGCCGGCGGCGTCGATGGTAACGGTCGTGGCGCCAGTCCGCCATGAGCGCGGATGGCTGATCGATCCTCGCGCTGCGGACGGCGTTGTTCGACCTACGACCGGGCCGCTCACCCCCCGCCCCAGGCCGGACGGCCGGCCTGTGTACCACTTGACCATGACGGCGTGTTGACATCCCCGCACACCCTGCGTACCCTTTCAGAGGGAGATTTAGAAACCCCATTGCGAAAGCTGTTTCATAGTGCGAGTTCCAGCCGCCGGCGAAGCCTAGCCCGACCGCCGTCGACCATCACCAGGGCCGCGGAGGTGACGGTTCGCAAGAGCGAAGGACAGGCCGCACGCCACGACTCCAGCCCGGAACCGAAGACGGTTCGACGAAGCCGACGCGAGCCCGCGGAGACTTCGGCAGCGACTGGCCGGGGGCACGACCCCTGGACCCACGTTGAACACCCACGGAGGCACAACCTGATGCAAGCGAAGCCCAACAACCTTCTGCGCGCGGTGGTCGTCTCGCTCATGGCGCTCCTCGTCGCGTTCGCGTCGGCCCAGAGCCGCACGGACGCCCGCGTCCTCGAGCAAGAGGCTCAGATCGGCATCCTCGACCTCTACGAGGCCCTCACGCCCCTCAAGTCGGTCGCCAGCTTCATGACCGTCGGCGCCCACCCCGACGACGAGCGCTCCAGCCAGATCGCGCTCCTCTCCAAGGGCCTCGGCGTGCGTAGCATCACCGTCACGGCCAACCGCGGTGAGGGTGGCCAGAACTCCATCGGCACGGAGTACCGCCAGGCCCTCGGCGTGCTGCGCAGCCGCGAGATGGAACAGGCCAGCGCGGCGTTCAACGTCGAGCTGTTCTTCCTCAGCGAGAGCTTCGCCGACCCCATCTTCGACTTCCGCTTCTCCAAGTCCGCCGTCGAGACCCTCGAGATCTGGGGCGAGGACGTCATGATGGAGAAGCTGGTGCGCGCCATCCGCCAGAGCCGCCCTGACGTCATCTTCACGAACTTCCAGAACGTCTTCGGCCAGCACGGCAACCACCGCGCCATGGCCTACGCGGCCGAGCAGGCGTTCGCCCTCGCCGCCGACCCGAACGCCTACCCCGAGCACTTCGAGCTGGGCCTCGAGCCGTGGCAGGCCGCCAAGTTCTACCTGCCGAGCGGCCGCGGCTCCGGCCAGGCCGACTTCGAGCTGGAGACGACCCTCTCCATCCCGACCGGCGGTTACGACCAGGTCTACGGCGCCACGTCCGTGCAGCTCGGCCAGCAGTCGCGTGCCTCCCACCGCAGCCAGGACATGGGCAGCTGGGCCGACGAGCGCGCCTCCAACTCCAACCTCCACCTCGTCCAGTCGTTCGTTACGGACGCGGAGACCGACACCTCGCTCTTCGCCGGCATCCCGTACACCGTGGCCGACCTGGCCGCCAAGGTCGACGACGCCGGCCTCGCCGGCCTCCTGACCGACGCGCAGGCCGCCATCGACCGCGCCATCGCCGCGTTCCCCGACTTCGGCGCCGTGCAGGGTGAGCTGACCGTCGCCCTCGCGACCGTGCGGGCCGCTCGCGCCGCCCTCGCTGCGAGCGACGTGGACGCCGCCACGGCCTCCGACATCGACTTCCGCCTCGCCCAGAAGGAGCTCGAGCTCCAGGTCGCGAGCCGCCGCGCCCTCTCCCTCGTCACGCGCGTCGTGGCCGCCAACCCGGAGCTCACCCGCGGCGGCACGACCGAAGTGACCGTCAGCGCCTACCTCGGCGGCGCTGTCAACGCCGACAACGTCACGTTCGCCGTCGTCGCCCCGGAAGGCTGGACCGTCGAGCCCAAGGAGGCCGTCGAGCCGGCCAACCTGACCAACGGCGAGACCGCCAAGCAGACCTTCGTCGTCACCGTCCCGGCGGACGCCCCGTACTACAACCCCTACCGCCGCAACGTGAACCCGTTCCGCGCCTCGGGCGACGTCTACGGCGTCGTCTCCTACGAGGTCGACGGCGTGCCCGTCTCGGTCACGGTGGACGCGCGCGAGATCATCGGCGTGCTGCCCGACATCTCCCTCCGCGTCACCCCCGAGAACCTCGTCTACAACTTCCTCAGCCCCTCCGAGCTCGTCATGAACGTGGCCGCCACGAACTACGTGAACGGCCCCGCCCAGACGGTCCTCACTGTCGACGCCCCGGCAGGCTGGACCGTCGAGCCCGCCTCCGTCGCCTTGAGCTTCGACCGCAAGGGCGACGCCCGTGGCGCCAGCTTCACCCTGATCCCGGGCGAGGGCGTCGTGGAAGGCGCCTACGACTTCGCCGTCCGCGCGGAAGGCGACGCCTCCAGCACTGACTACACCCGCGTCATCAGCTACGAGCACACCGGCAAGACGTACCTCGTGAGCTCCGCCTCCGCCAACGTCCAGGCCCTCGAGGTCGCCTTCGATCCGAACCTGCGCATCGGCTACGTCGACGGTGGCTCCGACCGCGTGTACGAAGGCCTCCGCCAGATCGGCATGAACGTCGATCTCCTCACCGAGGACGACCTCACCACCGGCGACCTCAGCAAGTACGACTCCATCGCGGTCGGCATCTACGCGTACCGCGCCCGCCCCGACCTGTTCGCCGCTAACCAGCGCCTCCTGCAGTGGGTCGAGGACGGCGGCAACCTGCTCGTCCAGTACCACCGCCCCGCCGACGCCTGGGACCCGGAGTCCGTGCCGCCGTACGAGATCGAGCTCGGCCGCGTGTCGCTCCTCTCGCGCGTCACGGCCGCCGACGGCGAGGTCGAG
>CAUJFI010000110.1 GCA_963170125.1 Deinococcota bacterium | reverse complement strand
GCCCTTCACAATCCGCGCCACAAACGCCCCCCATGACCTCGACCGCACCATCTTCATCGTCAGCCAGAAGGACCGCTACGTCGACGAGCCGGCCCCGAAGGACCTCTACGAGGTTGGCACCGCCTGCAACATCATGCGGATGAAGAAGAACCCAGACGGCTCCATCCAGATGCTCGTCAGGGCCTTCGCGCGCGTCAAGGTGCTGGAGTACGTGGGCAGCGAGCTCATCGAGGCCCGCGTCGAGCCCATCGAGGTCCCGGTCGGGGACGCGGTGGAGCTGGAGGCCGCCTTCCGTGAGCTGCGCGAGAAGTTCCGCGAGCTCGTCGAGGGCGGGAGCCGCAACGTTCAGAACGAGGTGGCGCAGTTCGTCCTCAACCTCGAGGACCCCGGGCAGTTCGCCGACTACGTCGCCTACCACCTGGACTTCCGCCTCGCCGACAAGCAGTCGGTCCTCGAGGCGCCGACCCTCGCCGAGCGCATCAAGCACGTCCTGCTCCTCATCGACACCGAGATCGAGCTCCAGGAGACCCAGCGCCGCCTGCAGCGCGAGGTCAAGGAGGAGATCGACCGGAACCAGCGCGAGTACTTCCTCCGCGAACAGATCAAGGCCCTCCAGAAGGAGCTCTCCGGCTCCGACGACGAGGAGGACGAGGTCGAGGCGTTCCGCGAGAAGCTGCAGGCCCTCGAGCTCCCCGAGGCCGTCATGAAGGAGGCGCAACGCGAGCTGAACCGCCTGAGCCGCATGCACCCCGACTCGGCCGAGGCCTCCGTCATCCGCACCTACCTCACGTCCATCGTCGAGCTGCCGTGGAACACGCGCAGCGTGGACCGCCTCGACATGCGCAAGGCCGAGGAGATCCTCGACGCTGACCATTACGGCCTCGAGAAGGTCAAGGACCGCGTCCTCGAGTACCTGGCCGTCCGCAAACTCAAGAGCGAACGGGCCGCCAAAGGCGAGCTGGACGCCTTCGAGGTCAACAAGGGCCCCATCCTCGTCTTCGTCGGACCTCCCGGGGTCGGCAAGACCTCCATCGCCCAGTCCATCGCCAAGGCGCTCGGGCGCGAGTACGTGCGCATCAGCCTCGGCGGCGCGCGCGACGAGTCGGACATCCGTGGCCACCGCCGCACGTACATCGGCGCCATGCCTGGCCGCATCATCCAAGGCATCCGCCAGGCCGGCGCCAAGAACCCCGTGTTCCTCCTCGACGAGGTGGACAAGCTCGGCAGCTCCTACCAGGGCGACCCGTCCTCGGCCCTCCTCGAGGTCCTCGACCCGGCGCAGAACTCCAACTTCGTCGACCACTACCTCGGCGTGCCGTTCGACCTCTCCGAGGTCCTCTTCATCGCGACCGCCAACTACGTCCAACAGATCCCCGAAGCGCTCCTCGACCGCATGGAGGCGATCGAGTTCTCCTCCTACATCGAGCAGGAGAAGCTCGAGATCGCCAAGCGCTACCTGGTGCCACGGCAGCTCGTCGAGAACGGCCTCAAGCCCAAGCAGGTCGACCTGACCGACGGGGCGCTAGCTCGGGTCATCACGTCCTACACGCGCGAGGCGGGCGTGCGCAACCTCGAGCGCCTCATCGGCACTCTGTGCCGGAAGGCCGCGCGGCGCATCGCGGACGGCGAGGCCAAGCGCGTGAAGATCACGGAGCGCAGCCTCGAGCAGTACCTAGGCGCGCAGCGCTTCACGCCGGAGTCGGAGGCGGAGGACAACCTCGTCGGCGTCGCCACCGGCATGTACTACACCCCGGTCGGGGGCGACATCCTCTTCGTCGAGACCTCGGTCACGCCCGGCAAGGGCGGCCTCGTGCTCACGGGTCAGCTCGGCGACGTCATGAAGGAGTCGGCGCGCGCCGCCCTCACCTACGCCAAGACCAACGCCGAGCGCTTCGGCATCAAGCGCACGCTCTTGGATGACTCCGAGATCCACATCCACATCCCCGCCGGTGCCACGCCGAAGGAGGGCCCCAGCGCCGGGGTCGCGCTCGCCACCTCGCTCATCAGCGCCCTGACGGGCGTTCCAGTCCGCAAGGAAGTGGCGATGACGGGCGAGATCACGCTGCGCGGCCGCGTGCTGCCCATCGGTGGCCTCAAGGAGAAGGTCCTGGGCGCCAAGCGCGCCGGTATCAAGCACATCGTCTACCCGTCGCAGAACGAGGCGGACATGAAGGACATCGCCGCGCACCTCACGAAGACGCTGACCATGCATCCCGTCCAGGACCTCGACTCAGTGCTCGAGGTGACGCTCGTCGGCGGGCTTGCGGCGCTCGAGGCGCGGGCCGCGGAGTCGCGCTCCGGCACGACCGGCGGGGCGCCGAAGCCGCGACGCAAGCGCGACGTGGCGCCGCCAAGCGGCGTGCGCGCTTAAGCGCGAGACAGCCTCGCGCCTCGGCTTCGACGTCCGCCGCCGCCTCGATCACTTGAGGCGGCGGCGGACATCCGTAGGAACGGCGTCAGCCGGCTCCTCGGTCAGGGCGTGCGGCGTGCCGGTCGCCCGCGAGCGAGCGCGCCGCCAGGCGGTGAAGCGCCGCCCGAAAGCGCCCTACGGTATCCTTGATCGCATGTCCCGCCCTAGACAACTGATCGCCGGGAACTGGAAGATGAACCGGCTCCCATCGGAAGCAGCGGCCTGGACGCGCGAGCTGCTCGCCCGCCTGGGCGACTCGCCCGCCTTCGCCGGCGAACTCGCCCTGATCGTCCCCTTCACGCACCTGCCCGCCCTGACCCAGCTGACCTTCGGGTCCGGCGTGGCCGTCGGGGCACAGGACGTCAGCGCGCACGAGTCGGGCGCCTTCACCGGCGAGGTGTCCGCCGCCATGCTCGCCGACCTCGGCGTGCGCTACGTCGTCATCGGCCACTCGGAAAGGCGCTCCTACCACGCCGAGTCGGACGCGCTCGTCAACGCCAAGACCCGCACGGCCCTGGCCCACGGCCTCGTGCCCATCGTGTGCGTCGGGGAGAAGCAGGCCGAGCGCGACGCGGGGGACGCCGAACACGTCGTGCTCGCGCAGGTACGGGGCGCCCTCGAGGGAGTCGCCATCGACGCGCCCGAGCGCCTGGTGGTGGCCTACGAACCCGTCTGGGCCATCGGCACGGGCCGCACGGCCACGGCCGCGGACGCCGCCGCGATGGGGGCGGCGGTGCGGGCGGAGCTGACCCGTCTCTACCCCTCCGCCGGCCAGCGGGTGCGCATCCTGTACGGCGGCAGCATGAAGGCGAGCAACGCCGCCGAGCTGCTAGCGCAACCTGACGTGGACGGCGGCCTCATCGGCGGCGCCAGCCTCGAACTCGACGACTACCTGAGGATCGCCGAGGCCTCGCTGTGACGGCCGCACAGGACCAGGAGCTGGCCGGGCGCCTGGCGACCCTCCGCGAACGCATGCGCGCGGCGGGGGCCGACGCGCTGCTCGTGACGAACCCTCCCAACGTCCGTTACCTGTCCGCCTTCTCCGCGCCCGAGGACGGCGCCGTGCTCCTGACGCAGGACACGGTGACGCTCTACACGGACGCGCGCTACGCCACCCAGGCCAGCCACGAGGTGGCGATCCGTGTCGAGGTCGTCCCCAGCATCGACGATGCGGTGGCCGACAAGCTCGCCGGCCAGCGCCTGGCGGTCGAGGGCGAACACATGACGCTCGGGCGCAACCGGGCCATCGCCCGCCGCCTCGGAAACGAGCCGGTGGCGGTCGACGGCTTCTTCACCGCCCTGCGGACGGTGAAGTCGGAGCGCGAGGTCGCGGCCCTGCGGGAGGCGGCGCGCGTCACCGACGAGGCGTTCTCCGCCGCCCTGGCGATGATGGGACCCGGCGTGCGAGAGGTCGAGGTGGCCCTGTGCCTCGAGAGCGCCATGCGCCTGGCCGGGGCCGAGGGCTCGGCGTTCGACATCATCGTCGCCAGCGGCACGCGAGGCGCGATGCCCCACGGGGTCGCGTCGCAGAAGGAGCTCGCGGCAGGCGAGCTGGTAACCCTCGATTTCGGCGCGGTCGTGGACGGCTACCACGCGGACATGACCCGCACGGTGGCGGTCGGCGCCGTCGGCGCGGAAGAGCGCAGGCTGTTCGAGGCCGTGCTGGAGGCGCAAGAAGCGTCGCTTGCTGCCCTGGCGCCCGGCAGGACGGGCCGCGAGATCGACGCCGTGGCGCGCGCCGCGTTGGGCAGGCACGGCCTGGAAGAGTACTTCACGCACTCGCTCGGCCACGGCACCGGTCTCGTCATCCACGAGGAGCCGCGCCTGAGCAAGAAGAGCGACACGGTCCTCCAACCCGGCATGGTCGTCACGGTCGAGCCCGGCGTCTACCTGCCGGGGTTCACGGGGCTGCGCATCGAGGACCTGGCCGTCATCACCAGCGCCGGCCACGAGGTCCTCTCGAAGAGCCCGAAGGGCTTCCGCTCCGTCTGACGGCTAGGGCCGACCATCGTGACCGTCGGGTCGTCGCCTCGTGGCGACCGCCACCCGAGGCCGACTACCACCGCCCTGTCAGCCGAGGACCAACGCCGTGACCGCCGCCAGCACCGCCCTGACCGTCTCGGCGTCGGCCGCCTCGCAGTACACGCGCAAGAGCGGCTCGGTGCCGCTCGCCCGCACCAGCACCCACCCGTCGTCGTCCAGGTTCAGCTTCACCCCGTCGAGGCGCTCGACGCTCGTCACCGGCTTGCCGGCCAAGCGCGAGGGTGGGATGTCCAGGCTCCTAGTGGCACGAGCCAGCGCCTCGGCGCCGTCCAGGTGCAGGTCGAGGCGGTCGTAAGCGTGGCGCCAGCCGGCCTCCTCCTCGAGGGCGGCGAAGCGTTCGGAGGGCGAGACCCCCGTCACGGCGACCGCCTCGAGGAGCAGCAGCGCGTTCGCGAGCCCGTCGCGCTCCGGCAGATGCGCGCTCACGCCGATGCCACCCGACTCCTCGCCCCCTATCAGGACCCCGCCGGCGAGCATCGCGTCAGCCACGTGCTTGAAGCCAACGGGCGTCTCTACGACCTCCAGCCCACGCCCGCGCGCTAACCGTTCGACGATCCGGCTGACGGTGACGGTCTTGACCACGGCACCGCGCTCGCCACGCCTCTGCAGGGCGTCGAGGAGCACCGCGAAGATCTGGTGGGAGTCGAAGAACTCGCCGCCAGGGAGGACGACGCCGATGCGGTCGGCGTCCCCGTCCGTGGCGGCCGCGAACGCCACGTCGGGCGCTGCTGCGCACATGTGGGCGCTGGTAGCGGCGAGGTTGGCGGCGATCGGCTCCGGGTTGATGCCGTAGAAGGTCGGGTCGGGCCTCCCGCGCACCTCCTCGATCCGCCCGCGAAGGTCGTGCCTGGCGAAGTAGCCGACGAGCCAGCCGGCGCCGGCACCGCCCATGGCGTCGTGCACCAAGCGCACGCCGGAGCGAGCGATCGCCGCCATGTCGACGAGCCGGTCGAGCGCGGCGTAATAACCCTCACGCGCGTCGAAGGCGCCAGGTACCCCGGAACGGCGCACGTCGGTCGGCGCGATCCTCGCGGCGCGCTCTGCCACGTCGCGGTAAGTGGCGTCGGAGGCCGAGCCGCCGTAGGCGGCCTTCAGCTTGAAACCGGAGTACTCGGCAGGGTTATGGGACGCCGTGACCATCACGCCGCCGCATGCGCCCCAGCGCGTCACGGCGTGCGACAGGGCGGGGGTAGGCACGTAGTCCGCGCTCACGAGGGCGTCGATGCCGTTGCCCGTCAACACCTCGGCTACCAGGCGGGCGAAGCGACGGCCGAGGAAGCGGGTGTCGTAACCAACGAGCACCGTTCCGTTGCCGCGCGCGAGGAGGTGCTCGGCGTACGCCTGGGCGGCGCGGCCCAGGTTGGCGGCAGTGAAACGCTCCGCGATGACGTCGCGCCAGCCGTCCGTGCCGAACTTGAGCTCATCTAGCCGATCTGGTCCCATTCGATCTCGCTCCATGCCGCCTCCTGCCACAACGTACACTTACGCCCGTGAGCATCGTCATCAAGTACGGCGGCAACGCCATGACGGACCCAGCCACGCGGCGCGCGGTGGCCGGCGGACTGCGGAGCCTCGCCGGCAGGGGCGGCGGCGCTTCTGCCCGGCACCTTCCGCCGGTAGTCGTGCACGGCGGCGGGCCCTACATCCAGGCCGCCCTCGACGAGGCCGGCCTGGAGCATCGCTTCGAGCGTGGGCTGCGCGTCACCAGCCCCGAGTCCGTGGTGGTCATAGAGCGGGTCCTGACCATGCTCGCCAAGGAGCTGGCGTTCGAGATCGGCCCGGCGGTGGGGATAACCGCGCGTGACGCCCGCAGCATCACAGCCGAGGTGCGCGACCCGGCGCTCGGGCGCGTCGGGCGCGTCACCCACGTCGACACCCGGGTCCTACGCACATTGCGCAGCGCCGGGCTCGTGCCCGTGCTCGCCTGCCTGGCGCTCGACGCGGAAGGGAACGCCCTGAACGTGAACGGCGACGAGGCCGCCGGCGCGGTCGCCGGGGCGCTCGGCGAGGGTGTCGTGTTCCTAACGAACGTGCCGGGAGTCCTGGACGACCCCACAGTGCCCGGCTCCCTGCTGAGCACCCTCACGCGCGCGGATGCGCTCGAGCGCATCAGGGACGGACGCATCGCCGGCGGCATGATTCCCAAGGTCGAGGCGGCGCTGGACGCCTTGGCCATGGGCGCGCCGTTCGCGGTGGTCGCCGACGGGCGCGACCCCGGCGGCGTCGAGCGGGCGCTGGCGGGCGGCGGTACGCGCGTCCTCGCCGGCTGAGCGCCGCCGGAGCGGTGAGATTCCTGTAAGAGCGACGGGGCTACCGTGTCGACGGATCCGCGCGAGGCAGCTCCTCGGGCGGGGCCGCGGAGACGTTAACGGCACTAGGAGCCCGAGATGCATGACGACATCACATCGCTGCCCACGCTGGATCTCATCCGTGAGGCCACCGTGCTGGAGCTGAAGATCATCCACGACACCAGCTCCGCGATGGAGACCGAACGGTACTGCCTGATTCAGGTCGAGCTCGGTGGTCGCCTCGCTCGGGACTTGGTGGTCGATCCGCGGGACTGACGCGACAGGCACCCGCTCCCCCCTCACGCAACGGCCCGGCGGGTGCCGTCGTTCAGCGCAGGTGAAAGCGCGAAGACCGGTCGGCAACGGCAGAGCCGACCGCGCCTCACGTTCCGTTGTGCGATTGCCGGGTTTTTCCTGTTACGTGTCACGCCGGTTCTGGTACATTTGACGGCGTGCGTCCCTCAAGCCTGGTCCGTTCCGTTCTCGCAGTGGTCGTCTTGGGGACCGCAGCGGCGTCCGCCAAGACCGTCACCGTGCAGCCGGGCGACAGCCTGTGGGCGCTGGCACGCCGTTACGACACGACGGTCGCCGATCTCCTCCAACTGAACGGCCTCGCCTCGGACGCCATCCGCCCGGGCCAAGTCCTGATCGTCCCGGGCGAGGACGAGGTAGCGGCGGCGCCGGCCACGACGGTAGTGGTGCGCGCCGGCGACACGCTCTACGACATCGCCTTGGCCAACGACCTCTCGGTCGCGGACCTCATCGCGTTCAACGACCTCGACGGCACGCTCATCCACCCCGGCCAGGAGCTGCGGTTGGCGGCAGGCGACCAGGCACCGGAGCCGCTCACGGTCACCGTGGCCGCGGGCGACTCCCTATGGGCGTTGGCCCGCCGTTACGACACGACGGTCACCGCCATCGCCAGCGCCAACGGCCTCGCGGAAGGGGCCACCTTGCGCGTCGGAGCTCGGCTCTCCATGCCCGGGCAGTACGCGAGCGCGTCGGAGACGGACGTCGGTGGTCCCGTGCCCATGCAGATCGTCGTCGGCCCGGGCGAGACCCTGTGGTCGATCGCCCAGCGTTACGACAGCACCATCGCGGCCCTCAAGAGCGCCAACTCCCTCAAGGGCGACACGCTCTACGTCGGCCAGCTGCTGCGCATCCTGCCGGGCCCGGACATCGAGCCGACCAAGGCCGTCCTCGCCGCCCCGGCCACGCCGGCGACCAGCGACGACGCGCTCATGTGGCCCCTGATCGGCTCCATCACCTCGCGCTTCGGCTACCGGCAGCTCCGGGTCAGCGGGAGCAACTTCCATACGGGGATAGACATCGACGGCGAGACTGGCGACCCGATCCGCGCCGCGCACGCCGGCACCGTTACGCTCTCCGGCTGGCACGGCGGCTACGGCAACCTCGTGATAGTCACCAATGGGAACACGGAGTATTATTACGGCCACGCCTCGGCGCTCAAGGTCGAGGTAGGCGACCAGGTCGCCGTCGGAGACGTCTTAGCGCTCGTCGGTAGCACCGGGAACTCGACCGGATCGCACCTGCACTTCGAGATCCGCGTAGACGGCCAGATGATCGACCCCCTGCCCCGCCTCGATACGTACGCCGGGCGCTGATCGATCGGAAGTGAGCTGACCGAGTGCGTATCGTCGTCATCGGCGACATCCACGTGCAACCTGACAAGCTGTGGCGCATGCTCCGCGAGGCCGGCCTCGCAGACGAGCAGAACCGGCCTACGGACGCCCTGCGTGGCAGCGACACGAGACTTGTGCTCCTAGGCGACCTCGTGCACGCGAAGAGCAGGCAGCGCTACGCCGACCTGATCAACGTGCGGCGCTACGACGAATACAACCCGCGCCACCTGCAACGGGCCGAGGCGATCCAGGCCCGCTTCCTGCGCGAGGTCAAAGGCTTCCAGGACCGCGTGCCGAGCGACAACATGGTCATACTCCTCGGCAACCACGACTTCAACGCCGCCACGGTCGAGCAGGGCCCGCTGCGCACGGACGACGTGTCGCACCTGGAGTGGAAGCCCGGCCACGGCGGAGAGCTCGAGCCGGAGCTGCGCGACTGGATCCTCGGCTGGCCCCGGGAACTCGCGGTCGAAGGGTTGCACTTCGCCCATGTCGGACCGCTCCCCGAGCACAACGTCTACGACCAGGCCTTCTACCTGGAGAACCGGCGACGCTGGCTGCAGGAGGACAAGGACTTCCTCGAGGGGACCCCTTACCGCCTGGGCGTCTACGGACACACCCCAGTGCGCGGTGGGGTCAACGTGGCGTCGCAGGGACGCGCGCTGCTCCTGGACACGAACGGTCACAAGGACGAGTACGCGTGGCTGGAGATCGACACGAGCAGCGCCGAGTACCGGCTGCGCCTGCACGGGCTGTTCTTCGACGAGACCGTGCCGCGCCTGCCCGCCTCTACCTGAACCAGGCTCGGCTCACTGCTCGCTACGGCTCTGGTAGGTGGGGGTCAACATGGCCCACGTGCGGAACGGGGCCAGGTCGACGACCTCCCCGCCGAGGGTGCGGAACTGCACGCCCTTGCCGGTCGAGAGTACCCACCGACCGGGTTCGGCCCGACCCTTCAAGTAGAGCGTCGCCTCCCCGCCCTCGAGCGGGATGTACAGACGCCCTTCCGTGTCGCCCGGCAGCACGCGCGCCGTGATCTCGCCCACCAACACCGCGTCATAGAGCATGATCTGACCGTCCGGGTGGCTGGCCGGCTTGCCGTCTCGCACCCAGCGGTAGGCGTTGAGAACGGCGTCGTAGCGGAAACCCGACGTGTAGGCACCGCTGTACTTGACGCTCACTTCCGTGACCGCCACAGCGCTGCCCGTCGGCTGGAACACCTGCCCGCTCACGACCTGCGACGTCTCTGGAACCAGGCGCAGCATCGCCGACCTGAGGTCCGGTCCCGAGCCGTAGAGGTTGTACGGCGCCGAACGCTCCCCTTCGCGCGCGAAGAGCGGACCGTTGCTATAGGCGTTCAAGGTCGGCAGCGCGGAGTTGGCGATGGCGATCATCGCCCCCGGCGAGCCGCCATCGTGCACGAGCACGGCCTGGCTCGTCTGCGCCAGCTCGACGAAGTAGTCTCGGGCGCTCCTTACCGGACCGACGCGCCGCGGGAAGTCGCGGTCGTACAAGGCCATGAGCCTCGTCAGGCCACCCTCGACGGGCATCTCGACGATCATGCTCGCCTCGCGCAAGCCGGTCTGCGGGTAGCCGCCGACGTTGTCGACGAGGACGGCCAACGGCCGCTCGCGTGTGAAAGAGAAGGGCAGGCGCGCGGCCTGGGCGGGGGCGCCCGTCCCCTGTCCGACACCGTCCGGCCCCGCGTTGAGCCCACGGCCGTCCGCCGTCGCGTTCGGATCGAGCGGGCCGGTCTGGCCGGCCGTCGAGGCGTTACCGCCGGGCGTGCGGTTGTTCTGGACTGTGGCGGCCACGTCGGTATCACCCGGGCGTGTGCCGTCGGCGCCAGGGGCACCGACCGCGGTGACGGGCGCGATGATGTCAGCCCTGACCGCGGGTGCCGGGATCTCGGCCACCTGGGCGACGGCCACCTCGGGGACCACGCTCACGTCGCGCCGCGTGCCGACCTGGGCAGTGGCCGTTGGCTCGGCGAGCGGACGCGTCCCTGCGACACTGGCCGCAACGCCGGAGGTGGCGAGGGCGGTGCCGCCCGCTATCTGGGCAGAGACCGCCGGGGCCGCCAAAGCCGTGCTTGCCGCCACGGCCGCTTGGGCGGTGGGGGCAGCGAGCCCGACAGACTGCGCGACCTGGGCGCTCACCTGCGGGGCCGAGACGGTCTGCGGAGCGACGACGGCGGCGCTCATTTGCGGGGTGGTCAGCGCGGCGGCCTCACTTACGGTAGCGCTCGGCTGCGCCGCGACCGAACGCGCGGCCGTCACGTTGGCGCTCACGGGCGGTGCGGGGATGATGACGGGGTCGACGAGCGGCCGGGGCGCGATGGCCACCGGGTCGATCTCGGGCAACGGGGTAGCCGGCGCCTCCGCGAGCGGCAACGCCTCGGTGGGCGGCATGGCCTCCACGACCTGCGGTGTCGGCGCGGGGGCCAGCGGCGCATTGGCCGCCGCCGTCTCGTCCGGCACGGTCTCCTGCGGTTGGGCCGCCAGGGCCGGCGGTGCTTCGGGTGCCGGGGGCTGCAGCGTTATCGGCCGCTCTTCCGGCGCGGTCGTCTCGCGCTGTTCGGCTACCAGGTCGCGCGGCGCGCCGATCTGCTCGGACGCCACTTGTGGCGAAGGGGCCGGGGGCGCCGGGCTCTCGGCCGTCGGGGCAAGTGTGATCGCCTCCGCGTAGGCGGGGGTGCCGACATCTATGACGATGTACGGCGGGACCGGCTCGGGTCGCGGGCGAAGCCCGTAGATGAGGGCAGCGAGCAGGACGAGCATGTGGAGTGTCAACGACACCGCCATGGCCCGCCGCTTGTCCGGGTCTTGCCATGGGCGCACCTGGCGGTGAACGTCGCTCGTCATGCCGGCCCTCCCGCCATCATCCGCCGGTCGAGATGGCTATGCGTTGGGCGCCGGCCTGTTTGATGAGGTCCATGATCCGCACCGCGGTGCCGTGCGGGAGTTCCCTGTCGGCACGCAGGACGATGGTCGAGTTGCCGGAGCGGTTGATCTCGGTCCTGACCAGCTCGACGAGTTCGGCCTCGCTCACACGGGCGCCGGCGAAGTACACGGCGCCGTCCTTCATGACCGTCACGGTCGGCAGGTTCGCCGGCTCGGCTACGCTCATCTGGGCGTCGGGCAGGTCGACGGGCAAGCCCGTCTCCACCGTGATGAACGTTGTCGAGACCATGAAGAAGATGATGAGCAGGAACACGACGTCGACCATCGGCGTGAGGTCGAGCTCCGGATCGATGGCGAGCCCCCGCCCGCGTCTAAGTCGCGCTCGTGACACGGTTCAGGCCTGTGGGGCCGGACGCACCCCACGCATGTCCACGTTGCGTTCGGCTGGATGCTCGCCGCCTTGCCTGTAGGTCGTCGTGCCGGCCTCCTCGCGCCTGTCGGCGACGGCTCGCACGATGTTGCCCATCAACTCCTCGCGGCGCTTGTCGATGTCGCCGAGGAGCTTGGACACTAGGCTGTTCAGGTAACCGTGGCCGACGAGGACGGGGATGGCGACGATGAGGCCGGCAGCCGTCGTCACGAGCGCCTGACCGATGCCGTAGGCCAGCTGCCCGGCGTCACCCGAGCCGTGCAAGGAGATCTCCGAGAATGAGATGATCATGCCCGTCACGGTGCCGAGAAGGCCGAGCATGGGGAGGATCTTGGCCATGATCGCGAGCGGGGTCAGCCCGCGCGTGAGGTTCTGCTCCTCGCTGATGGTGGCCTCCTCGAACGCCGCTTCCACCGCCGGCCTGCCGTACGGCAGCCGCTCCAGGGCCGCCTTCAGGACCCGCGCGGTCGGTCCGCCGTGGCGCTCACAAGCGTCGAGCGCGGAGTCGAGGTCGCGCTCGCGTACCGCGGCGTTGACCCGCAACATGAGGCTCGAGGTGTCGGAGCGCTCGCGGTTGAGCTTCAGTAGCCGCTCGACGAAGAGGTAGACGGCGTAGATCGATACCAAGATGATGATGACGAGGATCGGTCCGCCGCTTAGGAGTAGCTCAGTAACAGTCATTCCACGCTCCTTGCGCGGTTTACAGCTTGCGCCATGCTAGCGCGCCGCACATGAGAAACGCGTAGCGCGGCGGTATTGGTCCGACCAGTCTGATCAGCCCGTATTCCGCATGCCCGCGCTCACGCCCATCAACGAGAGCATCACGCCGTACGCGAGCGCCTCGCGGTCCGGGCCGTCGGGCGGCTGCGCCCTGAGACGGCGCAGGAGCTCGACCTGCAGGCGGCTGATGGGATCGACGTACGGGTTGCGTAGCTGCAGGGCCCGCGCCAGCACCGGGTCCTGGGCGAGCAGCGGGGCGCCCGTGATCTCCTCCACCAGCGCGGTCGTCTCGGCGTGGTGGCGTTCGATGCGCTCCCCGAAGTGCCGCAGGGAGGCGTCGACCAGGCCGAGGTACGCCCGGAAGATGGGCATGTCGGCCTTGGCTATGCTCATCTGCGCGAAGTCGATCATCGTCGTGAAGAACGGCCATTCACGGTACATCTCGCGCCCCAGCTCCGGCCCGATGACCTCGAGGGCCGCCCCCAGGCCGTACCAGCCCGGGAGGTTGGCGCGGCACTGGGTGAAGGCGAACACCCACGGGATGGCGCGCAGGTTGGCCATGCTCGGGGCGCCGGCACGGCGCGTCGGGCGCGAGCCGAGGTTGAGCTGGGCGAGTTCCTCGATGGGCGTGACCTGCTTGAAGAACTCCATGAACCCATCGTCCTGCACGAGCGACCGGTAACGGGTCATGGCCGCCTCCGCGCCCGCGTCCATAGCGGCGCGGTAACGCTCGTCGACGGTGGGGAGCTCACGCGCGTCGCGGGCGCTGGCCAGGATGAAGGCGTGCATCACCTGCTCGAGGTGGCGGTGAGCGAGGTCAGGGTCGGAGTAGCGGTCGGCCAGGGCCTCGCCCTGCTCCGTGAGGCGCATGCGTCCCGCCAGGCTGCCAGGCGGTTGGGCGAGGATGGCCGCGCCGGCCGGTCCCCCTCCCCTGCCGATGCTCGTGCCGCGCCCGTGGAAGATGCGCAGCGGGACGCCGATCTCCCTGCACACCCCGGCAAGCTCCTCTTGCGCCAGGTAGAGCGCCCAGGAGGCCGACACGAAGCCGACGTCCTTGTTCGAATCCGAGTAGCCGATCATGACCTCTTGCACGCCGCGGCGCCGCACGTGCGCCAGGTAGGCGGGGACGGCGAAGAGCTCACGCATCACGCCCGGCGCCGCCCGCAAGTCGGCGAGCGTCTCGAAGAGCGGCGTGGCCTCGATCTCGTCGACGCCCGCCTCCTTGGCGAGGAGGAGGGCCTCCAGGACGTCTGACGCTCCCTCGGTCATGCTGACGATGGTGCTGCCGTGGGCCCCGTCGCCGTGCAGGTCGGCGGCGCGCCGGAACTCGGCCAGGAAGCCGAGCGCCCGCTCGGCCTCCGGTGCCACGCTCGCGCCGCGCCCCAGCAGGGGCCGCGGCGAGGCGAGCTCGCGGGCCAGGACGGCGATGCGCTCCCCCTCCGGCAGCGCCAGGTAGTCGGGGTGGACGGCGCCCGCGGCCAGGACGCTGGCGACCGCCACCTCGTGCACGCGGCTGTGCTCCCGGATGTCCAGCGGCGCCAACGGGAAGCCGAACGCGGCGGCGCGACGCATGGCGGGGCGCACGAAGGCGTCCGCCGGTCTCCCACCGTGCCCGAAGCGCAAGGCCGCCTCGAGGCGCGCGAGGTCGGCGCGGTAGCCCGGCTCGCCTCCGGGGTAAGTGCCCGGGTCGGCGCCCTCCCGCACGAGCGCCTTGTACATATGCTCGAGCCACCGGCGGTACGGCTCGCCCTCGAAGCGCGGGCTGCGGCCCTCGGATTCGTCGCGCCGCGCCAGCGCCGCGCGGAACTCCTCCGTGAGCATCAGCCGGCCCTCCCACTGGGAGAGGCGCTGCACCAGGCCTTCCACGTCCGCGACGCAGGCCTCGTTGGCCACCCCTGCCTGCAGGGCGAACGCCTCGCGCATGACCTCGGGGGTCACGTACGGGTTGCCGTCGCGGTCGCCGCCGATCCAGGAGCGGAAGCGCAGGACCGGCGCAGGGGCGTCGCCCGGTGGGCCGCGGTGGCCGGCGCGGCCGGTGGCGCCTTCGGGGAAGTAAGCGTCGAGCGCCTCCTCGAGCTCGGCCATCAGGCGCGGCACCACGTCGAGCAACGAGCGCCTGAAGTAGTAGAGCGCGCTCTTCACCTCGTCGAGGACGCTCGGTCGCTCGAGGGCCACCTCGCGGGTGAGCCAGAGCGTGGCGATCTCGGCGTGGATGCTCTCCTTGAGGACCTCCCTGGCGCGGGGCGCCAGCTCCGTCTCGTGCAGGCGCCTTAGCGCTTCGCCGATACGCTCGAGCTTGAGCCTGACCGTGTAGCGCTTCACCTCGGTGGGGTGGGCCGTGACGGTGAGCTGCAGGTCGAGGTCGCGCAGGAAAGCCGCGGCCTCCTTACGGTTCAGCCCGAGGTCGCGCAGGGCCTTCACGGCGGCCGCGAGGCTCTCGGCGCGGGGCTCGTGGACGGTGGCGCCGCGCTCGCGGTGACGGTTGACGCGCACGCGGTGGATCTCCTCGGCGAGGTTGACGAGCTGGAAGTAGACGGTGAAGGCGCGCACCAGCCGCTCGGCCGTCGCCGTGTCGAGCGAACGCAGGAGCTCGTCCAGCTCCGCCCCCACCCCGGCGTCGCCGGCGCGCAGCCGCTTGGTGAGGTGCCTGACGCGCTCGACGAGTCGGAAGAGGCGCTCACCTTCCAGTTCGCGCAGCACGTCGCCGAGGGCGGTGGCGAGGAAGTCTACGTCGCTCGAGAGGAGCTTGAAGCTGGCGGCCTCGACGGGCGGCTGGTCGGTCATGACGGCGCGTCCACGTCGCCGCGCTGCCGGCGCGGTCCGGCCTTGGCCGGCCTGTCGATCGCCCGGTCGGCCATCACTCCGGGTCCTTGTCGCCGTGCTCCCAGCGCAGGCGGGTCACCGCTACGGCCCTCGCCCCGTCCAGCTCGATGGCCACCGCGCTCACGCTCGCCTGCCCGGCGGCCGGCCGGTACTTGGCCGGTAGCTTCGTGACGAAGCGGGTGTGCACCTCCTCGAACGCCATGCCGATCGAGGAGCCCTGCACGCCCGTCATGCCGACGTCCGTGATGTAGGCGGTGCCTTTGAACACCTGCTCGTCGGCGGTGGTGACGTGCGTGTGCGTGCCAAGGACGGCGCTCACGCGCCCGGCGAGGTGGTAGCCCATGACCTTCTTCTCGCTCGTCGCCTCGGCGTGAAAGTCGACGATGACGGGCACGCCGCTCGGGACCTCCTCGAGGATCGCGTCAACCACCCGGTACGGGTCGTCGAGCGGGTCCATGAAGACCCGGCCCATCAGCTGCGCCACCACGATGCGACCGCCGCTCGGCACGTCGTACGCCGCCCAGCCGAGCCCGGGCGTGCCGGGCGGGAAGTTGGCGGCGCGGAGCAGACGCGGCGTCTCCTCGAGCAGGGGGACTACCTCGGACTGATCGAAGGCATGGTTGCCGAGCGTGACGACGTCGGCGCCAGCCGAGCGGAGCTGCTCGAAGTGGCGGCGGGTGATGCCGAAGCCGCCGGCCGCGTTCTCGCCGTTGACGATCACGAAGTCGTACTCGTGCCGCACCGCCCCCAGGTACGCCTGCGCTGCCCGCATGCCTGGGGTGGCGAACACGTCACCGATGAACAGGACTCGCACACGGCAGGATACCCCTGCCAGGACACGTGATACATTCGGGCCTGAGCATGGAGTTCGATGCCGTGGACCGCCGCATCCTGGAGATCTTGCTAGTCGATGGTCGAGCGTCCCACGCCTCGGTGGCCAAGGCCGTCGGGCTATCGGCCCCCGCCATCGGTGAGCGGGTCAAGAAGCTCGAGCAGGCCGGCGTTATCCGCGGCTACCACGCCGACATCGACCCGGTCGCCGTCGGCCTGACGATCACGGCGTACGTGGCCATAGCGCCGCAACCGCGCAAGCCGGCCCAGCGGCTCGTCGAACGGCTCCTCGAGTACCCGGAGATCGAGGAGCTGCACGCCGTGGCTGGCACGTACTCGTTCATCGCCAAGGTGCGCCTCGCCTCGACCGTCGCCCTCGACGCCTTCCTCGACCGCCTCTTCACCACCGAGGGCGTCGAGCGCACCGAGACGACGATGGTGCTGCGCACGAACCTCGAGCGCCAGACGCGCCTCCCGTTCGCCTGATCGAGGCCGCGAGCCTGCCCGCCCTCAGTTCTCGAGCGCCTCGACGAACCAGGGCGGCAGCCGCCGGTACTGCCGCCGGAGGAAGTTCGGGAAGTCGGCGTCGAGCAGGTACGTGACCGCCTGGTCCTCCTCGCTCCTGACGCTTCGCCCGTAGGCCTGCACGACGCTCAAGGTCGTGCGCCAATCGTACCAGTCGCGGTCGCGTTCCATGCGGGCCGCGACCTGCTTGTCACCGAGGTACGGGTACGGCACCTTGCAGAGCACTTGCCAGCGCGAGAGGTCCTCGGCCAGGTCGATACCCTCCGTCATGCTCGGCGTGAGCAGGATGGTCGGCTCGGAAGCGGCCAAGTGCCTGGCGAGCGCCGCCTCCCTGCCGCTCGCGCCCTCGTGGGTGACGACGCGCCAGCGCACCTCCGCGTCGAGGTTCTTGGCCAGATAGCTCGCGATCTTGTAGGAGTGCGCGTGCACGACGCCCTTCTCGTCCTCGTGCCGCAGGGCGAGCTCGTTGACGGCCTTGGCGAGCAGCGGCAGGTCGCGGTCCTGGTAGTGACGGGTGAGGCGCGCGACCGGCCACACCACGATCGGGCGGTTCTCCGGCGGGAAGGTCGACGGCACCGCGATGACCTCCGCCTCCTCGGGCTCGATGCCGAGGCTACGTAGGAACGTGGGCGCGTCGAGGATCGTGGCCGAGAGCATCAGGACCTTGTCGGCGTAGGCGAACAGGAACTCGTTCGCCAGGGCCGCGACCTCGATGGGCTTGAAGACGATTCCGGCGCCGTCGCGCTCGACGCGGCGCTCGACGACCCAGTCGACCTCGCCGGACTCATGGCTGTTGAGGAGGAGCTCGATGCGGCCGGCCTGCCCGTCGAGCCACTGCTTCGTCTTCAGGTGCTGCAGCGAGGCCTCCTCGCTGGCCTCCTGCTTGATGAGCAGCTCGACGGCCGTGGACCGCTCGCGCAGCTCGGGCAGGAGCAGCTCGGCGAACTCGAAGGCGAGCTCGTCGCCCAGGTCGGGCGGCAAAGGGCGCTGCAGGCCGGCGCGCAAGAGCGCGCCCTCGCTCAGGACGACCTGCACGAAGTTCATGAGCGCGCCCTCGGCGTTGTGCGCCTCGTCCAGGATCAGGAGCTCGCGAGGGGCGAAGCCGCCGGCGTAGTTGAGTTCCGCCAGGTAGTACGCGTAGTTGAGCGTGGCGACGTTCGCCTGCATGGCGACGTCCTTGGCCGTGAAGTACGGGCAGTCGTCGCACTGGGGGAAGCGCCGACCGACGATGCATGGGGCGGCAGCGGCGTGCGTGGGCGCCACGAGGCAGTCGTAGTTGGCCCGCCCCTTTAGGAGGGCCAGGTCGGGGAAGTCGCGGACGTACTGGTCTTGCAGGACCTTCTGGTTGGTGAGCACGAACGCCGAGTTGGCCTCGCGCGCGAGCGTGACCGCGACGGCGCTCTTCCCCGCGCCGGTGGGCGCCTCGATGACCACGAAACGCTTGCCTTCCGCGAACGCCTCGCGCGCGCGCGTCAGCGCCTCGCCCTGCCCCGGCCGGAAGCGGGGGAAGGGGAAGCTCGCGGGTGGCTGACCCCTGCTGCTGCCGTGATCGGCTTCGCGATCGGCTCCGAGGCGACGGTTGACCAGCGGCATGGGCCAAGCTATCACGCGCCACCCAGGCGGCTCCCAGCGGGATAGGCGGAAGTCCACCGCGGGCGCACGGGCTTTGGCCGCACCGGCGGTGCGGGCCTCCGATCGGCGCAACGAGGGCCGCTTTCGCCCCGTTCATCAAGCCTCGCGCCGCTCACCAAGCGAAGGTGGGACCGACAAAATCGTCGGTCCCACCTCGCGGTTCGCCATTTCCTTGGTGCCGAGGAGGGGACTTGAACCCCTACAGCCTTGCGGCCACCAGCCCCTCAAGCTGGCGCGTCTACCTATTCCGCCACCTCGGCTCGGGCGCCGTGAACGCTTGCAACACCGTCCACAAGGCGAAAACGATGATATCGCCCGCGGAGGCGGGGCGTCAAGCGTGCAGGGCGACCTCGACCGGCGGCACCGGGTCCCTAGCGCGGGGTGAGGGTCGAGAGGTCGCGCCAGCCGAACGCCGTCTCGAAGTACGAGCCGTCGCCCAGGACGAGGCCCTTCCGACCGACCGGCTCCCCGCCGAGGTGAGCGTAGAAGCCGGCCGTGGGGTTGCCCTCCAGCACCCAGAGGCGCAGCGACCGGAACCCGACGGCGACCGCCTGCTCGCACGTGCGCACGAAGAGCTCCCTACCGATGCCGCGGCCGTGGAACTCGGCCAACAGGTAGATGGTGTAGAGCTCGGCGTCGAACCCGTGCTCCGGTTCGCGCTCCGGCCCGCAGGACGCGAAGCCCACTACGCCCCGGCCTGGCGCCGTCGCGACCAGTACGCGGCTGGTGTTGCCAGGCGCGTCGGCGACGGCTATCTGAGCCGCCCATTGGGCCTCGCGCCGCTCGACGGACAGGCCCGCCAACAGGTCGTCTGGCAGCAGCCCGGCGTAGGTCTCGCGCCACGTCGTCACGTGTACCTGGGCGATGGCCGGGGCGTCCGCCGCGACGGCCGGTCGTATCTCGACCGTGGGAGCCGACTCTCTCATGGGCGCATCAACCTACTCCGGAACCGCGGCGAACCGACGCGTTGCGCCTCACGGGGCCGTCCCGGACGCGCAGGAAGCCTGAACAGACCCGCGCCGCGTGCCTACTCCACGACTAGCGGCGGACCCACGACCTCCATGCCGTACGCGGCGAACAGTGGGCGCGCCACATCCGGCGCGGGGGTGTCGTCGAGTTCGACGGCCGCATCGAAGAACTCCTCCATCCTCCCGGCCGGCCAGAACGCGATGACCATGCGCCCTGGCGCATGCCCGACCAACGCCCACGCATGAGGGACGCGCCGCGGAGCCAGCACGGAGTCGCCGGGCATGAGGCGGTGCGTCTCCTCGCCGATGCTGATGACGTACTCGCCCTCGACCACGTAGAACCACTCGTCCTGGTCGTGGTGAAGGTGTCGAGGCGGCCCTCCGCGGTAGGCGTTCGCCTGCTCGATCACGAGAGAGGCGCCCCCACTGTCTCGGGAGGAGACCTTGATCGCGAACGGCATCACGCCGAACACGGACCGGCTCCGGCCAAGCCTGTCCTCGCCTACCGGGATCCTCATGCTCCTCGGAACGTCGGTCATGCTCGCGACCTCCAACACGTCAGGATGGGTTCTGGAGGCCAGCATAGAGGGCTCTGACAGGAGTCTCCGTGACCGCTGTCGGTGGCGCAGAAGCGTCGTGTCCGCACGGCGGTAGGTGGGGCCGCTCCCGCTGGGCCAACCCAAGGCCTCGGGCACCGGGTTGCAAGAGCACTTGAACAGCGCTCACGCACGAATGCACGTATGCTCGCAAGTCGGAGAATGCTGACGTTCACGGCACGACAGGCACGAGCGTTGCGAGCGGGCGCGGCCGCGCACTTCATCTGCACCCTGCTGCTCCTGTTCGTGAGCCTGCCTAGTTGGGCGGCCAGAACCGAGTTCCCCGGCCACCAGCATCCGGAAGGCACGCCCGAGCACGTCCACAACCTGCAGCAGGTCGGCCTGCTCAGCGCGGCCATACCGCTCGCCGACGTAGGCGCTGTTCCCGTGCGGTCCCCTGTTCATGCGCTGCCGCCTCGGCTAGAGCCGCGGCTCCGGTCGTGGCTGCATGAGCCGACGTTGGCCCGCGGGCCACCCTCGCGGCCGATCGTCCTCCAGCCGCCACTCACGCCCGATGGCCACACTCAGACCGCGACCGGCCCGGCACGCCGCGTTTCGACGCGGGCCCGTGCGGGTCGGGCGAGCCACTCCATCCCGTCAGGAGCAACCCCATGACTAGAAGACGCCGGATCACCACCGCCCTCGCCAGCACCCTCGCCGCCCTCGCCCTCGCCTCCGCCGCCTACGCCCACCAATCCGTCGCCGTCCTGGAGGGCGCCTACACAGTCATAGTCGGCCTCCTCGTGAACCCCGCCTACACCGGCCAGGTGAACGGCATCGACCTCGCGGTTCGGAACGCGAACGGCGAGGCCGTGGCGGGGCTCGAGAAGAGCCTCACGGCCGTCATCGTGGCGCCGGACGGCAGCGAGCTCACCCTCACGCTGCGGGCCAACGCGGCGAAGGCAGGCTGGTACGCGGGCAACTTCATCCCTTCCGTCCAGGGCAACTACACGTTCAGGGTCGGCGGCTTCATCGGGGACGCCAGCTTCGAAGCCAGCTTCGACAAGCCGGCGCACAGCGACCCGGCGGTGCTCGACGCCGCCGTCATCACGGTTCCCACCACCGCGACGCCCACCAGCACCGCGCCATGAGGCGCGCCGGCCTGGTCCTGGCGGCGGCCGCGCTCCTCGGGTTCGCGCAGGCGCACGCCTACCTGGAGAGCTCCACGCCCGCGGACGGCTCCGTGTTGGAGGCCGCGCCGGGAACGCTCGTCCTGGAGTTCAGCGAGGAGCTCGAGGTCGGCTTCTCCACCTTCAAGCTGTTCAGGCTCGAGAACGCCCCCGACGTAGCCGATGAGAATCACGCGGCCAAGCTCAACGGCATGGCCGCCCTTCTCGTGACCGAGGTGATCGGTACCTCCGGGCCGGACGACCGCGCCGTCGCGTTCGAGCTGGCTCCGGGTCAGGGACGGTCGGCCAGGGTGACGTTGACGCCGGCCGAGCCCCTCGCCCCGGGCAGTTACGTGCTCATGTGGCGCGTGCTCTCGGTAGACACGCACACGTTGCAGGACTACTTGACCTTCACGGTCCTGGAGCCCGCGCTCCGCTAGCCTCCTACGAGTGAGCTGCGCGCGGCTCGCCAAGGGTTCGCGCGCGGCTCACTGGGTGGCCTCGACCCCGTCGACACGCCAGCCGTTCGAGACCTCCACCCACCCGGCCGGGCGGGCGGCGACCTCTAGCTCGGCCGGGGTTAACGCCACGGCCGACGCCGCCGTGCCGGCGGCGGGGTAGACGACGTCGAAGCGCCGCAACGACTCGTCGAGGTAGACACTGACGCCGTCCGGGTTGGCGAACGGGCACACGCCACCAACGGGGTGGCCGGTCAGCGCCTCGACGTCCTCCGACGCCACCATCTTCGGCTTGCCCCCGAAACGACGCTTGAACGAGCCGTTGTGGAGCCGGGCGTCGCCGGCGGCCACCACCAGGAGCGCGCGCGTCTGGTCTTCCGGGTCGTAGAACGCCAGGGTCTTCGCGATCCGGGCAGGCTCCGTCCCCACCTTCTCGGCCGCCAGCGCCACCGTGGCGCTCGACTCCGCGAACTCCAGGACCGCTTCCGCCTTCCCGAACCGCCTGAGGTGATCTTTCACGGCCTGCAACGACATCCGAGCACAATAACCCAGTTCGGCGAGCCGCCGCCCCATTCGCCGGGCGGCCGGTTATCCTCGGCCCATGACCTTGCGGCGCCGTGAGCGCATCCACGATGTCCTAGCGAAGCGCCAGCAGGACCTGACAGTGCTCGCCGAGGAAGTGCACAAGCCGCACAACCTCTCGGCCATCCTTAGGAGTTGCGACGCCGTCGGCATCGGCACGGTGCACGCCGTCAAGCCGACCGGGGGTGTGGCCACCTTCAGCGCCACGAGCGCCAGCGCGGACAAGTGGGTCGACCTGGTGGTGCACCCCGACATCGCCACCGCCGTCGCCACCATGCAGGCGAGCGGGAAGCGGATCTACGCCGCGCACCTCTCGGCCGAGGCGGTCGATTACCGGGCGGTGGACTACACCGTGCCCTGCGCCGTCCTCCTCGGCAACGAGAAGGACGGCGTCAGCCCTCGGGCCGCGGAGCTCGCGGACCAGCACGTGATCATCCCGATGCTTGGCATGGTGCAGTCGCTCAACGTGAGCGTGGCGGCGGCCGTGATCCTCTTCGAGGCCCAGCGCCAGCGCCTCGCGGCCGGCATGTACGACCGTCCGAGCCTGAGCGAGCGGGAGCTCCGGGAACTCACCCTCAGGTGGTTGCCGCGCTGGGCGACCTTAGAGGAGGTTGAGCCTCCGCTCACCGGCCTCACGGAGGATATCGACTAGGCTCTAGGCATGTCCGAGCAGCCCACTCTCCCTCAGCGCCGGTACGGCCTCGGCGCTTACGCCGGCGCGCTGACCGCCCTCGCCATCACGTTGGCACTGGCAGCCTGCACGCAGAACGTCGTCGCGCAACGACTCGTGCCAGTGGCCGACGGGCTCAGGCAGCCCGTTGTGATCACGAACGCCGGCGACGAACGCCTGTTCGTGGCGGAGCAGAGCGGCGCCATCCGCATCGTCCGTAGCGGCGAGCTGCTCCGCGAACCGTTCCTTGACCTCTCCGGCGAGCTCAGCACGGGCGGCGAGCGCGGCCTGCTCGGCCTCGCCTTCCCCGTCGACTACGGGGCGACCGGGCGCTTCTACGTGTATTACACGGGCAACGGCGGACAGACCGTGCTGTCGCGCTTCACGGTCACGCCGGGGAACCCCGACCGCGCCAACCCGGAGTCCGAGGAGGTCCTGCTCACGCAGGCCCAGCCGTACTCCAACCACAACGGCGGCCAGATCGCCTTCGGGCCGGACGGCTTCCTCTACGTCGGGCTCGGCGACGGCGGCAGCGGCGGCGACCCGCAAGGCAACGGCCAGAGCCTCGGCACCTTCCTCGGCAAGCTCCTACGCCTCGACGTGTCGGGCGAGCGCGGTTACGCCGTGCCGAGCGACAACCCGTTCGTCGAGCGGGACGGCGCCCTGCCCGAGATCTGGGCGTACGGGATCCGCAACCCGTGGCGCTTCTCGTTCGACAGGGACACCGGCGACCTCTACATCGCCGACGTCGGCCAGGACGCCTACGAGGAAGTCAACTTCACACCGGCCGGCACGGCCGGCGGGCTCAACTACGGCTGGAAGGTCATGGAGGGCCTGCACTGCTACGCGGCCTCGAGTTGCGACCAGACCGGGCTCACGCTCCCCGTCCTCGAGTACCCGCACGGCCCGCAGTGGGGCACGTCGATAACGGGCGGCTACGTCTATCGCGGCGCCGAGGTGCCGGCGCTCCAGGGCAACTACGTGTTCGCCGACTTCGTGTCCGGCCGCGTCTGGAGCACGAGCGCGGCGGACGGCTGGGCGCCCAGGCCCCTGTTCGAGACGGGCTTCAACGTGAGCACCTTCGGCGAGGACGCCGCGGGCGAGCTGTACATCGCCGCGTACGACAGCGGCATGATCTACCGCGTCGGTCGCTGACGCCCGCGCCGCGGGGCGCCTCCGCCTCAGCGACCGGCCAGCACGCCCTTGACGAGCGCGGCCGCCACCACCTCCTGCACGGCGACGGAGAGGGCCGCGAGCGGGACCTCCGGACCCGTGCCGGTCGAGAGCACGAAGGCGCTGTCGCCGTCGAACACCGTGTGTGACGGTCGCGTCACCCTCGCGATGCCGATATGCGCGCTCGTCGCGAGCGCGTTGGCCTGGGCCTTCGTGATCGGGGCGTCGGTGGCGACGAGCACCAGCGTCGTGTTGCTGCCGGGCATGGCGGCGAAGCCGGCCGCGGCGGCGAGACCCAGCGTCTCCGGTACCCCGGCCACGAGATTGCCCGTGTCGGGGTCGATCACGTTGCCGGCGGCGTTGCTGATGCCGATGGCCGCGACGACCGCCCCGCCGACGAGCGCGGCGTGACTGCCGAGGCCGCTGTCGGTGGCGTTGCCCGGCCCGCGCAGCTTGCCGACCGTCGCCCCCGTGCCGGCGCCCACGCGCCCTTGCGCGACGGGCGCGTCGGTGGCGGCCTCGGCCGCGGCGCGCCCCGCCGCTGCGTCCGGGCGGACCTTGGCGGAGCCGACTGCCAGGTCGAAGAGGACGGCGGCCGGCACGATGGGCACGCGAGCCACGCCCGTGTCGAAGCCGCGGCCTTGCTCCTCGAGCCAGCACATGACGCCATCGGCCGAGGCGAGCCCGAAAGCGCTGCCGCCGGTCAGCACGACAGCGTCGACCGCCTGGACCGTCTTGTCGGGCTGCAACAGGACGTACTCGCGCGAGCCGGGCGCGGGGCCAAGCGCTACGCCCGAGGCCACGCAGCCGCCCGCCGGCGTGAGGACGACCGTGCAGCCCGTGCGGGCCTCCAGGTCCGTGTAGTGGCCGACGCGCAGGCCGGCTACCGCGGTTAGGGTCTCGTTCTGAAGCGCGTTCATCGTCCTGTTCCTTCCCTGCTCCTGCCCGCCGCCACAGTCGTCTCAGCCCGTGCCTTCGAGGTAGTTCCCCACGTCGCGCGGGTCGACCTCGATGATCTCGATGCGGTCGGGAGGGGTGTCGACCGTGGCCCGCTTCCCCGTGGCGGTGTCTATCGGGAGGCTGAGCTTGATGGCCGCGTCGATGCCGCCGCCGACCGCCTGATCGGTCGAGCGGAACGCGGCGCGCACCCCGCCGCCGCCGACGGCGCCCGTCTTCAGGTCCATGTCCTTGAAGACGACGCCTTCTGGGACCGGGAAGCCGTCACCCGTGGCCGGGCTCCCCCGCAAGGCCGCGGTGACGAAGTCGTTCCAGATGTAGATGGGCTGGCGCGAGCTGTTGACCTGGTCGGTGTTGCCGTTGCTCAGCGTCATGCGGCTCGGCAGGCTCGTGGCGTCGTCCTTGCCGATCCACACGCTCGCCACCATGCCGGGCGTCATGCCGACGAACCAGATATCGACCTCATCGTTGGTCGTGCCAGTCTTCCCGGCGATCCAGCGGCCCGGGACGGCGGCGCGGTTCGAGAGCCCGAAGGCCGGCTCGCGATCGACGACGTTGCCGTGCATCATGTCGAGCATGATGTAGGCCGTCTGCTCGCTCCAGACGCGCGCGGAGCGGGGCTCGGCCTGGTAGAGGACGTTGCCGTCGGAGTCCTCGACGCGCTCGATGAAGTACGGCTCGATGTACACGCCACCGTTCGCGAAGGCGGCCATCGCGGCCGTGTGCTGCAGGGGCGTGGCCTCGAAGGAGCCCAGCGCCATGGCGTAGTAGGGCATCACGTTGTAACCGAGCTCGCGCGCCTTCTCCGCGACGGCGTCGACGCCGGCCGCCTCGAGGGCCTTGACGGCCGGGATGTTGCGGCTCCGGTTGAGGCTCGCCCTGATGGTCTGGAAGCCGTCGTAGGTGTGGTCGTGGTTACCGGGTTCGTACGGCGCCTGTCCGCGGATCTGGAACTTCGTCGGCTCGTCGACCAGGATGGTCGACTGGTTCATGGCGCCCTGCTCGATGGCTGTCGCGTAAACGATGGGCTTGAACGAGCTGCCCGGCTGCCGCAACGCCTGGGTGGCGCGGTTGAACTCGCCCGGAGCGACGCCGTCGACGAGCTTCTGCCCCACCATGGCGAGCACGGCCCCCGTGCTCGGGTCGATGCCGACCAGCGCCATCTGGGCGCCCGGCGGGACCTCACCGCTCAGGCTCGCCTGGTTGGCCGCCACTTGCGCCTGCACGTCGATGGTGGTGGTCACCCGGAGGCCGCCGCTGCTGAACACGACGCTCTCGCCGTACCGCTCGGTCAGCCAGTTGCGCACGGCGATCAGGACGGCGCGCGACAGGTCCGAGCTGACGCTCGACTGGACGACGACCTCGGCCCCGGTCCTGACGGCCGTTACGATGTTGCCTGCACCGTCGTAGGTGACGTCCCAACCGAGTGGCTCGAGGGGGTAGCGCCAGGCGCGCTCGGCCATCTCCGAGCTGATAGTGCCCTGCCTCACCATCTTGTCGAGGACCTCACGGATGCTGCGGCGGGTCGTGGGAAGGTCGTCGTGGCGCGCGTTCGGGGCCGGGATGAGCCGGGCGAGGTACAGCCCTTCCGCGAGGTTCAGCTCGATGGGGTCTTTGCCGAAGTACGTCTGGGCCGCGGCGCGGATGCCGTAGACGTTGCCGCCCCAGAAGACCATGTTGATGTAACGCTGCAAGATCTCGGGCTTGGTGAGGCGCCGCTCGAGCTCGAGGGCCAGCATGATCTCCTTGATCTTGCGCTCCAGGGACCGTTCCGAGCGGATGTCGTGCAACACGAGGTTCTTGATGACCTGCGTCGTGATGGTCGAGCCGCCGCGCGAGGCGTCGCCGAGGAACTCCTCGTAGACGGCCCTGAAGAAGCCGGGCGCATCGACGCCGTAGTGGCGGTAGAACTGGTCGTCCTCGTAGGCGACGATGGCCTGCAGCGCGGCGGGCGACACCTCGTCGAGGCGCACGGGGATGCGGTTGGTGGACTCGCGCCCCTCGCCCGTGACGGGCACGATGGCCCCGATGGGCGTCACGCCGTCGCGGGCGAACACCTGCGAGGTGGCGGAGAACTCGAGCGCGTCCAGCGACTCGAGCGACGGCAGCTCCTGGGCCCACTTCAGCCCCGAGGAGGCCAGCAGCGCGCCGACCGACAGCGCGGCCGTCAAGAGCAGCAGGAACAGGCCTTGGACGAGCTTCACGCCCACCATGCTAGCAACCGCAGATGAGCCGTGACGCCGGCTCGACGACGCCGGGGCCGCCCACGCCACCCGGCGCCGCGCCGACCGGCCTCAACGGCGCGACCGGAGGTCCGCCGCGCCGACCGCCCCGAGCTCAAGCCGCCGGACGCCGTGAGAAGCCGAGGTACTCCTCGAGCTTGGCGAGCGCCGCCCCGCTGTCCAACGCTTCGGCTGCGAGAGCGACGCCCTCCGCCAGCGTGCCGGCGCGCTCGGCGAGGTAGAGGGCGGCGCCGGCGTTGAAGAGCGTCACGTCGCGCATGCCGGGTCCGGCCTCCCCCGCGAGCACGGCGCGCAGGTGCCCGGCGTTCGTCGCGGGGTCGCCGCCGGCGAAGCTCGCCAGCGGGTGCCGGCCGAGGCCCACCTCCTCCGGCGTGACCACGTAGGTGGTCAGACCGCCGTCCTCCGCGAGCTCAGTCACCTTGCTCGGCCCCGTCACGGTGAAGTCGTCGATGACGTCGCCGTGCACGACGAGGGCGCGCTTCAACCCCAGGCCGCGCAGGACGGCCGCCAGGGTCTCGGTTAGGCGCGGGTCGTAGACGCCCATGAGCTGGCGGTCGGCGCCAGCCGGGTTGGTGAGCGGCCCCAAGTTGTTGAAGATGGTGCGAGCCTGCAGGTCGGCGCGGATGGGCGCGACGAACCCCATGGCGGGGTGGAAGCGGCGCGCGAAGATGAAGGCCATGCCGGTGACCGCGACGGACTCGGCGAGGCGCTCCGGGCTCGCGTCCAGGTCCGCGCCGAGCTCGGCCAGAACGTTCGCCGAACCCGACTTGCGCGTCACGCCGACGTTGCCGTGCTTGGCGAGCCGCGCGCCCCCGGCCGCGGCGACGAACATGGCCGTCGTGCTGATGTTGATCGTGTCGACGCCCGTGCCGCCCGTGCCGCAGGTGTCGACCAACGGGCCGTCGACGCTCACCGGGACCCGGATGGCCCGCGCGCGCATGGCCTCCGCGAAGCCCGTGATCTCCTCCACGGTCTCGCCCCGCATGCGCAGCGCCGCCAGCAGGGCCGACGCCTGAACCTGCGAGAGCTGCCCGTCCATGAGCCTGCCGAGGACGTCCCTCGCCATCTGCCTGTCCAACGTCTCGCCGTCGAAGATCCGGTTGAGCAGCTCGCCGATAGGAAGTCCAGTCATCGCGTGGGTCCAGCTCCTTCCGCGAGCGCGCGCCGCGCGGCCGCGGCGTACGCCCGCTCGTAGCGGTAATGGGCGTCGTCCCAGAACGGCTTGGCGGCCGTGGAGAGCAGCGCCCGCTTCAAGGCGAGCGACAGCGGGTGGACACCAAGGGCGAAGGCGACCTCGCGCCGTGGATGCTTGCGCCACACGCGCACGTGCGCCGCCCCGGCCGAGCCGGCCTTGGCTTCCAGGTGGTCCAGGAAACCCTCGTCCCAGTGCTCGACGAGCACCTCCGGCAGCAGCTCGAACACGGCGCCCGCCGCCTTGAGGCGCAGCGCGAGGTCGGGGTCCTCGCCGCCGTAGGAGGAGAAGCTCGCGTCGTAACCGCCCACCTCCCAGAACAGGGCGGCGGGCACGCTCAGCGAGCGGCTGACGACGTTCCACCAGCCGCGCACGACCTTGAGCGTCCAACCCTCGCTCAAGTGGTCGGGGAGCGCCTCCCGGCTCAAGCCGACCCGCATCGGCGCCTTGTGGAGTGCGAGGTTCGCCGCCACCCAGCCGGGGCGGGGGATCACATCGTCGTCGCTGAAGAGCAGGACCGCGCCACGCGCCACGCGCGCGCCCTGGTTGCGGGCGAAGGCGGCGTGCTTGCCCGGCGTCGTCAACCAGGAGAAGCCGTAGGGCGGTTCGTAACGGGCGAGAAAACGCTCCGTGCCGTCGCTGCAACCGTCGGCGACCACGATCACTTCGAAGTCGACGCGCTCGGCCTCCAACGCGCGCAGCTTGCGTTCCAGCAGGGCGCGCCGGTCGTGGGTCGGCACGACCACGGAGACAGCTGGGGCGGCTCCGGCCACGGCCTAGCCGCGGTCGGCCTGCGTGAAGCGCAGGAAGTTAGCGAGCATGGCCGAGCCGTTCTCCGTGAGGATGCTCTCCGGGTGGAACTGCACGCCCCAGACGGGGTGCGTGGCGTGGCGCACGCCCATGAGCACCCGCTCGCCGGTGCCAGGCTCCGTCGTCCAGGCGTTGGGAACGAGCTCGTCCGGCGGGTCCACGACCACGAGCGAATGGTAGCGCGTGGCCGTGACGGGGCTCCCCAGCCCCGCGAACACGCCGGTCCCGTCGTGCTCGATGCTGGCCGTCTTGCCGTGCACGAGGCGGTTGGCGCGCACGACCCGCCCCCCGTAAGCCTCGCCGATGACCTGGTGCCCAAGGCACACGCCCAACACGGGCAGGCGCGCGCCGAGGCCGCGGACGAGCTCGACCGACACCCCGGCCTCCCGCGGCGTGCACGGGCCGGGCGAGACGATGACGCCGTCCGGCCTCAGCTCCTCGACGTCGGCCACCGCGAAGGCGTCGTTGCGCCACACCGTCACGTCGGCGCCCAAGGCGGCCACGTACTGGACGAGGTTGTAGGTGAACGAGTCGTAGTTGTCGACCACCAGCAGCCTGGGAGCGGACATCAGCCAAGCCCCCGGGTCGCCATCTCCACGGCACGCCTCAGCGCGGCCAACTTGTTCATGCACTCCTGCCACTCCGCCGCGGGGTCCGAGTCCGCTACGACGCCCGCACCCGCCTGCAGGTGGATGCGACCGTCCTTCACGACCATGGTGCGCAGCGTGAGGGCCATGTCCATGGCGCCGCCGGCCGCCAGGTAGCCGAAGGCGCCGGCGTACGGCCCGCGCCGCACGGTCTCGAGCTCGTCGATGATCTCCATGGCGCGCACCTTGGGAGCGCCGGACGCGGTGCCCATCGGCAACGTCGCCGAGAGGGCGTCTAGGGGCGTGCGACCGACCGCTAGCCGCCCCACGACCTCGGAGACGATGTGCATGACGTGGCTGTAACGCTCGACGCGCATGAGGTCGACGACCTCGACGCTCCCAGGCGCGCTGACCCGGCCGAGGTCGTTGCGGCCCAGGTCGACGAGCATCACGTGCTCGGCGCGCTCCTTCTCGTCTGCCAACAGCTCGGCCGCCAGCTCCTCGTCGTGCGCGGCGTCGCGGCCGCGTGGTCGCGTCCCGGCGATGGGCAGCGTCTCGACCCGCGCGCCGTCGGAGCGCACGAGGCTCTCCGGGCTGCTGGCCACGAGCGTCACGCCCCCGAGGTCGAGGTAGCCGAGGTAGGGGCTGGGGTTGATGGTGCGCAACGCGCGGTAGATGGCGAACGGGTGGGCGCCGAGGTCGGCCGACAGGCGGACGCTCGGCACGACCTGGAAGACGTCGCCGGCGTGGATGTACTCGACGGCGCGCGTCACCGCCGCCATGTACTCCTCGCGCGACAAGCTGGGCACGAACTCGGCCAGGCGCCCGGCGCGGTCACCGGGCACACCAGGCAACGGACCGCGGAGGCGGTCGTAGGCGGCGTCCACCAGCGCCGACGCCCTAGCGGCGTCGGCGGCGTTGCCTACCTCGGCCGGCGCGACGATGAACAGCCGGCGCTTGAGGTGGTCGAACACGACCACCAGCTCGGGCTCGACGAACAGCATGTCCGGCGCGCCGATGACATCGGGGTTGGCGTCCGGCAGGCGCTCGTACTGGCGCACGAGGTCGTAGCTCGCGTAGCCGACGGCGCCGGCCCAGAAGGCGGGTAGGTCGGGGGCGGGATGCGTGTCGCGTACCACCTCGTCCCACATGACGCGCAGGGGGTCCTTGCTCGTGACGGTGCTCGTGCCCGTGGTGCGCGTCAAGGTGACCTGGTCGCCGCGCGCCTCGATGCGCAGTCGCTGGCCCGTGCCGATGAACGAGTAGCGCGCGACGCGCTCGCCCTGCTCAACGCTCTCGAGGAGGAAGGACGGGTGGCCGGCCAGCTTCAGGTAGGCGGTCAGCGGCGTCTCGAGGTCGGCCAGGACCTCGCGGTAGATGGGCTCGATGGGCGCTCGCTGGCTGAGCACGCCCTCACCCGCTTCAGTAACGTGCATGGATGACTCCGTTCGTGGACGACTCTGGGTGGCCGCGCTGCCGGTCAGGGTTCGGGCAGTCGCGTGGTGAACGGCAGGTTCAGTGCCGCCGCCATCGCCAGGTGGTTCCCGTCCGACGGTGGAGTGGAATCATGCGCGTGAGTATAGCCTCAAAGCCCGGGCCTCGTAGGGAGGGCGACCGGGGACCAGGCGCCTACTCCTTGCCCTGCGGGAGGAAGAGCCCGATGGCGTGGAAGCCGGCGTCGACGTACACGGTCTCACCCGTGATACCGCCGCCCAGCCTGTCGGCGAGCAGGGAGAGACCGAGGCCACCGACCTCCTCGTGGTCGATGTTGCGCCTCAGCATCGACATCTCCCCCGCCTGCGAGTAGAGGTCGCCGAAGCCGGCGATCGACCGCGCCGCGATGGTGCGCACCGGGCCGGCGCTGATGGCGTTGACCCTGATGCCCTTGGGGCCAAGGTCGTACGCGAGGTAGCGCACGCTCGCCTCGAGCGCGGCCTTGGCCACGCCCATCATGTTGTAGTGCGGCACGACGCGTTCCGCGGCCAGGTAGGAAAGCGTGACGACGCTCCCGCCCTCAGTCATGAGGCGCGCGGCGCGGTTTGTCGTGGCGACGAGGGAGTAGGCGCTCACGTCCATGGCGGTGCGCCAGTCCTCGCGCGTCGTCTCGACGAACGGGTGCTCGAACGTGGCCGCGGGCGAGTAGGCGAGCGCATGCACGAGGTAGTCGAGCTTGCCGAACTCGCGGCCGACCCGCTCGAACATGGCGTCGATCTGCTCGTCGCTCCCGACGTCACACTCGACCAGAAGCGGCGCGTTCAAGTCCTCGGTGAGCTTCTCGAGGGTGGGGCGCAGGCGGTCGGACTGGTAGCTGAAGGCGAGGCGCGCGCCGGCGTCGGCTAGGGGCTGCGCTATGGCCCAGGCCAGGGAGCGCTGGTTGGCGACGCCCATGACGAGGCCCGTCTTGCCGCTTAGGTCGATGGTGTACATGCTCACTCCTTCGCGTCGGCGGTAGGGGCCGAGCGCTTCAACCTTCCATCATCAGTCGCTCGAAGCGCTCGCGCGCCTCCGCGGCGCGTGCACGTTCCCCGCGCGCCTCCCAGGCGTCGGCCAACCCTTCCCACGCCGTCTCGCTGTACGGCTCGTGCTCCGTCATGAGCTGGTAGAGCGTCGTCGCCTGCGTGACGTCGTCGCTCGTCACGGCCTTGGCGGCCGCCGTCTCCAGGAGCGTCAGGTGCGACGCCTGGAGGCTGAGCCGGACGTTGTCGACCCAGTTGGAGTCGAAGCCGGCCATGAAGTGACCGGTGTAGAGCCGGATGGCCGCGACGAAGTCACGCATGCTGCCCGTCTCGCGCGCCTGGCGTGCCAGCTGCCGGTAGGCGTCGACGTCGTAACCGATCTGGAAGCTCTCCTGGAGGTAGTAGCGGCGGTTGGCGCTCTCGACCACGTCGCCGCCCATCACCTTGCGGAGCCGGTAGAGGGTCGTGTGGAAGCTGCTCGACGCCTTCGACTCGGTCTTGCCGGGCCAGAGGGCCTCGGCGACCTCGAAGGTGGTGACCCCGGACCGGTGCTCCAGCAGGTAGAAGAGGAACTCGAGCGCCTTCAGAGAGTCCCAGTCGAGCCTCTGCCCCTCCCGCACGACCATGGGGTGCCCGAAGCCGTGCGCAGCCACGACGCCCGTGAGCGGGCGCCTCAACTCCTCGATGCGCCGCAGGCGCACACCGACGGCCTCGAGGAGCTCCTCCTTCTTCACGGGCTTCGTGAGGTAATCGTCGGCGCCGAGCGTCATGCCCTTGCGCATGGAGTTGCGGTCCTCGAGGGCGGTGAGGAAGAGGAACGGCACGCCGCGCAGCTCGGAGATCTCACGCACGTGGCCGTGGAACTCGAAGCCGTCCATGGGCGGCATGGAGACGTCGGACACGATCACGTCGGGCCTCAACCCGTCCCTGAGCTCCGCGAGTGCCTCGATCGGGTCCTCGAAAGCGATCACGTCGTATCCGACGGAGGCCAGAGTCAACTCACTGACCTTGAGCATCGACGGCTCATCGTCGACGACTAGCACCAACGTTGTCGTCACGCGTCAAGTGTACCAGCGCCCCGGGGCGCGGCCACTATGAAGTACACGACGATGCTGCGGGGCGCGCACGGCATCAGTCGAGCCACTGCTCGGTCGTCTGGTAGTGCACCAGGGCGCTGTACTCCACGCCGGACCCGATCGGTGCCGTAGAGAACTTGATATCGACCACGATGTCGTCGCGAGCGAGGCCAGCCATGAACTCGTCCAGCTGGCGCTCGAAGTTCTCGACGCTGCGCGAGGTAACCAACTTGAACTTCGCGTCCATGCGCTCACGCTCCTCGAGCCGCTGCGGGCGGTAGCCGGTCGCCGCATGGCGACCGACCCGACCGCGGGCGAAGCAGATGATAACCGCCGCCGGCGCCGCGACCCGACCCCTGTTAGCCTGTGCCCGTGCCGGCAGCAGCCAAGCCTCGCCCGAGACGAGAGGCCGTGATGGTGGTCGTGCAGCCCGCGGCGAACGCCGTCGTGCGCCTGCTCGCGCGCACCCGACTCGAGCCGTGGCACGTGGTCGCCGGGCACACGCTCCTCGGCTTCCTCGCCGCCGGCCTGGTGGCGACGTCGCACCCGGGCAACTGGCTCGCCGCGGCGGTGCTCCTGCAGGTGAAGACCGTGCTCGACAACGTCGACGGCGGCCTGGCCAGGGCCACGGGGCGCGTCACCGAGTTCGGGCGCTACTTCGACACCGCCTGCGACCTGGCCGTCAACGTGGCGCTCTTCGCGGCGCTGGCCGTGCACAGCGCGGCGCTCGGTGGCGCCGTTGCGCCTGGCGGCGCCGTTGCGCCTGGCAGCGCCGTTGCGCTCTTCGGCGGCCTCGAGCTCGGCGGCGCAGGGGCGCTCGGCAGCGCGGCGGCCTTCGTGATCGTCACCCTCGCCTTGAGCGCCGACTTCGGCGCCCAGAAGCGCTATGAGGCGGTGAGGGGGCTCCGAGCCCGAGCGACGCCGGCAGCGAGGGGCCGGCGCGATCCCTGGTACCTGACGGTCGTGCGCCGCGTCTACCTGATCGTCCTTGCCCCTCAGGACCGCGCCTTCGAGGCCGCTGACGCCGCCCTGTTCCGGCTCGCGGGCCGCACGCCGTGGGCCGCCGCCACCGCGGAACAGCGGCAGCGGTGGGCCGACCTCTTCTCCACCGGCGCGCTCGTCAACCTCGGCCTGAGCACCCAGTACCTGGCGCTCGGGGTGGCCCTCGCGCTCGGCATGCCCTACGCTTACGTCGTGATCTGCTGGTGTCAGTTGCCGTACGTCCTTGGCGTCCAGGCCCTGAGGGTCGCTCGTTATCGCGCGGCGGCGCACCGCCCGTGAGCGAGTCCCGACCCGAGGGGGCCACGCGCCGTCCCGCGCGCGCCCGGCACGGGCGCCCCGCCGCGCTCGTCACGGGCTCGGCCAAGGGGATCGGCAAGGCGATCGCGCTGGCGCTGGCCGCGGACGGTTACGACGTGATGATCCATTACCGCAGGAGCCGCGCGGAAGCCGACGGCGTCGTCGAGGCGGCCACCGCCCTCGGAGCTCACGCAGTCGCGGCGCAAGCGGACGTCACCGACGAGTCCGAGGCACGCGGGCTCGTCGACGCCGCTCACTCCCTCTTCGGACGCCTCGACGCGCTCGTCAACAACGTGGGCAACTACCACCATGGCCCTCTCGCTGACCTCTCCGGCGAGGTCTGGCGCGAGATGTTCGCGAGCAACCTGGACGCCACGTTCTACACGTGTCAGCGGGCCGTGCCGTACTTGCGACTCGCTCCCAACGGCGGCAGGATCGTCAACCTGGGCTATGCGGGCGCCGAGCTCATCAAGGCCCGCCCGAGCATCGTGGCTTACGGGATAGCCAAGACCGGCGTCATCCTCTACTCGAAGGCCCTCGCCCTCGCGGAGGCGAAGAACGGCATCACGGTCAACGTGGTGAGCCCGGGCGTCATCGAGAACAGCGTCAGCAAACCGCTGCACGAGCTGCCGATGGCCAGGGTCGGCCGCCTCGACGAGGTGGTCGGCGCGATCAGGTACTTCCTGAGCCCGGCGGCCGACTACGTGACGGGTACGACGCTCGAGGTCGCCGGAGCCTGGAACGTGTGACATGAGCGCCAAGAAGCGGACCGACCCACGGCAACCGTCGCTCTTCGGGGTGGACGTCGGGCCGGACGCGGACGCTGGCGTGGGAACGGAAGCCGGCGGTGCGGGCGCTACGGGTCTCCCCCGCCTGGTCCTGGTCGACGGTCACGGCCTCGCCTACCGCGCCTACTTCGCGATCCGCCAGCTCTCCACGTCCGCCGGTATGCCGACGAACGCCGTCTACGGCTTCATGCGGGCCATCCTCGACCTGCTCAAGGCGCAGCGGCCCGGAGACGGCCTGGTCGTGGCGTTCGACGCGCCCGCCCCGACGTTCCGCAAGGCGCGCTACGAGGAGTACAAGGCCCACCGGCCCAAGGCGCCGGACGACTTCCCGCTCCAGCTCAACGCCATCAAGTCGCTCCTCGACCTCATCGGCGTGCAGCGGGTCGAGACCCCCGGGCTCGAGGCCGACGACCTCATCGGCTCCCTCGCCGCGCGCGCCGCGCGTGACGGGTGGCTCGTGGAGATAGTCACGAGCGACCGCGACGCCATGCAGCTCGTCAGCGACCACGTCACCATCGTGAGCCCGGACGGGAAGCAGCGCATGGACCCAGCTGCCGTCGTGAACAAGTACGGCGTGACCCCCGCTCAGTGGGTGGACTACCGGGCCCTCACCGGCGACTCCTCCGACAACATCCCGGGCGTCAAGGGCATCGGCCCCATCGCCGCCCGCAAGCTCCTCGAGCTCTACGGCGACCTGGACGCGCTGCTCGCGAACCTGGGCTCCCTGCCCAGCAAGGCCCAGGCGACCGCCATCAGCGACGGTCTCGAGGCCCTCGCGCTCTCGCGCGAGCTGTCGCGCATCGTCACGGACGCCGAGATCGCGCTCCAGGTGATCCCCACCGGCGAGCGGCGCATGCAGCCCCAGGAGCTGACGGCCGCCCTGCAGCAGCTGGAGTTCGGCAGCCTGCTCTTCGAGCTGGGCCTCAGCGAACGCACAGCGTACGAGCGGGCCCCCTGGGACGAGGTCGCTGCCGACCTCCGTCTCGACGGCGCCGGCGTCGGAGCTCACTGGGCGTACGGCTACCTCCTCAGCGACGTCCGGCCCACGGCCGCCCGGGTCACGGACCTGGCGCTCGCCGCCGCGGGCCGGGTGGCGGAGGCGTCGGCAGGTGCCGGCGTCGCCGAGCGGGTGGCCCGCCTCGGGGTGGTCAACGCGGCGGACGCCAAGGCGCTGGTCGTGGCGGCCCGGTTGGCCGGCGCTGAGGCGGTCTCCGGCGACGACCCGCTGCTCATGGCCTACCTCCTCGACTCGGCTGGCGCCGGTGCCGAGACGCTGGCGCGGCGCCTCGGGGTCGGCGAGTGGGGCGTGGGCGCCCGCGACCACGCCGCCGTGAGCGCGGAGCTCCTCAAGGCACTCGGGCCTCGCTTGCAAGGCAGGCAGCGCGAGGTGTACGAGAGCATAGAACGCCCGCTCCAGGACGTGCTGGCCGACATGGAGGTGGCGGGCATCCTCCTGGACGTGCCGCTCCTGGCGGACATGTCGGCCGAGGCCGCTGCCGAGCTGGCGGTCCTGGAGGCTCGGCTCGCCGCCATCGCCGGAACGGGCGGCTTCAACGTGGCCTCGCGCGACCAGGTGGCTTGGCTCCTCTTCGAGAAGCTCGGCCTTCGCGCCGGCCACCGGACGGCGACGGGCAAGCAGAGCACGGCCGTGGGAGCCATCGAGCCCCTCAGGGGCCAGCACGAGGCGGTGGACCTGATACTCGAGCACCGCGAGGTGGCCAAGCTCAAGGGCACTTACCTTGACCCCCTGCCGGCGCTCGCGGACGGGGAGGGGCGCGTGCATACGACCTTCGAGCAGGCCGTCGTCACCACTGGACGCCTCTCCAGCGTCAACCCCAACCTCCAGAACGTGCCCGTGCGCACTGCCCGCGGGCGGGAGGTACGCCGCGCGTTCATCGCGGGCGAGGGGCAGACGCTCCTCGTGGCCGACTACTCGCAGATCGAGTTACGGCTGCTCGCGCACATCGCGGGGGAGCCCGCGCTCATCGAAGCCTTCATGACCGGCGAGGACATCCACCGCAGCACGGCGGCGAACGTCTACGGCGTCGAGCCGGACGCCGTCACGTCAGACATGCGCAGGGTGGCGAAGATCATCAACTTCGGCGTCCTCTACGGCATGTCGGCGCAACGGCTCAGCCGCGAGCTCGAGATCGCCTTCGATCGGGCCGAGGCCTTCATCGCGACGTACTTCCAGCGCTACCCGCGCGTGCGAGCCTACATCGACGACACGCTGGCCACTGCCAGGACCACCGGTTACGTGGAGACGATCATGGGCCGCAGGCGCGCCGTGCCGGACCTGCTGAGCCCCAACCGCAGCGTGCGGGAAGGGGCCGAGCGCATGGCCTACAACATGCCCATCCAAGGCAGCGCCGCCGACGTCATGAAGCTGGCCATGCTCGAGCTCGCGCCCGCATTGGCCGGGTTCGGTGGGCGCCTGCTCCTACAGGTCCACGACGAGGTGGTCGCCGAGGTGCCGCGGGAACGCGCCAGCGCGGCGGTGGCGGTCGTGCGCGACATCATGGCCGCCGTCATCGACCTGAAGGTGCCGCTCGTCGCGGATGTCGGCCTGGGCGCGAACTGGCTGGACGCCAAGTAGTCCAGGGGCGGCTTAGTCCGCCTGGCCGTACGCCGCAGCCCGGAGCCGGCACGGCTCGCCCGCGGCGACGAGCGTTCGCGGCGGCGCCAGGGTGTCGCGCCACCCGATGAAGGTTCGAGAAAGAGCGCCGTGAGAGCGACTGGGTATCATTGCCCCCATGTCTGACCGGCGTTACTTCGGCACCGACGGCGTTCGTGGGGTCGCCGGCATCCACCCAATGACCGCGACCTTCGCGCTGCGCCTCGGCATGGCCGTGGCGGAGACGGTGCGCGCGCGTACGGGCGACAGGCCCCGCCTCCTCATCGGCATGGACACGCGCCGCTCCGGCCTCATGCTGGCCCACGCGGCCGCGGCCGGTATGACCGCCCGCGGCGCCGACGTCACGTGGCTCGGCGTGCTGCCCACCCCGGGGGTGTCCTTCCTCACGCGCGCCCTCGGCGCCGACGCCGGCCTCATGGTGTCGGCGAGCCACAACCCCTTCGACGACAACGGCCTCAAGCTCTTCAACCGCGACGGGGAGAAACTCTCCGACGAGGTCGAGGCCCAACTCGAGGAGCTCGTCGATGGCCTCGCGGCGGACGACGGGGCCGGCCGCACCCAGGTCGTCGGCGACGGCGTCGGCAGCGTGAGCGTGGCGAAGCCGTGGGACGGCGGCGGCGCCTCGCACGGCGGCAAGGCGGGCGCGCTCGACCTCTACGTCAAACACCTCCTCGACAACGCGCCGTACCTGGACGGCATGCGCCTCGTCGTCGACTGCGCCCATGGCGCCAGCCACCTGATCGCCCCCCAGCTGTTCGCGAAGCTCGGCGCGCGGCTCGAGGTCATCAACGCCGAGCCTGACGGGCTGAACATCAACGTCGGCTGCGGCTCGACGCACCCGGACGCCCTGGCGAGGCACGTGGTCGCGGGGGGGTTCGAGGTCGGCGTGACGTTCGACGGCGACGCCGATCGCGCCCTGCTCGTCGACTCGAAGGGGCGCGTCGTGACGGGCGACCACATGCTGGCCATCACCGCGCTGTCGCGCGGGGAGCCCGGCCTCGTGGCCACGCAGATGAGCAACCTCGGGGCGGAGACGTTCCTGAGGGAGCGTGGCGTCGTCATGCACCGGGCCAAGGTGGGCGATCGCTACGTCTTCGAGGAGCTCATGAAGCACGGCCTCAAGCTGGGCGGCGAGCAGTCCGGCCACCTGCTATTCCTGGACAAGGCGCCTACGGGCGACGGCATGCTGACCGCCCTCATGACCCTCGCCGCGGTGCGCAAGTCCGGCAAGCCGCTCGAAGCGTGGATGGACGAGATCCCCGTGTACCCACAGGTACTGAAGAACGTCGCGGTGACGCCCGGGACCCGGGACCGCGTGGCGGCGGCGCCCGTCGTGGCCGCCGCCGTGACCGCCGCCGAGATGGAGCTTGGTGCCGGCGGGCGCATCCTACTAAGGCCGAGCGGCACGGAGCCTCTCGTGCGCGTGATGGTCGAGGGCTCGGACCGCGACCAGGTCGAGCGCCTAGCCGATCAGGTGGTCGCGGCGGTCAGGAGCGCCACGAGCGTTGACGCCGACGCGTAGGTAGGCCCAAGGCACGCGCCGACGGCACCCTCCAGCTCACGCACAACGGCTGGCCGCGCTACCACTTCGTTGCCGACCAGGCGCCCGTCGTATCACGGGCGCCTCTACTCTTGCGTTCGGGAAGGGCGTGGGCCCTCCCCGAGGCTATCCGGGGCGCAGCAGCCGGCTGCCGATGCTGGCCGTCGGGCTTCCCCTAGGCGAGGACCTGGTCCGGGCCTTGCGTGGTGCCGGGGATCTTGAGGACCTGACCGACGCGGATCTTGTTGGGGTCCGCGATGCCGTTGGCCTCCGCGATCTTCATGTAGCTCGTACGACCGGCGCTCCCGTAGTACTTGAGGGCGATATGCGAGAGCGTGTCGCCCGACTTCACGGTGTAGACGATGTCGCCGTCCTTGTCCGTGACGTTGAGCGCAGAAGCGTTCGCGATCACCTGCAGACCGGAGACGTCGACGCCCGTCACGCCGGGGACCGCGAGGGCGATGGCGCGCGCCTTGTCGAACTCGCCCTGATCGTCGACCGCGCCGCGCAGCACGACGGTGCTGCCCTTCTGGAGGACGTCGAGAGGGTTGTTCTGCAGGCCGGGCTCCTGCTTGATGCCGGCCAGAGCGGCCTTGGCCAACGCGCTCGGGTCGGCCGCGGGCTGCGCCACGCCGGCGGAGCCGCCCGGGACGGGCGACGCCATGGTGCCGGTGGACGCCACCGCGCCCGACTGCGCCTGGTCGCCCGCCCCTTGGGCCTCCTCCGTCACCGTTATTCCGCTCAGGTCGACGTCCTCGATGCCGTTGATGCCGGTGGCGAGGGCCTTGAGGAGGTTCTTGTACCGCTCGTTCGGGACCTGACCGGAGATGGAGGCGACCTTGTCCTTGACGCTCACCTTCAGGCCAAGCTTGGCGGTGAGCTCCTGATCCTTGAGTGCGTCCTCGAGCCGACCTTGAGCGTTCTTACCGAATGGCCACATGTAGTTCCTTTCCTCTTCGCCGCCGCAACGTGCGCGCTGGCTGGCGAACCGACCCGACTGTAGCAAGGTCGCGCGCCGGACCATCGACGGGGCGACACGGCAACTAGAGGGCGGCCGCTCCCCGACCCGTCTGCGACCCGCCGCTAAGTACCCGCCGGTTCGCCGCCACGCCACGGCGCCGCGCCCAGCCACGCCGTCGCGGCCTCCAGGTCGCGGCGCGTGAGTTCGTGGCCGGCTTCGATGACCTCCTCGACGACGGCGGCACCTAAGCTCCGCAGGTAGGGCGCGACCGGCTCGGAGCCCGGCCCGTACGGATCGCGCCGTCCGCGCGTCACGAGCACGGGCACGCCGGCCAGGTCGGCCGACGGCGGCGACTCGAAGGGCATGACGGGCCTGAAGAGGATCGCCCCGGCCAACGCGCCGGGCCGCAAGGTCAAGGCCCCGATGGCGATGTTCGCCCCGTTCGAGTAGCCCAACGCGACGAGCCCGCCGCGCCCGAAGCCGTAACGGTCGGCGGCCGCCCCGACGAAGTCGGCGAGTGCGGCGGCTTCGGAGGCGAGGTGCGCCTGGTCGTAGCGCGTGGCGCTGAAGCGGCGGAAGAACCGCGGAGCGCCCTCCTCGAGCGACCGACCGCGCACGCTCAACAGGTTCGCCGCCGGGGCGACCTCACTGCCGAGCTCGAGGAGCGAGGTCTCGTCGCCGCCCGTACCGTGCAGGAGCAGGAGGGTGAGGTCGTCGGTGGGTGCGAGACCACCGGCCGCTCCCGGGTCGCCGGCCGGCATGGAGCCTTCGCCCGGCGCGAAGCGGTGGACCCAGCCGAGTCGGTCCACCGCGCCACCGGTTCCGGAGGAGCTCCCGGTGCCGGGACCCGCGAGCGGCCGCCCAACGCGCCGGTCGTCCGAGGCGGCCATCAGTCGAGGGCCTTCAGGCGGGCGACGATCTCGTCCCGGCGCGGTTCGAGGAACGGCGCCAGGACGACCCTGTCGCCGAGGGTGGCCAGGTCCTCGTCGACGGCGAAGCCCGGACCGTCCGTCGCGATCTCGAACAGCACGCCACCAGGCTCCCTGAAGTAGAGGCTGCGGAACCAGAACCGGTCCACGGGACCGCTGTTGGGGACGCCCAGCTCGTCGAGCCGTTCGGCCCATGCGCCGTACTCCGCGCCGGTCGGCGTCCGGAAGGCGACGTGGTGCACGCCGCCGGCGCCCTGTCGGCCGAGGGCAAGGTCCGGCCGCTCGGCCACGTGGAGCTCGGCGTGCGGGCCGCCCGCCGCCATCTCGTAGACGTGCACCGTGTGGCGCGGGCTCTCCGGATCGGGGTACTCGCGTGCCGGGCGCATGCGCAAGACCTCGCGCAGGACGGCGTCGGTGGGGGCCAGGCCCGGCACCGTCAGGGTGATGGGGCCGAGGCCGCGGAGCTGATGCTCGGCCGGCACGGGGCCACGCTCCCAGACGACCGGGGCGGCGCCAAGGCCGCCGTCCGTCACGAGGGCCAGGCGTTGGGCCTCCCGGTCCTCGAAGTCCACCCGCAGGCGGCCGTCGGTCTCGGTGACCGGACCGTGCGGCACGCCCAGGTCGTCGAAGCGCTCTGTCCAGTAACCGAGGTCTGCCTCGCCTCGCACCCGCAGGGCGGTGCGGGTGACGCTCCGGTTGCCCCTGCGCTCGCGGGTCAGCGGCCAGTCGAAGAAGGTCAGGTCCGTGCCTGGCGACCCGGCGCCGTCCGCGTAGAAGAGGTGGTAGGCGCTCGTGTCGTCCTGGTTCACCGTGCGCTTGACGAGCCGCAGTCCCAGGTCCTCCGTGTAGAAACGCTTGTTCTCGCGGATGTTCGCCGAGATGGCCGTGAGATGGTGGATACCGGTCAGGTCGAGGTCCGTCTTCATCCGATCACGCTCCTCGCGTCGTCAGTAACTTGTCCCAGATCTCCGCCAGGGCGGCCTGCTCGCCCGGCGTGAGCTTGTCGAGGAAGAGGGCGCGGACGGCCTCCAGGTGCTTGACGTGCACGCGCCTCAGGTGGCGCCGTCCGGCGAGTGTCAGATGGACGTAGAAGCCGCGGCCATCCACCTCGCACTTGCGGCGCTCCGTGAGACCCGCGTCCTGGAGCTTGTCGACCAGCCGCGTGAGGCCGCCGGCCGAGAAGCGCAGGCGCTTGGCGAGCTCGGCCATCCGCACACCGCCACCGCCCGCCTCCTCCAGCGCTAGCAAGAGCTCGTAGCCGGGGATGCTCAGGTCGAAGGCGCTCGCCAACCGGGCGTCCAACGCCTTCCAGAGGTCGTCGTGCGTGTGCAGGAAGCCGCGCCAGGCGCGGAGCTCCGTGTTCGAGAGCTTGGCCACCTTCTCTCCTCCCATGGCGCGCCGTTCGCTCGCCACGCCGCAAACTCTATAACAAATTGCTTTGCAAAGCAACTATTTATACGCCTCCAAGGCCGCCTCGAGCGCGAGGTCGGTATGCGGCGACGGACCTACACGGGGGCTAGACGCCGGCCTGGAACTACGGCCGCTCCAGCAGGTCTCGGTACTGGCGCTCCGTCTCGGCGGTCGGCTGCACCCCGAGCTCCGACTTGAGGAGCTCGACCAACCGCCGGTAGGTCTGCTCGACGCCGACGAGGTCGCCGAGCGCCTTCTGCGCGCGCATCGAGAGCAGGTAGGCGCGCTCGTCGAACGGGTCGAACTGCGCGTAGCGCAATGCGACGTCGCGCGCTTCCTGCGCCTGCTCCGTAGCGAGGAGGAGCTCGCCGAGCCTATGCAGAGCGTTGGCGACCGACTCGGTGAGGCGCATGCGCAGGGGAGCGGCCCACGCGTAGTCGAGGCCGGCCATCACCTCGCCACGCACCATGGCGACGGCCTGCCTGAGCAGTTCGACCTGCCGCGCCACCGGTGCCTCGCGCGCCTGGGAGGTGAGACTCTCGAAGCGGTCGACATCGACGTCGAAGCGCGCCGTGTCGAGACGGTAGCGCCCCACCTCGACGAGCACGAAGCGCGTCGTGTCGTCCGGCCCGCGCTGGAGCGCCTTCCTCAGGCGGTAGAGGGCGGTATGCAGCGCGGTCTTCGCCCTGGTCGGCTCGTCGGGCCAAAGGTCGGCCAGCGCCCCCTCCAGGGTGACCGTCTCGTCCCTGCGCGCCACCAGGTACGCGAGGAGGTCGCGCGCCTTGCTCGACGTGAAGGCCCTGGCCGGCAAGGCCTCGCCGTTGACGAGCACGCGCAACTCGCCGAGCAACCGGACCTCCACGTCGGCATGGCCGGTCTCACCGCCCCCCGCGTGCGCCGTGCCGGGGCCGTCCTCGACACGCCGCCGCCCGAGCGCGGCCGTCACCCGCTGGACGAACGGGTCGGCCGGTCGCACGGGCCGCACCGCCGCCAGCACCCGCTCCGCGCGCTGGCCCTGGTCGACCACCAGGCGCCAGGCATGGCTCGGGGCCAGCATGTCGAACGCCCGCTCCGCCAACTCGACGCCCCCAGCCTCGCCCCGCTCGAGCGCGATGTAGGCGAGGCCGAAGTACACGAGCGCAAGCGGGATGCGGTACTGCCGCTCCTCGCCGATCTCGACGAGCTCGGCGTAGATGCGCTGCGCCTCGTCGAGCCGTCCCGCGCTCAGGTGCGTGTCGGCCAGCACGCTGCGGCAGACGTAGACCTCGTAACCGACGGGCCCGCCGTCGAACGCCCACAGCGCCTCGCTCGCCACCTGGGCGGACTCGGCCAGGCGACCCTGGAGTTCCAGCACGTGCGCCAGGTAGCCGGCGGCCATGACGCGGTCGTAGCTGGCACCGTCGATCTCGTCGGCCAACGCGATGGCCGAGCGCAAGAGCGCCTCGGCGCGGTCCAGCTCCCCGGCCCGCGTGTACACGTTGCCAAGCACCGCGTATGCGGCGGGGATGCGCTCCTTGGCCTCGTGCCGTTGGAACGTGGCGAGCGCCTGCTCGGCGTGGCGCCGCGCCTCCCGGTGGTCGTGCGTGTAGAGGGTCGGGCTGGCAAGGGCGAGGCGCACCTCCGCGGCGCGCAGGCCGTCGGCCGCGCGCATACCGCCGGCGTCGTCGAGGTCGGCCAACGCCTCCTCCAGGTACCCGACCGCGGCAGCAACGTCGCCCTGCCACCAGCAGATCTGCCCGAGGGAGCCGAGCATCGACGCCCTGAGCCGCCCGTCGCCGCCCGGTTGCGGGGCCGACGCGAGCTCCTCGACGGCCTCCTCGGCCACTTGGCGCCCGACGAGCATCCCCTCGACGTGGCACCGGCAGCGCGCGAGCTCCATCAACGCCACCGCGCGTGCCCCCGCCGCCGCCGGCGCGACGTCACCGGCCGCCGCCACGGCCTGCCGCGCCCACTCGGCCCCGCGGCGGTAGTCGCCTTGGGAGCGCGCGATGACAGCCAGCTCCGTCAGCGCCGCACCGGCGGCGGGCGCGGCGCGCGTCTCCCCCACGCGCCTCAGCACCGCGCTCGCCTCGTGCAGCTTGCCGCGCCGCCTGAGCACGCGTCCCAACAGCAGGCGCAACTCCGAGGAGGCGTCGACCTCCTCGCCCAATCGGAGCAGCCACCGGTGCAACGCCTCGCCGCGCCCCTGCGCGAGCATCGCCGTGCCGCGCTCCTCGAGGAGCCTCGCCGCCTCCGTACGCGCGCCGGCGTCCAGGTAGAAGCCGACCGCCGACGCGAGGTCACCCTCCACTTCCGCTGCGCCACCGGCCGCCAGGCGCAGCCGCGCTGCGAGGTCGCCGTCGTGCCGCACGAGGCGCTCGAGAAGGAACTCCCGGAAGAGTGGGTGATAGCGGTACCACCGCCCCTCGGCGTCGAGTGGCTGGAGGAACGTCTGCTCGCGCGTCAGGTGCTCGATGCGCCTCTCGCACTCGGCAGCGGTGAGCGCGAGCATGCGCGCGCACGAGCCGGCGTCGAACTGCGGCAGGACGGCGCTGGAGACGAGGAAGCGGCGCAGGTCGGGGCTCTGCCGCTCGAACACCTCGTCCATGAGGTAACCGCCCACGGCGGGGTTGGAGCCGCTCAGCCGATCGGCCAGAGCGGTGGCGTCCGTCCCGCCGGAGAGGAGGCCGCTCGCCAGGTAGAGCCCGGCGCCCCACCCTTCGGTGCGCTCCACCAGACGGGCGACGACCCGGGTGTCGAGTCCGGGCAGGTCGCGCCGGAGCCAGGCGTCCGCCTCCGCTTGCGTGAAGCGCAAGTCGTCGACGTCGACCAGCTTTACGACGCCGCGGGCCAACCAACGGTTGAGGGGCAGCGCCGGACGCGTGCGCGAGGCCACGAGCAGGGCCACTCCGGGGGGTGGGAACTCCACGAGGCGGGCCACCAACGCAAGCACCCGCGGGTTGGCGACCAGGTGTAGGTCGTCTACGACCAGGGTCCAGTCGTCGAGCAAGGTGTCGGCGAACGCGTTGGCGACGACGGCCAGGAGGCGGCCCTCCTGACCACCGGGGTCGCTCAGATCGAGCGCCGCCAAGCGCTCCGCCATAGCCGGGAAGCTACGCCGCGCGCCTTCGGCCAGCGCCCCGACGAACGCCACCGGGTCGTTGTCGCCCTCGTCCAGCTGCAGCCATAGGAGCGGCCGCGCAAGCGTCTCCGCGACCTCGGCGAGCAGAACGGTCTTGCCGTAGCCGGGCGGAGCGACGATCATGGCAGCCGCCTGACGTGCCTGTCTGGCCACCGCCCCGGACAGCCTCGGCCGCGGCACGCGCGCCTCCGTGTAGCGTGGCACCACGAACTTCGTGTAGAGCACCACGTCAGGACTGTACCAATTGGCCCTCGGCGACCTCGGGCGGCCTGCCAACGTTCTGCCAACGGCGGAACGTAGACTCGCCTAAAGAACCGTGATAGCGAGTCCCGCCCGGCCGACCGGTCACGTAGCGGGACGTAGGAGGGAAAAGATGACGAAAGCACCGTCGTTCGTTCGCTTCGCAACGCTCGCCCTGGCGCTGGCGCTTCTCGGGGTCGTGTCGGCACAGTCGACGACCGCCCTGAGGGTGGCCAGCACTGCCAGCGTCACGACCTGGGACCCGAGCCTGTCGTTCTCGACCGAGGCCGTCTACCTGGCCAACATCTACGAGCCGCTCCTGTGGGCCAACGCCGCCGGCTCCACCGAGAAGTTCACGCCGGCCCTCGCCACCTCGTGGGAGACGTCCGCCGACGGTTTGGCCTGGACCTTCCACCTGCGCGAGGGCGTCAAGTTCCACGACGGCGAGTCACTCGATGCCGACGCCGTGGTGCGCTCGATCGACCGCCACCGGGCCATCGGCGGCGCGGCGTTCATCTGGGCACCCGTCTCCGACGTGGTCGCCGTCGACGCCATGACGGTGCGCTTCGACCTCGCCTACCCGGCTCCGCTCGACCTCATCGCCGCCTCCCTCTACGGCGCCTGGATCGTCAGCCCAGCGGCGCTCGACGCCGCCGAGGCGGACGAGGGCTACTTCGAGGCGGGCATAGCCGCCGGCACCGGACCGTACACGCTCGCGGAGTACCAGCCTGACGCCGAGGTCGTGTTGAGCGCCTTCGCCGACTACTGGGGCGGCTGGGCCGAGCCCGGTCACTTCCAGAACGTCGTCGTGAGCATAGTCTCCGACCAGGTCCTCCAGGAGCAGATGCTGCTCGCAGGCGAGGTCGACCTCGCCCTCAGCCTGCCTCCGACCTCGTACGCCAGCATCTCGGCCGACGCCCGCTACGCGGTGCAGACGGTCGTGACCCCCTTCAACTACGTCGGGTTCCTCAACACCGTCCGCGCGCCCCTCGACGACGTGCGCGTGCGCCAGGCCATCTCCTACGCCGTCCCGTACGACGACATCATCGCGGTCGGCGCCGAGGGCCTGGGAACGCAAGGCCGCGGGCCTGTACCGCAGGGCATCTACCCATGGTCGGAGGAGGTCCCGCAGTACCACCAGGACCTCGACAAGGCCAGGCAGCTCTTGGCCGAGGCCGGCCATGAGGGCGGCGGCTTCACGCTCCGCCTGACCTACGCGGCCGAGAACGCCATCGAACGCGCCTTCGCCCCCGTCCTCGCCGACGCGCTAGGCGAGATCGGCATCCAGGTCGAGATCGAGCCCCTCCTCTTCAACCAACAGTGGGCGATCGCCAAGGCCGACCCGGTCGAGGCGCAGGACATCTTCCTCCTCCTGTACTGGCCGACCTACTCAGACGCCGGCTCCGACAACCTGTGGTCGATGTTCCACAGCAGCGACGTGCCGTTCTTCAACCTCAGCTACTGGCGCAACTCGGTCTTCGACGACCTCGTCGACCGCGCCATCGAGCTGACCGGCACCGACCGCGCCACGGCGCAGGCGCTCTACGTCGACGCCATGACCCTCCTGGTCGACGACGCCGCCGGCCTGTACTTCCTCGATGCCGGCGCTTGGTACGCCATCCCGACCTACCTCAGCGGCTTCGAGTACAACATCAACTACCCGTTCGCAACGTTCTTCTACCCCATCCGTCTCGCGAACTGAGGCGCCAAGCTCCGTCCTTACCGTCCCTACCGCCTCGGTATGAGGCGGTAGGGACGGACGCTGGTGGCTGAACCCGACCCCGTGGACCTACTCAAGTTCATCACGCGCCGCCTCGCGCTCTCCATCCTCGTCCTCGTCGGGGTGGCGACGATCGTCTTCGCCCTGACGCGGATCATCCCGTCCGATCCGGCCGCCCTGTACCTGGGGCCTCGGGCGCGACCGGCCGAGATCGCCGACATCCAGAAGCGGTTCGGCTTCGACCGTCCGCTCGTCGAGCAGTACGGTCAGTACCTGCGCGGGCTCGCCAGGGGCGACCTCGGCAACTCGCTCGCCACCAAGCGACCCGTCACGCAGGAGCTCGGCTCGCGCATCGCCGCCACGCTCGAGCTGATGTTCGCGGCCATGCTCCTCGCCGTCGGCATCGGCGTGCCCCTGGGCGTCGTCTCGACCAGGTTGCGGGGGAGCCTCGGCGAGGCCGTCGTGCGCGTCACCTCCGTGATCGGGGTGTCCTTGCCGGCCTTCTGGCTCGGCCTGCTCCTGCAGCTATTGTTCGTGCACGTCCTCGGTTGGTTCCCGTCCGCCGGACGGGTGGACGCCGGCCTGCGGTTCGTGGCGCCCATCACGAACATCACGGGGCTCAACCTCCTCGACACGCTGGTGACCGGCAATCTCACGGCGTTCCGCGACGCGCTGGCGCACATCGTGCTGCCGGCCGTGACGTTGGCCGCCTACCCGATCGGGCTCGTAACGCGCATGACGCGCGCCGCCATGCTCGAGGTGCTGTCGCAGGACTATATCCGTACGGCGCGCGCCTACGGGGTGGCCGAGAGGCGGGTGCTCGGGCGCTTCGCGCTGCGCAACGCCATCGGACCGACGCTCACCGTCATAGGGCTCACCATGGCGTTCATGCTCACCGGGACGTTCTACGTCGAGGTCATCTACGCCTGGCCCGGCCTCGGCTCGTTCACCGTGAGGTCGTTCCTCAACGTGGACTACCCCGCCATCCTCGGCATGACGCTGTTCGGCGCCGCCGGCTACGTCCTGGTCAACCTCCTCGTGGACGCCAGTCAGGCGCTGCTCGACCCGCGCGTGAGGGTGGCGTGAAGCGCGACAGCTCCGGCGTGACGGGCGCCGGCTGGCGCATGTTCGCCGGCGGACTGGCGACCGGCCAGACGGGTGGTCGCGAGCCTGCCGAGGCGCCGCCCGGTCACGACGACCTTGCGCCGCCGCGCAGCGCGTGGCAGCGCGCACTGGCGGTCCTCAAGCGCGACCCGCTCGCGGTCTTCGGCATCGGCTGCGTCGCCCTGCTCATCGCGGTGGCAGCGTTCGCTCCCAAGCTGGCGCCCTACCCGGCCATGGGCGCGGGGCGCTCGTCGGTCTCGACCCGCGTCTCGGCGCCGTCGAAGGAGTTCGTGCTCGGCACGGACCGGCTCGGGAGGGACGTGCTGAGCCGCATCATCTACGGCGCCCGTCCAGCCCTGATCGCCCCGCTCATCGTCGTGCTCCTGGCCGTGGCCATCGGGGCACCGCTCGGCGCCATCGCCGGCCTGATGGGCGGGTGGGTCGACGAGGCGATCATGCGCGTCTGCGACCTCTTCCTCGCCTTCCCCTCCCTCCTCCTCGCGATGGCCATCGTCGCGCTCCAAGGCCCGAGCCTCACCAACGCCGTCATAGCCCTGGCCGTCTCGTGGTGGCCGTGGTACACGCGCCTCGTGCGCGGGGTGGCGCTCTCGCTGCGCCACCAGGCGTTCGTCGAGGCGGCCAGGGCGCTCGGCGCGAGCGCGCCGAAGATCATGTTGCGCCATATCTTGCCGAACTCCATCACTCCGATCCTCGTCCAGGCCTCCCTCGACGTCGGCACGGTGATCCTCGCCACGACCGGCCTCGCTTTCATCGGGCTCGGCAGCCAACCGCCCGCGGCCGACTGGGGTCTGATGATCGAGGACGGTCGCGCGCTCCTGCGCACGGCCTGGTGGACCAGCACCTTCCCCGGCCTCGCCATCTTCCTTTCCGTCTTGAGCTTCAACCTCGTCGGAGACGCGCTACGCGACCTCTTCGACCCCAAGGAGTACAGATGAGACCTGTTTCGAGCGAGGCCGCCTCATGAGCCGGCCGTTCGGGTTGGCCGCCGTGCAGCTGGCCGTCGAACCGTGGGACCCGCCGGCTACCGTCGCCAAGATGGCGGGGGTGGCGCAGCGCATAGTCCACTCCTTCCCGTGGGTAGACATGCTGGTCTTCCCCGAGTTGGCCGCCTCCGGGGTCGCGCAGTTCGGGCGCCTGCCAAGCCGCGAGGAGTACGCGCTCTGTCGCGCGCCCATCCCAGGGCCGCTCACCGACGAGTTGTGCGCGCTCGCCAGACGCCTGGGCCGCTGGCTCGTGCCGGGGTCGCTCTACGAGACGGAGGGCGACGCCTGTTACAACACGGCCGTCGCCATCTCGCCGGCAGGCGAGATCGTCGCGCGTTACCGCAAGCTGTTCCCCTGGTACCCGTTCGAGGCCGAGGCGAAGGCCGGCAGCGAGTACGGCGTCTTCGACGTGCCCGGCGTCGGACGCTTCGGCCTCTCCATCTGCTACGACATGTGGTTCCCGGAAACGGTGCGGACGCTCGCCTGGATGGGCGCAGAGGTCATACTCCACCCCACCCTTACGACCACGCAGGACCGCGAGCTCGAGACGGTGCTGAGCCGCGCCCACGCCATCACCAACCAGGTGTACTTCCTAGACGTCAACGCGGTCGGGGCCTGGGGCGGCGGACGCTCGCTGCTCGTCGGCCCGGAGGGGCTCGTCTTGCATCAGGCCGGCGAGCGCGAGACGTTCTTCGTGCAGCGCATCGACCTGGACGACGTGGCCCGCGCCCGCGAGTCGGGCACCTTGGGCATCGCCCAGACGTGGAAGCAGCTCCGCGATTACGGCATGCGCTTTCCGCCGTACCAGGAAGGCTTCGAGCGGGGGGAGGTGTTCAAGGGCCTCGGCGACCTCAAGCTGACGGGGCGCTGACGCTGGGCACAGGCGCCTGCAGCGCTATCGCCGTAACCGGATGACCTCGCGCCGCGAGTGATCGTCGATGTACTGGAACCATTCGAGCAAGGTGAGCGGCCCGAGGTCGTTGTGAGTCACGACGGCTTCTGGGTTCACGCCGCTGCGCGCGAACTCCCGCGCCGCCGCGATGCTCGCCTCGCGCGCGCTGGCGAAGCCGCTCTGCAGCTCGGCGAGCGTCGCGCCCTCCGGCAGCCTGGAGGTGCGATACGAGCGTGGGGCGGGCGGGTCCTCCCAGCTCTGCGCGTTGCCAAGGCTCCAACGCTCGATGCCCAGCCAGTGGTTGATAACCTCCCTGTTGCCGGGCGTGTCCTTGGCCGCCAGAACCCGCGGCATCAGGAAGTCACGCGAGGCGACGAGCTGGTCGGCTAGCTGCTCGAACGTCTTGCCCTGGGCCTTTCTCTTCACGCGGGGCCGCAAGGCCGCCCCGATCAACCGCTGCATGAGGCTCATACGCCGGGAGTGTACTCGCCGCCGCGCTGCACCGGAACGCACCGCACGACAGGGGCGTGGCAGACTTGAAGCGTGACGGCGCCTGCGGACGAGCTTTCGAGCCAAGCGGCAGCCGGTCGTGAGGCGGCGACCACCGGGGCCGACGCGCAGGCCGCGCGCTCCGTGGTCGATGCCAAGGCGGCCCCTGGGGTCGACGCGCAGGCAACGGCCCCTTCCGAGGCTGGCCCCGTCCTCCTCTTCGACGGCGTCTGCAACCTCTGCAACGCGGCCGTCCGCTTCGTGATCGACCGCGACCCACAGGGCAAGGTGCGCTTCGCCGCGCTGCAGTCGGACGTGGGCATGGCGCTGCTCGCCCGCTACGCGGCGCAGCTCCCGCACGGCTCGCTGCCGGAGCGCGCGAACGACGACCCGCCGACCGTCTTCCTGATCGAGGGCGGCCGCATCTACGACCGCTCCACCGCAGGTCTACGGCTCCTCAAGCACCTGAACGGGCTCTGGCCCGTGCTGAGCGTGTACGTCGTCCTGCCGGTTGGGCTGCGCGACGCCGTATACGACTTCGTCGCGAAGCGCCGTTACCGGTGGTTTGGCCGCAAGGACTCCTGTCGGCTGCCCACCCCCGACGAGGCGCGGCGGTTCCTCGGCTGAGTGTCTGGCCCCGGAACGCGCGTTCCCCGAATCGTTGGTGCTCGTCTGGCCTGGGCACGCACGTTCCCCGGCCCCCCGCACGCAGGTTCCGTGGCCGCCCCCGTCACGGCATAATGGTCCAGCTATGCGAGCCAATAGAGCCTCCCTTGCAGCGCCACGTAGCGCCCCGAGACGCCCCCGCCCCACCCTCCGCGCCTCACGCCTGGCGCTCGTCTGCCTGATGCTAGGCCTCGCCGCCTGGGCCCTCGCGCAACCGTTCTTCCTGCCGACCGGCGAGGAGGTCTACAACACCGGAGACCCGCGCGTGCGTACCGACGCCGACGGCGGCCTCCACCTCGTCTACCCCCTCGTTGCGGCCGCCGGCGCCGTGTACGCCTACTGCCCGCCCGGCTGCGGCAGCGCCGAGGAGATGTGGACCGTCGTGTTCGAGACGGGCGAGGCCGGCGCCGTCGGCAACGCCCTCGTAGCGCTCGACGGCGCCGGCAGGCCGCGGCTCCTGCTCGCCACGCACGACTCCGTCTTCTACGCCGAATGCGGTGGCGACTGCCGCGACGACCGCGCCTGGTCGCTCGCCAACGTCTACACGCATGACGGCGATTGGGAGCTGACGGGCGAGGCCTTCGCGCTCGACCCCGACGGCCGTCCGCGCTTCCTCATGCACGCGGAGCAGACCTACCTTGGGCTCTTCGCCCCCGACCCTGGCACGCTGTTCTTCTCCTGCGACGGGAACTGCCTCGACCCGGCCAGTTGGAGACGCGGGCTGATAAGCGAGCAGAGCTGGCTCGAGCCCACGTTCGTCTACGACCCGAGCGGTGTGGCGCACGTCGCTGCGGTCATCCCGGTCGAGGGCGCCGACCTCGTCGCCTACCTGAGGTGCGAGGTCGACTGCGGCTCCGAGGAGGTCGACAACTGGCCGGGCATCGGCCTCGGCCACGCGTTCTTCGACCGCTACGTCGAGGAGATCCAGCCGTCCGTCAGCCTGGCGGTCACGGCCGCAGGCGGGGCGCGCCTCGCGTTCCTGGGCCAGAACGACGGCGAGCGCTTCCTCGCGTACTTCGAGTGCGACGCGGGCTGCACGGCCGCCGAGGGCGAGGCGTGGACGGCCATCGCCCTCAGCTCGGGTGAGGTGGCGCTGCGGCTGGGAGACGGTCTCCAGCTCGTCCTCACGGCCGCCGAGCACCCCAGGCTCGTGTACACGCACGGCTCCAACATCTACCTCGGCACGTGCGATAACGACTGCGTCGGCCGCTCCAGGTCGGACGACTGGGGCGCGGACACCGTGGAGACGGGCGAGGACCTCCCGGCGGACGACATCTTCCTCTACCGCGGCTGCAACGTGGGCTACTGGTTCTTCAGGCAGCCGGCCGTGGCCGTCACCCCCTCGGGCGAGGCGCTCGTCGCTTACCGCGCCGAGGACATCAGCGCGGGCTGGACGCCGTCGGCCGCCGACCCGACGGTCAGGGGCTGCGCCGCCGGGGTGGACATGACCTTGGGCAGGCTGGCGCGGGTTCCCTAGCAGCCGAGCATGCCAACCGTACCCAGGATGCCGGCATGGGCTTACCGGCCCTTCGTGGCCCACGCGGCGACACCGACGAGCCCGGCCGCCGCGCCGAGCTCTGCCGCCACAACCGGGGTCCGCAGCGCCTCGTCGACGCTGAGGAAGGCGACCTCGAGCGCCGCGCGAAACGTGGGGTTCAGTCCGACGCCGCCACCCAGGACGATCACCTCGGGGTCGACGACGTACTTCACGTCCACCAACGCCGCCGCGAGGGCGGCCGCCGCGCCGTCCAGGAGGCCGCGGGCCCACGGCTGCCGCTCCTCGGCGGCGGCCACGATCTCACGGGCGGTGGCGGCGTGGCCGAACTCGGCCGCCCTGCGCTCCAGCGCGGTGCCAGACGTCATCCGCTCGAGCACGCCGCCACCCACGTGGCCCAGGTGGCCGGCGAGGCCAGTCGCCCCCTGCCAGAGCTGGTCGCCGACGACGAAGCCGCCCCCGACTCCGGTGGAGACCGTGACGAAGAAGGACGAGCCGCGCCCGCGCCCGGCGCCGTGCAGGGCTTCACCGTAGGCCGCGGCCTGCGCGTCGTTCAGGGCCACGACGGGCAAGCCAAGGGCGGGCAAGGCGAGGGCGCGCTCCAACCGCTCCACGAGCGGGAAGTCGTCCCAACCAGGCAGTAGGTCGCGGCTGACGGCCCGCACCTTGCCGGCGCGGACCAAGCCCGCGCAAGCCACGCCCAGGGCCACCGGGGCCTCTGCGGCGCGCGCGAGGAGGCTGGTCGCGGCGACCCCGAGCGCAGCGACGACCGCCTCGGGACCGTCGTTGGCGGGGGTGGTCGCCAGCTCCTGATCGATGACGTCCGCCCCACGCACGAGCGCGACGGCCAGCTTCGTGCCACCCACGTCCATGGCGAGCACAGGAACTCGTGTCACCGTTCACATGCTCCTGTCCGCGACGACCTGGGCCGTGCGCCGCACGCCCTCCTTGAACTCGTCGTCCGCTTCCGCCATGAGCCGCACGAGCCCCTCGAGCACGAGGAGCTGGCCGATCTTGGCGAAGACGTCACCGCCCGTGAGGGGCGACTCGGGCGGCGAGGCGAACAGGCTGCGGTCGGCCACCTTGGCGAGGGGGCTCTTGAGCCTGTTCGTGACGGCGACGGTGAAGGCGCCCGCCGCCTTGGCGACCTTGACGGCCTGGAGCGTGTCGATGGTGGAGCCCGAGCTGGAGACGCCGATGGCGACGGACGTCGGCGAGAGGTTGGAAGCGCTCATGGAGCCCAGGTGCAGGTCCGTGTACGCCTGGGCCGTCAACCCGAAGCGCAGGAGCTTGTAAGCGAAGTACTGCGCCACGACTCCCGAGGCGCCGACGCCGTAGACGTCGATACGCGTCGCGGCGGCCAGGCGCTGGGCCACGGTCTCGAAGACGTCTTGCTCGAAGAGCGTCGCGGTCTCGGCGAGCGTGCCGGCGGCGTGGTGCGCGAGCTTGGTCATGAGGCTCGTCTCGCCGTTGGGCTCGAGGGAGCGGCTCGGCGTGCCAGACTCGACTGCCAGCGTCAGCTTGAACTCTTGGAACCCGGAGAAGCCGAGGTCCTGGCAGAAGCGGATGATGCTGCCCTCGCTGCTGCGCGCCGCCTCGGCGAGCTCGGTGACGCTGTGGTAGATGACGGCGTCCGGGTGTTCGAGCACGTAATCGGCCACGCGCCGCAGCACAGGGCTGAGATCGGGTAGCGAGGCGCGGAGCTTGGTCAACAGACGCGGCATGAGGCAGTCGATACGTGCAGCCCTGGGCGGGAGGTCCGACCCTTGACAGAGCTACCCTCCACGCCTAGCATGCCATAACGAGTGTGGCTCAATCTCAAGTTCATGGTTTTTGAGCCTCGCTCAATCTGGGGTGCGGCGACCGACCTCGGCAGGCCGGTCGGTCGACACCCACCAGGAGGACCGCATGCAACCCCAGTCGATCAAGCTCCTAATCGCGGCGCTCACGCTCGCCGGGACGTTCGCCTTCGCGCAGTCGGCGGACTTCGACATCGCCGCCGGCAAGCTCGTCACGTCCAGCCGCCCGGCCGCCGAGGCGTACCCGGACGGCGACGGGCTCAAGCTCACGGACGGCGCCTACGCCTTCGCGTGGGCCGACATGGTCGGCTTCGAAGGCGCGGAGCCGGTCGCCCTCACCGTCGACCTCGGCGCCGTCTACGACACGATCAGCTACGTCGCCCTGAAGGTCATGCGCTCCGACGGCTCGGCCGTCTCGCTCCCCACCGCCATCGTCTCCGTCTCGGAAGACGGCGTCCTATGGGAGGACCTCGGCCTGGCCAACGTTGCCCTGGAGGGCGAGGTCGCGAACGACACGATCGGCACGCTCGTCTGGGCGGACGAGGCGTGGGCGGGTTACGGGCAGTACGTGCGCGTCGAGCTCCTGCCCGGCGGCGGCTGGACGATGGTCGCCGAGCTCCAGGTGGGCAACGGCGCCGTCCCGGCCGACCGCCTGCCCGCTGCCTCGGGGAACACGCCCGCCAGCGCCGAGGCCGTGAACGTGGCGCTAGGCAAGACCTACTCACTCCAGCCGGCGGCCTCCGAGGCGTACCCGGACCCTGACGGCGCCAAGCTGACCGACGGCGCGTACGCCTACTCGTGGGCCGACATGGTCGGCATCGCCGACGCCACCTTCAACCCGGTCGTCGTGGTCGACCTCGGCGAGCACGTCGACGGCATCACCCGCGTCGCCGGCCTGTTCATGCGCTCGTTCGCCTCGGCCGTCAACCTGCCGTACAGCATCCTCGTGTCCGTCTCGGACGACGGCGAGAACTTCACGGTCGTCGGCCTCGCCGCCAAGACCGCCCCCTCCCCCGCCATGAACGAGCTCATCAACTCCGTCTATTGGGAGGACCTGCAGGAGCCGGTCGGCGGCCGCTACGTCAAGCTCCAGATCCGCCAGCGTACCGGGTGGCTCATGCTCGCCGAGGTCGTGGTGCAGACCGGGGCCGCGGTGCCGGAGGTCCAGGAAGCAGCTGAGTAGATGACGCTGCGGAGACAGGTGCGCGACGCCGTGCTCACCGGGGCCATCGCCCTGGTGGGCACGGCGTTCGCCCAGACGGAACCCGTGCTCACCGGCACGTTCGTGCAGTTCGACTACCAGCTCGCCACGCTCGGTGAGGACGGGTGGCGCGCGGAGCTGGAGCGCATGCGCTCGGTCGGCTTCGACACGCTGATCGTCCAGTACTCCCGCTACGGCGAGGTGAGCTACTTCCCGACGGTCGCTGCCATCCCGGGCGCGCCGCCCGCGGCGGCGACCCTGCCGCCTAACGAGTCCATCGCCACGCTCGCCTGGCAGGCGGAAACTCCGGCCAAGGCGACGCACGTGCGGGTCGTCGTCACGCCGAGCAGCAAGGAGTGGACGATGATCCCCGAGGTCCGCGTGCTCGACAACGGCCGTAACGTCGTGGCCGGCCGCGGCTACGCCCTGACGCCCGGCCCCTCCGGCACCTACCTCGACCCGAACGCCGCGACGGGCGGGAAGCTCACGGACGGCAGCGCCAACTTCGCCTGGTCCGACATGGTCGGCTGGCAGCTGCCTGCCGGCGAGATCGTCATCGACTTCGACCTTGGTGAACCGACGGCCTTCGACAGCGTCGAGGTCCAGTTCATGCGCTCGGACGTCTCGGCCGTCGAGCTGCCCGCCGCCATCGCGGTCTCCGTCTCAGGCGACGGCGCCCACTACCTGAGCCTCGGGCGTCCGGCAGGGTGGCACGACGGCGAGGCCGCCGGCGCCGACATGCGGACGTGGGACCCCATAGGCGAGCTGCTGGCCGCCGCGGAGGGCGCGGGCTTCCGGGTCTGGCTCGGCCTCGCCCTCGACCCGGCCTACTGGGAGGGCAAGTTCGACCCGAACGCCTCCTCCGCGAGCAACACGGCGCTCATGCTGGAGCTGGAGAGGCTCTACGGCGCCTCGCCCGCGCTGGTTGGCTACTACCTCCCCGAGGAGATCGACGACCGGAGCTTCGTGACCCCCGTCGCCCACGCGGCCATGACGACCTACCTCGCCGCCATGGCGGACGCCGCCCACGCCCAGGTCGGTCGCCCCGTGATGGTGGCGCCGTACTTCGGCATGCGGCCGGACGGCGAGGCGTACGCGGCGTGGTGGGACGCCACCCTTGCGCAGGCGGATCTCGACGTCATCGCCATGCAGGACGGCGTCGGCACGCGACGGACGACCGTCGAGGAGGGCGTGCCCGTCTACCGGGCCCTCAAGGCCGTGACGGACGCGCACGGCGTGGCGCTCTGGTCGGACCTGGAGGTCTTCGAGCAGACCCACGGCTGGCCGGTCGACGACCTCGCCTGGCAGGCCACTAGCGCGAGGATCGCCACCGTTAGGAGCCAGCTCGAGCTCGAGGCGCCTTACGTCGCCAAGTTCGTGGCGTTCGCCTTCCCGAACCACATGAGCCCCAGGGCCGGCGGAGCGGCCGCCCAGCTCTACCAGGACTACCTGGAGTACCTGAAGGAGCTCGGACGATGAGGACCCGTGCTGGGCGACCGGGCCGCCCGCAGACGGCCCCAGCCGCCAGGGGGCCTGTCAGTGAGGAGCGTGAACCGTGACCCCGCGGCCGTCTGACCGCCCCACCACTCGGAACCTACGCCGCCGCTCGTTGCGCGCGTGGGTCGCCGCGCTCGCCAGCCTCGCCCTCCTCTCCGCCGCGTCCGCCCAGACCGAGATCACCTTCTGGCAGGCCTGGGGCGGCTCCGAGGGGCAGGCCTTGCAGGCGCTCGTCGACGAGTTCAACGCCAGCCAGGCCGAGGTGCGGGTGCGTTCGTCGTTCGTGCCCATCGGCGACGGCGAGCGCATCCTCGCCTCGCTCGCCGGCGGCGCCCCCGCCGACCTCGTGACCGTCTGGGACTGGATGGTCGTCCCCCTCGGCTACGGCGGCGCACTGGCAGACCTCACCGACGACCTGAGCGCCGCGGGTGTCGGCCCGGAGGACTACCTGCCCGGCATCTGGGAGTACGGCGCCTACCAGGGCGCGAAGTACGGTGTGCCTACCACCATCAACGTCTACGCCTTCATGTGGAACAAGGACGTCTTCGCCGCGGCCGGCCTCGACCCCGAGGCGCCCCCGCGCACCATCGCGGAGCTCGACGCCCTGACCGAGCAGCTCACGACCGTCGACGCGCGCGGCAACATGCGTCGCCTGGGGTTCTACCCGAACGTCACGGCCATCTACTGCTACGCGTTCGGCGGCCAGCTCTACGACCCAGAGACGCTAGAGGTCACCCTCGACCACCCTGGGAACGTGGCCGCCTTCGAGTGGCTCACGGCGTTCTACAAAAAGTACGACATCGCGAAGATCCGCCGCTTCCAGGCGGGATGGGGCGACATGGCCAGCCCGTTCAACCCCTTCTACCGCGGGCAGATCGCCATGCAAGAGGGCGGGCAGTGGGAGGTCGCGTTCACGCGCGAGTACGCCCCCGACCTGAACTGGGGGGTCACCAACTTCCCCGCCCCGGAGGATGGCCGGGCCGACGTCACGCCCGTGCAGAGCTCCTTCTGGGTGATACCGGCCCAGGCGACGCACAAGGCCGAGGCCACGCGCTTCCTCCTCTGGCTGAGCGCGCCCGAGCAGTCCGCGCGCTTCGCGGCCGCGCTCGCCAACATCCCGCCGCGGCGCGACGCGCTGGCCATGCCCGTCTTCGCCGACACCATCACGCCGCACATGCAGACGTACATCGACATGCTGCTGACCGGCTACGTCTACACGCCGCCTGGCCTCCCCGTCGGCCTGTACCTGAGCGACCAGCTCAACCAGGCGCTGGCCGCCGTCCAAGACGGCACCGCGACGGCCCGCGAGGCGCTCGAGACGGCCCAGCGCAACGTGCAACGCGAGCTGGAGAAGTACCGCTGATGAGCCCGTCCCCTGCCAGAGGCGCCGGAGCCGGCCGCCCGGCCGGCCGCGCGCCGGAGCCGGCGCCGCGCCGGGCGGCCGAGCGTGCCTAGGTCCATGACCCGCCGGCAACGTCGCGACCTCTGGTTGGGGCTGGCCTTCGTATCCCCCTGGCTCATCGGGTTCGTCGTCTTCACGGTCTACCCCGTGCTCGCCTCGCTCTACTTCTCGTTCACCGACTACAACGTCGTGTCCGCCCCCAGGTGGATCGGCGCGCGCAACTACACCGACCTGTTCGCAGACCCGCTCTTCGGCAAGACGCTCTACAACACGCTCTACCTGGCCGCGATCGGCATCCCGTTCTCATTGGGCCTGAGCCTGGTGATCGCGATGCTCCTCAACAACAAGGTGCGCCTGCAAGGGCTCTTCCGCACGGTGTACTTCCTGCCGAGCGTCGTGCCCGCCGTGGCGGCCGCGCTCCTGTGGCGCTGGTTCCTCAACCCGGACTACGGCCCCGTGAACGAGTTCCTCTGGCAGCTCGGCATCAACGGCCCCGGCTGGCTCGCCGACCCTACCTGGTCCAAGCCGGCGCTCATCCTCGCGAGCCTGTGGGGCGTCGGCGGCTCGATGGTGATCTACCTGGCCGGGCTGCAGAACGTGCCGGTGGCGCTCTACGAGGCCGCCGACCTCGACGGGGCGAGCAGGTGGCAACGCTTCCGCTTCGTGACCCTCCCGATGCTCTCCCCCGTCATCCTCTTCAACCTGATCATGGGCATCATCACGTCGTTCCAGGCGTTCACGAACATCTACATCATGACGGGCGGCGGCCCGTCCAACTCCACGCTCGTCTACGCCCTCTACCTGTACCAGAACGCCTTCCAGTTCTTCCGGATGGGCTACGCCTCGGCCATGGCGTGGGTCCTGCTCGCGATCACGGCGGTCGCTCTCGTCGGCGTCTTCCGTACGTCCGGCTGGGTCTACTACGAGGCGCGCAGCTGATGAGCCGCCGCAACAGCCTCTGGAACCTCGTCGTCTACGTCGTGCTCGTCGCGGGCGCCGTCTTCTTCCTGACGCCGTTCGTCTGGATGATCTCCACGTCGCTCAAGACCGACGCGCAGGTGTTCGCCATCCCACCGGAGTGGGTGCCCGCGCCCGTGATGTGGTCCAACTACTGGCGCCTCATGACGGAGATCCCGTTCCTGCGCTACCTGGCCAACACCGTGTTCGTGACCGTGACGAGCGTGGCGTTCTACGTGGCCTCTTCGGCCGTCGTGGCCTACGGCTTCTCCCGCATCAAGTGGCCGGGCCGCGAACTCCTCTTCTACTGCCTCCTCGCCACGATGGTCCTGCCGCCCCAGGTGACGCTCATCCCGCAGTTTGTGATGTTCCAGAAGCTCGGCTGGGTCGGCACCTTCCTGCCCCTGATCGTACCGGCGCTCACGGGCAGCGCCTTCGCCGTCTTCCTGCTGCGCCAGTTCTACTCGGCCATCCCGAACGACATCTCCGACTCCGCGCGGATCGACGGCGCCAGCGAGTGGCAGATCTTCGCGCGCATCGTCCTGCCGCTCGCCAAACCGGCCCTCGCCACGGCGTCGCTGTTCATATTCATCTGGACCTGGACGGACTTCCTCAACCCGCTCATCTATCTGACCGACGACCGCCTCTACACGCTCGCCATCGGGTTGCAGCAGCTCGCCAGCACGCGCGCGGCGGCCTGGCCGCTCCTGATGGCCGGCTCGCTCCTCATGAGCGTGCCCATCATCCTGCTGTTCTTCTTCGCCCAGAAGACGTTCATCGCGGGCGTGTCGACCGCAGCGGTGAAAGGCTGAGCGCCGCGCACCGACCATGAAGGGATCCACGACCATCGACTCCCTGCTGCTCATCCCCCTAGACGAGCGCCCCATCAACGCCGCCTACCCGCGCCTCCTCACCGACGCGCTCGGCTGGGGCCTGGCGAGCCCCACCCCCCTCCTGGGCGGCCGCAAGACGCCAGCTGACGTGGCCGGCCTGGCCGACTGGCTCCTGTCCGCCGCGAGCGGGGCGGGCGCCTCCGGTAGCCCTTCCGGACGGCCCCTAGGCGCTGTCATCGCGCTCGACACGCTCGCCTGGGGCGGGCTCATCCCGTCGCGCCAGTCGGGCAACGACCTCAGCGGCGCACTGCGGCGCCTGGAGGTCCTGAGGCGCATGCGGGAGGCCGCGCCCGGGCTGCCCATCCTCGCGTTCAGCAGCATCCAGCGCGTGAGCCGCGAGGACGACGACGCGGAGGAGCCGAGCTACTACCGCTCGTACGGCCGCGCCATCTTCCGGCGCTCCGTGCTGGAGCATCGCGCCGGCGCCGACGCGCTCAGCGCCGAGGAAGCGCGCGAGCTCGCCGGCCTGCGCGCCGAGCTGCCCGCAGAGGTCTGGCAGGACCAGCTCGACATCAGACAGCGCACGCTCGCGGTCAACCTGGCCGCGCTCGACCTCGTAGCGGGCGGCGTGATCGACACGCTCGTCCTCAACCAGGACGACACGGCGGAGTGGGGCCTGAACGTGATGACCCGGCGCCGCCTCGAGGCGGAGGTCCGGCGCCGCGGCCTGGACGACCGCGTGCTCGTCTATCCGGGCGCCGACGAGGTCGCGCAGGCGCTGATCGCCCGCCTCGCCTCGCGGGTGATCGGGCGCAGACCGCGCGTGAGTGCGTTCTACGCGTCGCGGCGCGGCGCCGACGTTCAGACGGCGTACGAGGACCGGCCCCTCGGCGACCTCGTCACCGTCCACCTCCGCGCTGCCGGCGCCGTGCAGCTGCCCCCCGGCGCGCCGGGGGACCTCTGGCTCGGCGTCAACAGCCCCTCGCGGTCGCAGGGGCAGGGCGGCGTGGCGCACGCGCTTGGCTACGCCGCCGAGCACCCCGGGACGCTGACCGAGGACGAGCGGGCCTGGCTCGCCGCCGCGGAGGCGCCCGTCGACGGCCTCGACCGGTCGCTGCCGGCCTTCCGCGACGCCCTCCGGGCGCTCCTGGACGGCCCCGCGCTCGTCGCGCTCGCGGACGTGGCCCACGTCAACGGTGCGGACGACCTGCTCATGACGGGGCTGGCCACCGACGGCGCGCTGCCGCTGCTCGTCGGCTACGGGGGTTGGAACACGGCGGGCAACGCCCTCGGCTCGGCCGTGACGCTCGGCTGCCTGGCGACCCTCGGCGCGGACCGCGCCGCGCTGGAGCTGGCCGTCGCCGCTCGCCTCGTCGACGACTGGCTCTACCAGGCGCGCGTGCGCACCCGCCTCCTCTTGCAGCCAGAGCTCAAGCCCCTCGGACTGGGCGGGTTCGTGCCGGCGGCGCGGCAAGGCGCCGTGGCCGACCAGGCGCGCGCGGACCTCGACGCCGAGACGCTGAGGTTCGGGCTGCCTTACCGGGTGACGCACCTCGCGTTCCCGTGGCAGCGCGTCTTCGAGATCGATTACGCCATCGAGCGCGCCGACGAACGCGGTACCGAACGGGGCGCGGCACCGGGCGTCCAGCGCGCTGGAGGGGCGGCGTGAGCGCCCTGCCGGTCTGGCCGACCGCCCGTCCGCGTGCGCGCGCCGTGATCGCGGCGCTGCGCGGCGGCCTCGTCATCTCGTGCCAGGCGCCGGAGGGTTCGCCGTTGCGCCACCCGAGCCACATGGCGGCCATGGCGAGGGCGGCGGAGCTGGCCGGCGCCGTCGGCATCCGGGCCGACGGCCCGGCGTTCGTGGCCGCGATCAGGGCGAACGTCTCGGTCCCGATCATCGGCATCGACAAGCGCCCGGACATAGACCCCGTCGCCTACATCACGCCCGGCCTCGCCTCCGCCGAGGCGCTGGTGGCCGCCGGTGCCGACCTGGTCGCGGTGGACGCGACGTTGCGGCCACGCACGGGAACGGGGGCGCCGAGCGCCGCCGAGCTCATCCGACAGATCCGCGCTACCTTCGTCGACCTGCCGATCATGGCCGATGTCTCCTGCGTCGCGGAAGGCGTGGCCGCCGCGGAGGCGGGGGCCGACCTCGTGGCGACCACCCTCGCGGGTTACACGAACGGCGAGCCGCCGCCGACCGGACCGGACCTGGCGCTCGTCGCCGCCCTGGCCGCGGCGCAGGACCGGCCGGTCGTCGCCGAGGGGCGGTACGGCACACCGGAGGAGGTCAAGGCCGCCTTCGCGGCCGGGGCACACGCGGTGGTGGTCGGTACGGCGATCACCGACACGCTGGCGCTCGCCAAGCGGTTCGTCGCCGGCATCGGATGACGCAAGCTCAGTCGTGTCGCTCGAGGCTGGCGACCGGGATCACCATGGGTGTGGAGGACACCGGGTCGGTCGCTATGCGCGCCTCGAGGGCGAAAGTGCGCGCGAGCAGCTCGACCGTCAGCACGTCGGCCGGGGCGCCTTCCGCCACGACGGCGCCGTCCTTCATCACGACGAGGTGGTCCGCGTAGCGCGCGGCCTGGTTGAGGTCGTGGAGCACCATCACGAGCGTGCGCCCCTCCTCGCGGTTGAGCTTGCGGCAGAGCTCGAGCACGTCGAGCTGATGCGCGATGTCCAGGTAGGTGGTCGGCTCGTCGAGGAGCATGAGGGGCGTCTGCTGCGCCAGCACCATGGCTAGCCACACGCGCTGGCGCTGGCCGCCGGAGAGCTCGTCGACCTCGCGCTCCGCCAGCGCCGTAACGCGCGTGAGGCGCATGGCCGCCTGAACGGCCTCCTCGTCCGCGGGCGACCACTGCCTGAACAGCTCCTGGTGCGGGAAGCGCCCCCTGGCGACGAGGTCGGCGACCGTGATGCCGAAGGGTGCCGTCATCGCCTGCGGCAGCAACCCGAGGCGCCTGGCCACCTCCTTGGTGCCGTACCTGCGGATGTCCTTCCCGTCCAGCACAACGTTGCCGCTCTTCGGTGCGAGCAGGCGCGCCAGCGCCCTCAGCAACGTGGTCTTGCCGCACGCGTTCGGACCGATGATGACGGTGACGCGCCCGGCAGGAACGGCGACGCTCACGTCGCGGGCGACCGTCGCGCCGTCGTAGGCGAGCGTCACCTCCCGGGCGGCCAGCAGCTCGCTCATAGGTTCCGACCGCGTGTGAGCAGCCAGATCAGGTACACGCCCCCGATGACGCCCGTCATGCGCCCGATCGGGAGGTTGGCGCCCAAGGGGGCGAGTTGGGTGACAAGGTCGGCCACCACCAGCAAGCACGCGCCCATGGCCGCGGCGCCGATCACCGGCAGGTCGGAGCGGCCACCGAGGCGTACGACCAGTTGCGGCGCAGCCAGCGCGACGAAGGCGATGGGGCCGGTGGCGGCGGTGGCCAAGGCGGCCAACAGGACCGCGCCGAACACGCTGAGCAGCCTCGTGCGCTCGACCGCCACGCCCAGCTGCCTGGCGAGGTCGTCGCCCATCTCCATGAGCGAGAGGCGCCTGGCCCCGAGGGCGAGCAGCGGCACGAGCGCGAGCGTGCCGAGCATGACGGGGTACACGTGGGTCCACTTGCGCGCGTTGAGCGAGCCGGCGAGCCAGAGGTTGGCGTTGACGGCGTCGTCGAGGGCGCCCCTGACGAGCAGCAACCCGTTGAGGGCGCCGAGGATGGCGCCGACGCCGATGCCGGTCAGCAGGAGGCGGTAGCCGCCCACCATGCCGCCTCTGAGCGCCAGGAGGTAGACGACCGCCGCCGTGAGCACCCCGCCGATCACGGCCGCGACGGCCACCTGGTTGGGGCCGCCGCCGAAGAGGACGATCTGGGAGATGGCGCCCGTGGCGGCGCCGGTCGTGAAGCCGATGACGTCAGGCGACCCGAGCGCGTTGCGCGACACGGACTGGAACACGGCTCCGGACGCCCCGAGCGCGGCTCCGGCGAAGACGCCGGCGAGGACGCGCGGCAGCCGGATGTTCATGACGATCCTCTCCGCGACGCCGCCCTCCCCCCTGCCGGCGAGGATCGCGAGGACGTCGGCCAACGCCACGTGGAAGGTCCCTACGGTCATGGCGACGGCGGCGACGAGCGCGGTAGTGGCCATGAGCGCGAGCACGACCGCGGCCCGCCTGGGCCGCCAGGCGAGCGAGAGGCCGCGCCAGCGCCACACGGCCGAACCGCGAGCGGCATGCTTGGCCACAGTCGGCGAGGCGTTCCGGTGCGCGGCCGGTGCGCTCACAGCTGCACCAGCTTCCGGTTGCGCACCAGGTAGACGAAGAACGGGCCGCCGATGAGAGCGACCATGATCCCCACGCCGACTTCGCCGGGCGGAGCCACGACGCGACCCAACACGTCGGCGCCGAGCACGAGGATCGCCGAGAAGAGCATGGAGACGGGCAGCACCCATCTATGATCGGGGCCGGTGACGAAGCGCGCGAGGTGCGGAGCGGTGAGGCCGACGAAGCCGACCGGCCCGGCGGCGGCGGTGGCCGCCCCGCTCGTCAGGATCACGACGAGGGCGGTCAGGCTCCAGACCCTGACAGGGTCGGTGCCGAGCGACCTCCCCACCTCCTCGCCGAGGACCACGGCGTTGAGCGCCTTGGCCAGGCCGAACGCCGTCCCGACGCCCACGAGCGCCAGGAGACTCACGGGGAGTACGACGCCGGTCCCGCGCCCTTGGAGCGAGCCGACCGTCCAGTGCCTGAACTGGTCGAACACCGTCTCCTCGCTGTTGACGATGATGACCTGGGTGAGCGCGAGGAGGACGATCGAGAGCGCCGCGCCCGCCAGCACCAGCCTCACTGGGCTCGACCCGCGCCGCATGCCGCCGAGGAGAAAGACAGCCAACCCGGCCAGCGCGGCGCCGAGGAGCCCGAACCACATGTAGCTCGTCACGTTCGTGACGCCGAAGAACGCGATGGCGGCGGCTATCGCCGCGGCCGCACCGGCGTTGACGCCAAGGATGCCGGGGTCGGCAAGGGCGTTGCGCGTGAGCGCCTGCATGACCGCCCCCGCCACCCCGAGGCAACAGCCGACCACCAGGGCCAGCGCAGTTCGCGGCAGGCGCAGGTACCTGACGAGCAAGTGGTCGGCGTTGGCGGGGTCGAAGTCGAAGACGGCGTCCCAGGTGGTGCTGGGCGCTAGCGGCTTGGTGCCCACCGCGAAGCTGAGCAGGGCGAGCACCGCCAGGAGCGCCACGCTGGCGACCACCACGAGCGGGCGGCGCGCCACGAGGTCGTTCAGTTGCCGAACTCGGCGACGATGCCGTCGACTATCTCGGTGGCGCCGTAGTAATCGATGCGGAACGAGTTCACGCCGAGACCGTAGACCTGACCCGTCTTCACCGACGGCATGTTGGCGAGGACGGGCTCGGACACGAACGACGCGACGCCGTCGGGACCGACGCGCAGGAGGAAGGTCGTCTCCGAGGTAAGGTCCGTCAGGCGCTCGAACTCAGCCCATACGAAGTCGTTACGGAGGGTGGCCTGGGTGTGCCATGCCGGGTCGGGGTCCTCGATCAGGAAGCCGAGGCTGCTCAGCAGCTGCGCGTGAGCGCCGACGGCCCGAGCGATCGGGTTGGTCGTGCCGGCGCCGTTGAAGCTGATGATGTTGGCCGTGCCGGCGGGCACGTGGATCCGGACCTTGGCGGCGGCCACGTAGGCGTCGAAGTCCGCGATGGCCTCGGCGGCGTGCGCCTCGATCCCGACGGCCGCGGCGAGCTGCGTGGCGAGCTCCTGCCACGTCTGGCCGCCGTAGTCGACGACGATCGTTGGGGCGATCTCCTGCAGCTCGGCGAGCTGGTCGAGAGTGGAGTCGGCGCCGCTCGTGGAGACCACGATGAGGTCGGGCTGCACGGCGTACGCGGCCTCGAGGTCGACGGCGCCGGCCGGCCAGACGTTCACGACACCCCGCTCCTCGGCCACCTTGCCCCACTGCGCGAAGTAGGTGCCGTTACCGGCGGAGCCGCTGGCGACGACGGGCGCGTCGATGGCGAGCAGGCTGCCCGTGACGCTGACGGACGTGGAGAGGACGCGCTGCGGCCGGCTCGGGATGACGGTGGTCGTGCCATCAGCGTTCGTGAAGGTGCGGGGTCAGCTCGCGCCCTGGGCGGAGCCGAGAGCCACGAGCGCGAGCGCCAGAGCGAGAGCGAGGCTGCGAAGGGTGAAACGACCTGTGCCAGTCGTCATGTCGTGATGGTCCTTTCCTGCCCGTGACGGGCTGCGGCGCGCGCCGGGATCCGGCCGAGCGGGGCGCTGACGGTGAGACGCTACCGTATCCTGAGTAAATCGGTCAAGATTAGGCGATGGAAGACCCACTGCCGCGCCCGACCTCGGGCATCACCGTCCCTCCCAAACCTCAGAGACCGGGTCCCCAGCTCGCCGGCAGCCCCACGATCGAAGCGCTGGGGGTCGCGCTCGCCGCCGGCGGGGGAGGCGCCCTCGCCGACTTCTGGCGCCACGCCGAGGTGGTCGGCACCCCGCTCGTCGAGCCGGCACCGGACTCCACGGAGGAGCTCCTCGTGACGTTCCTGGCACGCGAGAGCGACCCGACGAAGGACGTGGTGCTCCTGGCCAACCGCGTCACGGAGCCCGACGCGTACTCCGACAGCGTGCTTCGCCACCTGCCAGGCACCGACCTACGCCACCTGACGCTGCGCATGCGCTCCGACTGGCGCGCGAGCTACGCCCTCGGCACGCCGCCGGACGAACCGCCGGCCAGCGCGCTCGCCTTCGTCGAGCGCTCGCTGGCAGCAGGCAGCTGCACGCCGCGCGTCGACCTGGAGCACTGGTTCGGCGCCCAGGTGTGCGCCCGACCGGACCCACTGCATAGGCGGGCAGGCGCGTGGCAGGCGCTCGTGACCGACGGATCGTGGGTCGAGCTGCCCGGCGCACCGGCGACCACGGTGAGCGCCACCGGCTCCGGCTCAGAGGCAGCCCCCACGACCGCCTCCAAGCGCGTCGCGAGCGGCGCCTCCGACGCCGACGGCGGCCCCGGACGCCCCACCTCGGGCAAGCTCCAGGAGACGCGCTTCAAGAGCGCGCTCCTCGGCAACGAACGCTCCGTGTGGACCTACACGTCGGCGGCCGGACGAGGCGACTGGCTGCTGGTCATGACGGACGGCGAGGGCTGGGCGTACCGCGGCCTGATCGACGCCGTGCTCGCCGCGCCGATCTCCGCCGGCCTCTTGCCGCCCATGACCGCCGTCCTGATCGACTCCGTCGACGCGCCGACCCGCCTAAGGGAACTCGCCTGTTCACCGGTGTTCGTGGACGCCCTGGACGAAGAGCTGCTCCCAAGGTTGGCCGGCGAGGGTCTGGCCTTCGCACCAGAGCGCACGATCATCGCCGGGTCCAGCCTCGGTGGACTCACGGCCGCCTACGCCGCGCTGCGCGCGCCACACCGGTTCGGCAACGTCTACAGCCAGTCGGGTTCGTTCTGGTGGCCGACGACGCGGGCGCTCGGCGAGGAGCCCGCGTGGCTCAACCGTTGCTTCGCCCGCGCCGAGCGCTTGCCCGTGAAGTTCCGGCTCGAAGTCGGCCTGCACGAGCGCGGGATGTTACACCACACCCGCCACCTGCGCGACGTGCTGCTAGCCAAGGGTTACGACCTCAGCTACGTGGAGTTCAACGGCGGCCACGACAGGCTCTGGTGGGTCGCCTCGTTGGCCGAGGGCTTGGCCAGGCTGATCGGCTAGTCCAGTTGGTCTCGTAGAAGTGAGCCCGGCCGGTGCTCTCATCATGCATGGTGGCCGCGGCCGGTCCATAAGGGGGAACTCCAGGGGAGTACGTGGCGAGCGGGCGTGGACGTGGCGTGAGGAGACCCACGGCTCGTCGTTGACACCCCCAGAAGGCGCACATATACTTGCCTACGCTGACCGGACGGACGGTCCCTGACACGTGTCTCCCGAGGGGCGCGCCAGGTCTCGGACGGGCACAGGGAGCTGCCGCAGGGTTATGTTGTGCTTCAGCGGTTGACCGGAGGGTTGGCCGAGCGGTTGAAGGCGGCGGTCTTGAAAACCGTAGACGGGGTGACCCGTCCGGGGGTTCGAATCCCTCACCCTCCGCCAAGGTACGATCAGCAGGGCAACGTGGAGAGGTGGCCGAGCGGCTGAAGGCGCTCCCCTGCTAAGGGAGTATGGGGGCCAAAACCTCCATCGAGGGTTCAAATCCCTCCCTCTCCGCCAAACCAAGTCGCCTTAAGGGGCACCGGAAGCCGGTCTCGTGCAGGCCGGCTCTCATGTTGTGTCAGTCACCGAAGCCTAGGGCATCACGTCCTGACGCTCGTCGGCCCTGCCGCCCTTGACGCGCTTGAGCTGCACCACCGCCATCATGCTCACGATCACGAGAAGCGCCCACGAGGAGAGCTTGTGGAAGCTCACCAGGCGCCAACCGTCCTCCTGATGCGGGTACTGCCAGGCGCCGAAGTAGGTGGCGATGTTCTCGGCGAACCACACGAACAGTCCGATCAACAGGAAGGCCAAGGGCAGGGGGATGCGCCGCTCCTTGGTCAGCGGCGTGAAGGCCACCCACGTGCGCCCGAAGACCGCCAGCACCGCCGCCACGAGCCAGAACCTGAGGTCCGGCAGGAAGTGGTTGGTGAAGAAGTTCAGGTAGATGAGCGCGCCGAGGGGCACGACGAGGCAAGCCCGCGGCCAGCCGAGGAACCGCAGCCGAAGCAGCCGCCAAGCCTGGATCATGTAGCTTGCGACGCTGGCGTACATGAAGCCGCTGTACAGGGGCACACCCCACACCTTCGCCAGCGCCGCTTCGGGGTACGACCATGAGCCCGCGTGCGTCTTGAACAGCTCTAGGCCAAGCCCGAGCAGGTGGAAGAGGGTGATGACCTTCAGCTCGTCGCGTGTCTCGAGCCCGGTGGCGAGCATGACCGCCTGCATCGCGATACAGGCGCACAGCATGAAGTCGTAGCGGGCGATGGGCAACGGCACCAGCTGCGACAGGGCCAGCATGACGAACACGTACACCGGGAAGACGCACGCCCGGGCGTTCTTCAGGCCGAAGTGGAGAAGCTCCAGAGCGTAGCCGCCGAGGCGGGCGACCGCGGCCGAAGCGTCGAGGACCCTCACGATCGCGGCCGCAACACGCCCGACAACACCAACACCAGCACCCCGGCAAAGGGCACGACGAGCAGCGCCGTGCGCAGGTCGCTCGCGTCAGAGATCAGCCCGATGACCGGCGGGGAGAGCAGGAAGCCGAGGCGCATCAGCCACGTGAGCAGCGCCAGCCCGGTGCCGGGCCGCAGCCCGGGCAGCGCATCGGCGGCCTGCAGCGCGGCGGGCACCAGCGTCGCCACGCCGAAGCCGGCGGCCGCGAAGCCGAGGAGCGTGCTCGGCACCGTAGGGAAAGCCAGGGCGGCGCCCATGCCGACCGCGGCGAGCAGACCGCCCAACCGGGCAACGGCGCGCTGGCCGAGACGGTCGACCATGCCGTCGCCAAGCAACCGCCCCAGGAAGTGGAAGCCGACCAGGCTGATGTACCCCAACGCCGCCAATGCGCCGGGCGCGCCCAACGACTCGCGAAGGTACAGGCTCGACCAGCTGCCACCGACGTCCTCGACGGTGACGCCGGCGACGGCTATGAGCGCGAGCGCCGCCACGGTCGGTGCGATACGGCGCAGGGCGGCCAAGCTGCCTCCGACCGAGGCACCGGCCGTCCTCCCCGGCCGACGACCCACCTCGTCAGGACCTGGCAGGCATGACCGTAGAGCCAGGAGCGCGACCGCCGAGAACAGCGCGCCCGTAAGGGATAGGTGAGCCGCCAGCGGCAGCCGCAGCGCGACGGCGCCGGCCGAGAGCAGGCCGCCCGACACCGCACCGAGCGACCAGATGGCGTGGAAGGAGTTGATGATCGAGCGCCCGTAGCCACGCTGCACCCGTAGACCGTGCGCGTTCTGCGCCACGTCGACGACGGAGTCGACCAGGCCGACAGTGAAGAGGGCCAGGGCGAAGAGCAGCGGTGTCGCCGAGAGCCCGACGGCCAGGATCGCCAACGCAAGGACCACCGACCCGTAGGCCGCCAACCGGGCCGAGCCGACGCGCCGGACGAGCGCGGCCGCGGCCAGGCCGGACACCAGCGCGCCGACCGGCAAGGCGGCGATGGCGAGGCCGTAGGCCGCGTCGCTCAGGCCGAGGGCCGTCTTGATCTCCGGGTAGCGCGGGAGGATGCTGGCGTACATGGCGCCGTTACAGAAGAAGAGCGCCGAGACCGCGACCCTGGCGCGGTGGAGCGCGGGGGCCCTGGGATTGTCGAGCGGGGTTGTCATGCGGTCCGGTGCCGGCTCACGGCCTCGTCAGCGTACGCCAAGGGGCCGATCGGCAGCTGCCCTCGTACGCGTTCACGACCGGCCTAGTTGCACAAGCAGCGCCCGCCCGTGATATCCTTTCGTGCCCAGGCCACGAGGCCGGGTGACACGCGCCCGTAGCTCAGTTGGATAGAGCGTCTGACTACGGATCAGAAGGTCAGGAGTTCGAATCTTCTCGGGCGCACCATAGGAAGTACGATGGGAACGGCGCTTCTGAGGAGGCGCCGTTTTCGGTCGCCCGGGCCAAGACACACGCTGACTCGAGCGCCGGGCACGGCCCCAGTCACTCCTCAACCGGCATGCCGCCGTAACCACGCCACCAACGGCTCCACGTCACCGAACACCCTGGCCACCCGGTCGAGGGCCTCGGGCCCGTACAGCCAGGCGGCCGGCTCGAAGGAGCGACCGACGTAGATGCCTTTGTGCTTGAGCAAACGGATGCGCGGGTGGTCGGCCTCGAAGCCGCGCGGCGGCCGCTGCAGCGTCTCCCCCTCGATGGCGTAGCCGGCCTGCTCCAACTCGGTTAGGCTCTCGGCCAGCTCGGTGCCGCTGCGCCCCTCCGCCACGGCGACCCGGAAGCGCGCCAAGGCCTCGGGCGCCAGCATGTACGCGCCGCCGCCTGCGTAGAGCCCCCCGCCGTCGAACTGGACGTAGCGCGACCCGACCGTCATCGGTCCGTTGCCGCCGAAGACCATGGAGACCTGCAGCTTGTAGGGCCGCTTGTCCTTGCTGAAACGCACGTCGCGGTACGGGCGGAAGAGGTGAGGCTCGCCGAAGGCGCCCTCCAGGGCAGCGCCGAGCGCCACCATCGGCGCCTTGACGTGCTCGTCGTAGCGCGCCTTGTTCGCCAGCCAGAACGAGCGCTCGTTGTTCTCCCGCAGCTCTCTGAAGAAGCGCAGCGCGTCCGGATGGAAACCCTCGAAGTCCGGGGTGCGCACCATGCCGAAGCCTACCCCGCCGCCCGGGGCCCGGGGCCGCCGGGACGGCCAGAGCAGGTAGCCGGCTGGCCCGGCCCGGCCTGATGGGCGCGCTACCCTAACCGGATGAGCTCGCCTAGCGAGGACCCGCCCGCCGAGGCCCCGACCTTCGACCCGTACCCGCCCGCCCTGGCCTCGTGCCGGCTCTGCCCCCGGCTGGTCGAGTACCGCGAGCGCGTCGCGCGGGAGAAGCGCCGCGCCTACCGCGACGCGCAGTACTGGGGCGCGCCCGTGCCCGGCTTCGGCGACTCGGACGCCAAGCTCGTCCTCGTCGGCCTGGCACCCGGCGCCCACGGGAGCAACCGCACAGGGCGCATGTTCACCGGCGACGCCTCGGGCGGCTTCCTCTACCCAGCCCTGCACCGCGCCGGGTTGGCGTCGCAGCCGGAGGCCACCGCGCGACACGACGGGCTCACGCTCACGGGCGTGTGGATCACCGCGGCCATGCGCTGCGTCCCGCCCGGCAACAGGCCGGAGCGCGACGAGCTGGTCGACTGCAGGCGCTGGCTGGCCCACGACCTCGACGGCCTGGGCTCGGCCCGCGTGGCGCTGGCCATCGGCAAGATCGGTCACGAGGCCGCGCTCGCGGTATGGCGCTCCCGCGGCTTGCGCACCACGTTGGCGGCCCATCCGTTCGCCCATGGGGCGGTGCATGAGCTGGGCGGGTTGCCAGGCGGGCAGGCGAGCGGCGCCCTAACCCTCATAGACAGCTATCACGTCAGCTTCCAGAACACCAACACGGGCAGGCTCACGCCGGCGATGTTCGACGACGTGCTCGGCAAGGCCAAAGCGCTAGCCGGACTTTGAGCGCGGGTTCAGGGCTCGCCCGGACCCGAACGCGGTGCCTCGGACCTCGCCTCTGCTTGCCCCGTGGCCCAGACCACCTGGCTGAGCAGACCGCGGAAAGCCGCGACCTCGTGCGCCGTCGGCCCGGCGCGGTCGACGAGCCCGCGGTACACGCGCAGCATGCCCGGCGCCCGACAATCGTCCGTGTAGCCGATCCGCAGCATGGTCTCCTCCAGCTGGGCGTAGAAGCGCTCGAGCTGGTCGCGGCTAGCGGGCGTGTGCCTGGGGTCGCTCGGCCCGCCGTCCCCGGCCAGCGCGGGCGCCTCGGGGCGACCCCCGGCCTGGGCGTACTCGTACGCGACTACCAGAACGGCCTGGGCGAGGTTGAGCGAGGCGAAGTCCACAGTCGGGATCACGATCTGCGCCTGACAGCGGGTGAGTTCCTCGTTGGCCAGCCCATGGTCCTCCGGGCCGAACACGACTGCGGTGCCCCTGCCGAGCTTCGCGGCGGCGGCCCGCGGCGTGATGACCTGGTAGTTCTCGGCCTTGCGCGGTCGCGCGCTCGTCCCGAAGGCGAGGGTGACGTCCGCCAGGGCCTCGTCGAGCGTGGCGACCTGGGTAACGCCCTTCAGCACGGGCTCGGCGTGGGTGGCGAGGTCGTACGACCGGTGGTCGACGCGGCATCGCGGCGCCACGAGCCACAGGTCGTGCAGCCCGAAGTTGAACATGGCCCTCGCGGCGGCACCGATGTTCGCGGACTCCTTCGTGCGCACGAGCACGACCCTTGGTCCGCCACGACCGTCGACGCCTTCGGAAGGTACTGCGTTCATCCGGCCAGCATACCGAGGCGCACGGCAACGGTCCGCGAGCTCCGGAGGGCGTTAGCGCGCGGGGCGTCGCCGCGCGCCGAGGTCCGTAAGGCACACCAAACGAGGACCGGCGGGCTTTCTTGCCCGCCGGTCCGGCATGAGCGGCCCGCGAAGGGCCAACCGCCAACTGCCGAGATCTACTGAGCGTTGCCCTGCTGCAGCGAGTTGATGCGCTTGGCGAGGCGCGACTTGCGGCGAGCGGCCGTGTTGCTGTGCAAGGTGGACGACTTGATGGCGCGGTCGACGAGGCCCTGGACGACCTTCTGGTACTTGGCGGCGGCGGCGAAGTCACCAGACTCGGCGGCGGCGACCGCCTTCTTGGTGAAGGTGCGGATGGTGCTCTTCTTGGCCCGGTTGGCGAGGCGCCGTTCTTCGGACTGGCGGTGGCGCTTCATCGCGGATGCGTTCTGTGACACGTTGCTCCTCGTTCTTCCTATGTACGCATGGGCTGTTCGGGCCCTGCTTGGCGCTTTGGAATCCTCTGGGTCCCGGCCGGGTCCCACGCCCTCATCGCTTAGGTCCGCAGCGAACTCCGTCCGCGACGAACCCTCGGCTCGAGGTGCCGATAGCCTGGCGATGCTAGCACATCGGCACGGTCCGCTCAAGAAGCGCGCGCCGTCCTCCTTACTGATAGGGTCTTGATGATGCTCGACCTGGAGACCGCGATCGCGCTCATCCGCGACACCCTCCTCCTGCAGCCGGGCACCACCGAACTCCTCCGCCTGGGCGGCGGGGCCTTACGGCTAGCCTTCTACGTCCTCCTCGCGGCCGGCCTCTCGGAGGCCGTCGGGGAGAGCGTGGTGCTCTTCGTCAACCGCGTCTCGCCGCGGCGCTTCGCCATCTCGCTCCTGATCTCCGCCTTCATCTTCGCGTTCGGTTACCTCTTCTTCGCACTCTCCGTGTACCTGCTGGCACGGTACGCCTTGCGCATCGACGTGCCCTTCTCGTTCGTGGCCGGCATGGTCGCGCTCGGCCAGGCGCCACGCCTCTTCGGCTACCTCTCGTTCATCCCGTACCTGGGGCTGCCCATCTCCGTGCTGCTCTGGATCTGGAGCGTGGTAGCCACGATCGTCGGCGTGGCGGAGGGCCTGAGCTTGGCGCCCCTCGAGGCGCTGCTGACCGTCGCGCTCGGCGCGCTCATCCTCGTCAGCGTCCAGCGCACCGTGGGTGGGCCCCTCATCGCCCTCGCCAGACTGGCGCGCAGGCAGGCCGCCGGCGTGCCACTCGTGACCAACAGGCGCGAGTGGCTCGAGCTCATCGACTCCGCGCCCGAGCCGGGTCTAGCCGAGCCGCGCGTTAGAGCCAGGCGGCGGCCTGGCCGCAAGCCGGGTGGGGCGGCGTGATAACGCTCCTCATCGCCGTCGCGATCGGGGCGCTGACCTTGTCGCTGCTCCTCTCGCCTATCGAGACGCTGGGCTGGTGGGCGGGCTGGTACGGCGAAGGCCTGGAGCACCCGCACGAGGCCAGTCACGCCGCGTACCGCAGGATCGGCGGCGACAAGGAGCCACGGCAGTTCGTGGTGTACCTGGATGGCATCGCCAAGGTCGGCGCCGAGAACTACGATGACGTCCAGGGTCTCCTCAATCAGCTGGACGCCGCGTTGCCGCGCGCCGTCATCCTCGGCGACCTGATGCCCTACTCAGTGCGCAACGTCGGACTGCTCGACGAACGCCCGTTGGCGCGCTTCTGGCGGCGGATGTTCGAGTACAAGCTGGCCGGCAAGCACTCGCTCCTCGCGTTCAGCATCAACATCCGTAACCTCTTCCAGGTCCTGGTGGCCGCCGACCAGCGCTACGGCCCCGTCTACGGGCGCGGCGAGGCCCAGGTCATGCTGACCTCGCTGCTGCGGGCGGGGTACGTGCCGGGCAGCGGGGTACCCATCACGGTCCTCGGCTACAGCGGCGGCGTCCAGATCGGCATCGTCGCCGCGCGCTTCCTGAAGCGCGCCCTCGACGCGCCGCTCACCGTCGTCTCGCTCGCGGGCGTCATGGCGAGCGACGCCGGGCTCGACGCGCTCGACCGCCTCTACGACCTGCGGAGCCCAAGCGACCACGTCCCGCTGTACGGGCGCGTCCTCTTCCCCGGCCGGTGGCCCCTCGCGCGCGGCTCGCACTGGAACAGGCTGCGGCGCGACGGGCGCCTCGTGAACGTGGTGCTTGGGCCCATGCGCCATAACGGGTCAGAAAGCTACCTGGACGACGAGGCCTTCGCGAACGGTGCAGAGGTGGACAACCAGACGGCCACCGCTACGGCCATCATCGCCGTCCTGGGGGAGATCGAGGGGTCGGCGGTCGACGCGGCGCGAAGCTAGGCGGACCGGCCGACGGGGCCAGGCGGTCAGCCCTGCGGGGCGCGATGTCGGCCATCCGACACGTCCTGAGCAGCGATGTCGTAGAGTGGCTACGCGCTTTCCGCTTGCCCTGAACTTTCCTGGCTCGTGGTTGGCCAGGAAGGATACACACAACAGCATGCAAAACCAAGATTCGTTCGACGGGTTCGACCTGGACCCGCGGGTAGGCCTCGGCGTGCGCGCCGCGGGTTACACGAAGCCCACGCCCATCCAACAGCAGACGATCGCCGAAGCCATGGCGGGCCGCCACGTGCTCGGCCTCGCACAGACGGGCACCGGCAACACCGCCGCCTTCGTCCTCCCGATCCTCCACCGGTTGCTCCTAGGCAACGGTCCCGTAGGCTCACTGGGCGCCCGCCACGGCGGCGGGGGCAAGCGCCGCACCGTGCGCGCCCTCGTGGTCGCCCCCACGCGCGAGCTCGCTGAACAGATCAACGACGAGTTCCGCACCCTCGGTCAGGCGACCGGCCTGCGTAGCGCCACCGTGTACGGCGGGGTGGGCTTCCAGCCGCAGGTCGACGCTCTTCGCGGCAGGGCCGACATCATCGTCGCCTGCCCAGGCAGGCTCCTCGATCACATGCAGCGGGGCAACGCCGACCTCACGCAGGTCGAGGCGCTCGTCCTGGACGAGGCCGACCACATGTTCGACATGGGCTTCCTGCCGTCGGTCAGGCAGATTCTCAAGGCCGTCCCGGTAGAGGCGCAGCGGCTCCTCTTCTCCGCCACCATGCCCCAGGAGATCGCCCACCTCGCCGACGACCTCCTCACGGACCCGCTCAAGGTCGAGATCAGCCGGGTCGCTCCTGCCGAGACCATCGACCACGCGCTCATCCCGGTGGACGAGACCGCGAAGACGGACCTCCTGCTCGAGATGCTCAAGGGCAAGGACCTCCGCTCCGTCCTCGTCTTCACCCGGACGAAGCACCGCGCCAAGCGCCTAGCCGCCACGCTCGACAAGGCGAACCACTTCGTCGCCGAGCTGCAGGGCAACCTCTCGCAGCGGCGCAGGCAGGAAGCGCTGGACGGCTTCAAGGACGGCACGTACCACGTGCTCGTCGCCACGGACATCGCGGCTCGCGGCATCGACGTCGCCCGCGTGTCGCACGTCATCAATTACGACTTCCCCGACACGCCGGAGGCCTACACGCACCGCATCGGCCGCACCGGTCGGGCCGAGCGCAGCGGCGAGGCGCTCACGTTCGTCACGATCAACGACCTGGACAACGTGCGCCAGCTAGAGCGGCGCCTGCGCATGCGCATCGAGCGCCGACCCGTGGACGGCTACGCCGGCCCGGTGGCCGAGCTCGAGGCCCTCGACAGCAAGCGCGAGGGTTCCACCGCCCGCGGTGGCGAGGTCAGTGGCGAGCGCCGCGGCGGCAACCGGCGGCGCTCCGGCAGCGGCGGCAGCCGCGGCCCGCGCGACCAACAGGCTGGCGCCGGCTCACCCGCCGGCCAGCGCCCGCATTCCGGCGGCGGCGCGCATAGCGGTCAGCGCTCACGGGGCTCCAACGGCCGAGGCGAAGGCCGCTCTGGCCAGTCCCAGCCGCAAGGCGGGCAGGCGAGGCGCCCGCAGCAAGAGCGTCAGCAGCGAGCGGACGACCGAGGCGGCGAGCGCGGCGGGGCGAGCGGGCGACCGCCGCAGCACCGGCGCAACGGTCCGCGCAGGCAGGAAGCCGTCCGCCAGGACTGAGCCGCGAAGGCGACCACCGGACTGGCGCCCAGCAGGCCTAGGCCCGGTTCTCTAGTTCACGGTCCCGCCGCCGGGCGATGCTCGGAGGCGGGACCTTCTCATGCACATAGCCGTCGAAGCCAAAGTCAAGCGGCCCGCGGCGGGAAGTCCGGCGCCGGACTCCCCGAGCCCCTACCAGCGTGCCGTCTTCGAGCACGTGGAGAAAACGCGGCACCACGGACTGGTCATGGCCACCGCCGGTAGCGGCAAAACGACCACGCTCGTCGGCGTCGCACGCCGCCTGCCGCCGGGTACGAAGGCCTGCTTCCTCGCCTTCAACCGCTCGACGGCTGCCGAGCTGCGGGCGCGCCTCCCGCCCGGCGTCGAGGCGACCACTATCCACGCCCTCGGGCGCGCCGCGTTGGTGCGGAGCCATCCGGCGGTGGCGAGCGGTTCGCCTGCCCCCGCCAAGTACCGGCGGCTCGCCCTCGCGCTGCTCGAGGCGCGCGCGCCCGAGTTCGCGTCCGGGACGGTAGCCGACTTCCTGGCCAGGCTGGCCGACTTCGCCCGGATCGAGCTGGTCGAGCCGACGGACGCGGCCGCCGTCATGGCCCTCGCGACGCGCTACGGCCTGGAGAGTCCGGTGCCGCACGGCACGCTGCCGGGCGTGGTAGCGCTGCTCGCTCCGCTTCTGACGGACGGTAGGCGCGCAGCAGCGAGCGGCGAGGTCGACTTCACGGACATGGTCTACCTGCCCGCCACGGACCCTCATCCGCTCGACCGCTACGACTTCGCCTGCGTCGACGAAGCTCAGGACCTGAGCAGGATGAGCTTGGAGCTCGTCATGCGGCTCGTTGACGAGGGCGCGCGGGCGCTCTTCGTCGGTGACCCGCGCCAGGCCATCTACGCCTTCGCGGGCGCGGACCGCCGTTCGCTCGAGCGCGTCGGGGTGCGGACGGACGCCGCCGTGCTGCCGCTCTCCGTCTCGTACCGCTGCCCCGTCAGGCACGTCATGCTCGCCCGGCGCTTCGCGCCCGAGATGGAGCCCGCGCCGGGAGCCGGGCTGGGCACGGTGCGCTTCGGTCTCGAGGCCAACCTGGCCCGGGGCGCACGGCCAGGCGACCTGGTGCTGAGCCGCGTCAACGCGCCCTTGCTGCGCATCGCTTTGGCGCTCGCAGAGGCCGGGGTGCCGGCGCGGGTCCTGGGCGAGGAGATCGTCGACACGGTCCTGGAGCTGGCACGGACCGTGTTCGGCGGCGCGGAGCGCCTGCCGGCCGCAGCCGTGAGCCTCGTCGGGCGCCACGCTAGCGAGGAAGCCGCGCACCTGGAGCGGCAGCTCCTCACCAGTCAGGCGTTGCCGGCGCGCCTGACGGGTAGCGCGGACTCGCACCACGCCCTCGCGCTACTGCTGCGGGCTGGGCAGGAGCGCCGTGCCCACGGCCGGTTGACGTCCCTGCTGCGGCCCCCGTCCTTGACGTTCGCGGAGCTCGAAGCGGCGGCGCACGATCTTCTGGCGCGCGAGGACGTCCGCGATGGCGTGCTCCTCTCCACCATCCATAAGGCGAAGGGGCGCGAGGCGCAGCGGGTGCTGCTCCTGCGCCCGGAGGGCCTCGGCATCGCCGGGAAGGACGCGGCCGACGAGGAGGCCGAGGCCAACGTCCTGTTCGTCGCGCTCACGCGCGCCAAGCGCGAGTACATCTTCCTGGAGGCGCACCGGGGAGCGGTGGCGGCGCGGTTGAGGCACCACGCCACCACCCCACCGCCCAGCATGCTGGAGCGGCGGTGGAACGGCGTGCTGAAGCTGGCCAGCGCGATGGCGCGGTCGCGTGAACTTTCGGCTAGACGACCTTCTGCCTGGGTGGCAGCACGGCGACGGTCTTCCGGATCGTGAACGTGGTGGTCGAGAAGAGCCAGACGCCCGACCGCACGAGCGAGACGAGCTCCAACCCCTGACGCTCCACCCAAGCCGGCACCTCGTACGGCGCGAAGCGGTCGCGCGTCACGACCTCAAGGACGTCACCCAACGGCATCTCCGCTAGGCGCTGCTTCACACGCAGGAGGCCGAGCGAGCAGGCCGAGCCGCGGTTGTCCAGCTTGTGGACGGCGCCTCCCCCGCCCGGGTCCGCCACCGACCGCTCCGGCGCCTCCCGGCTAGCAGACGGCCGCTCCAGCGCCTCGCTCACCCTCACCGACCGACCGGCTCGAGGTCCTCGAGGTTGCAGACGCCGCGGACGGGCGAGCACGCCCGGTAGAGCGGGCACGTGATGAAGATGACGACCAGCGCGAGGATGAGCACGAGCTTGAGAGGCACGAGGAGGCCGAGACCGGCTTGCCAGAACGGACTCGCGACGCCCCCGTAGCGTAGAGCCATCCACACACCCGTGAGGATGACCGTCGGCAAGGCGGTTCGCACGACCCACCTGAAGCGCTCGAGCTGGCGCGCGCCGGCGACGACTGCGTCGAGGTTGGCGTTGCGCCGCCCGGCCGGCACGGCGGCGCCGAGGTTGAAGAGCGCGCCCCCGAGCCAGGCGGCGAACGCCCAGAGGTGCACGGTCCTGACGGCGGCCAACGGGGCGAGGCCCGCGCTGTCCGACCAACCCCAGAGCGCGAGGCCCGCCAGGCCGAGGGAGAAAGCGGCGAACGCCGCGGAGCGGCGCTCGTGCGCTCCGAGGACGGCCAGGGCCGTCGCCAGGCTGGTGGTCGTTAGCGCCGCTGCCTGCCACGGGCTCAGGTAGGGGACGAACCAAGGTGCCGGGGCCCCCACGAGGAGCAGCGGGACGAGGAAACGGCGCAGCACGCCGATCCGCCCTAGGAGGTCGCGGAAGAGCACCCCGACGCGCTCGTCGCTCAGGCCGCTCTCCGAGCGCCGGAGGTAGAGCAGGCGCCAGGCGAGCATGCCGGACGTCAGGGCCAGACCCCAGAAGTGGAGCCACCGCCACACGAGCCCGACGCCCTCGAGGCCGTGAAGCCTACCCGTGAAGTAGACGCCCACGAGCGACGCCACCGAGATGAGGAAGAACGCGGCTCTTGGGAGGAGCGGCGTCTCGGTCTTGACCTCGACGCTCGCGTTCGCTAGGCGCGCCGCCACGTTACTCGCGAGGGCGGGGACGGTCGGTGCGGGCAGGTCTGCCATGTCAAGCGCAGAGTAATCCCGAGCCGCTTACTACGCTTTGACCCTGGTCAACCTGGGCGACGGCATGGCGGCGCTATCATCGCCCACATGCCCCTGCATGGCGAGTTCAAACAACCCGGCGGCAAGCTGGTGGTGGTCGATCTGGAACTGAGCGACGGGCGCCTGACGGATGTCCACGTCAGCGGCGACTTCTTCCTTGAGCCCCCCGAGGCGCTCGACGACATCGTAGCCGCGCTGACCGGCGCCCCCGCCGAGGCGGGCGAGGACGACCTGGCCGACCGCATAAACGAGAAGTTGGGGCCGGACGTGATGCTGATGGGGTTCGACGCGCGGGGGGTCGCGGTGGCGGTCCGCCGCGCCGTGACGG
>CAUJFI010000109.1 GCA_963170125.1 Deinococcota bacterium | reverse complement strand
GCCGGCTCGGTGGCGTGCGAGCCGGAAGTGATGACGATGGGCGGCGGCGCGTCGCGCCCGGAGAGCGCGCGACCCGGAAGGTCGCGACCTGGAAGGTCGATGGCGTGGATGCCGCGGCCGAAGAGCGTAGTGCCGAGACGGCGCACGGGAAGTTCGTGCCGCTCGCAGAACGCGAGCAGCGTGGCTTCGTCTTTGACCGATTGGGGCAACTGTTCCCTCCTAGTGTCGTGAGGAAGCGCGTGTCAGTGGCGAAGGCGCGGGTCGAGGCGGTCGCGCACCCAGTCGCCGATCAGGTTGACGGTGAGGACTGTCAGGAGGATGGCCACGCCTGGCAGGGCCGTGATCCACCACGCCATGACCATGTAGACCCGGCCTTCCGAGAGGATGCCGCCCCACGTCGGCGCGGGCGGCGGCACGCCGAGGCCGAGGAAGCTCAGCGCGGCCTCGGCCAGGATGAACTGGACGAACGCGAAGGTGGCGAGCACGAGCATCGTGCTCGTGACGCCCGGGAGGATGTGCTTCCAGAGGATCCTGGGCGTCGACGTGCCGAGGGCGATAGCGGCCTGGACGAACTCCTGATCCTTGAGGACCAGGACGATGGACCTGACCACGCGGGCGAATATCACCCAGCCGGTCACGCCCAACACGACGATGAGGTTGAACAGGCCGGGGCCCCACACGGCCATGACGACGATGGCGAGCAGGATGAAGGGGAACGCCTGCTGCACGTCGGCGATACGCATGAACACGATGTCGATCCAGCCGCCGAAGTAGCCAGATAGGACGCCGATCACCAGCCCGAGAAGACCGGCGATGGTGGTGGCGGCGAGGCCGACCAGTAGGGATACGCGCCCGCCATAGATGATGCGGCTGAGCAGGTCGCGGCCGAGCGCGTCCGTGCCGAGCGGGTACGACCAATCGCCGCCCGCGAACGCCGGCGGGAGCAGCGAGCGGTTGATGAGGTCCTGGGCGAGCGGGTCGTGAGGCGCGACGATGGGAGCCGCCAGCGCCGAGACGACTATGACGGCGAGCACCGCTGCGGAGACCACGATCGTCGCGGGCATGCGGCGCTTGCCGCGGCGCCTGCGTAGCCGCTCGGTCGGGACGGTTTCGGCCGCCATGCTAGGCGTTCACCCGCGGGTCGAGGAGCGAGTACGAGAGGTCGACGAGCAGGTTGACACCGACCACGATCACCGCGATGCAGAGCGTCGCGGCCTGGACGAGCGGGAAGTCGCGTTGGCTGATGGCCTGCACGACCAGGCGCCCGAGGCCGGGCCAGGCGAAGATCGTCTCGGTGATGACGGCGCCGCCGAGCAGCGCGCTGGCGTCGAGTCCGATGAGCGTGACGATGGGTATGGCGGCGTTGCGCAGGCCGTGCTTGATGACGACCGTGAACTCGCGTAGCCCCTTGGCCCGGGCCGTGCGCAGCGAGTCGCTGCCGAGGACTTCGAGCATGTTGGTGCGCACGAGCCGCGCGATGCGGCCCATCGTGAAGGAGGCGAGCGTGACGGCCGGCAGGATCAGGTGTTTGAGGCTGCCGCTACCGCCCGTCGGCAGCAGTCGGAGGGTCACGGAGAACAGCAGGATCAACAGCAGCCCGAGCCAGAAGCCGGGGACGCTCTGCCCGACGAGCGACGTGCCGATGGCCAGCCGGTCGAGGAAGCTGTTGCGGAACACGGCGCTCAGGATCCCGAGCGGCACGGCTACCAGGAGTGCCAGCAACAGGGCGGCGGCCGCGAGCTGGATGGTGTAGGGGAAACGCTCGAGGACGAGACCGATGGCGGGTTGGTGCTGCCAGAGGCTGGTACCGAAGTCGCCCCGCAGTACGCCGCCGAGGAAGGCGGCGTACTGCGAGAAGAACGGACGATCCAGGTTCATCGACCGGCGCAGGGCGTCGATGTCCGCTTGAGTCGCCGTCGGCCCCACCATCAGCGATACGGGGTCGCCGCTCAGGTGGGACAGCGCGAACACGGTGAACGACACGCCCAGGAGCACGAAGGCCGCTTGCGCCAGCCGTGATACCAGGAACCGCGGCTTCATCTACCAGGAGACGTCTTCGTAGACGGAGATCAGGTCGTCCGAGCGCTGCTGCCACTGCCAGACGTCCTTGAGGCCGTAGATCGAGGAGTTGTTCCAGAGGAAGATCCACGGCGGATCGTCGTGCGTGAGCTGGGCGGCCTGTCTGGCGAGGTCGGCGCGGGTGGCGTCGTCGAACTCGCTGGCCATCTGCGCCACCAGCGCGTCGACGGCCGGGTTCGTGTAGTGGTTCCAGTTGAACGTCCCGGTGCTGGCGATGGCGATGCTGTAGATCTCGTAGGCGTCGACGCCCTGCGTGCCCTGGATGGACAGCGAGTACATGGGCGACTGGGACTTCTCTTGCGTCAGGCGCGTGACGAACTGGCCGTACTCGACCTCGACGAGCTTGACGGTGACGCCGACGGCGGCCAGGTCGGCGACCACGGCCTGCGACTCCTCGGCCGTGAGGTAGCGCGCGGTCGCGAGCAGCTCGATGGTGAAGCCGTCGGGGTAGCCAGCCTCCGCCAGCAGCTCCTTGGCCTTGGCGGGGTCGTAGGGGTACGGCTCGATGCTCGGGTCGTAACCGAGGTAGGTAGGCTGCGGGATGGGCTGGCTGATGAGCGTGCCGTAGCCGCGCTGCAGCGCCTGGACGATGGCCTGCCTGTTCACGGCGTAGTTGAGCGCTTGGCGCACGCGGACGTCGCGCAGCGGCTCGCCGCCGGCGACGGGGCTATCGGGCCACAGGCCGATGTAGACGGCGCGGGGCGACGGGCCGGACTGGACCTGGACGCCGGGGGTGCGCTCGAGCAGCGGGACCTGGATGGCCGGGATCTCCCAGATCAGGTCGACCTCGCCGTTCTGGAGGGCGGCGACGCGCGAGGAGGGCTCGGGGATGGTGCGCCATACGACCTGCTGGATGCCGGCGACGCCGTTCCAGTAGTCGGGGTTGGCGGAGAACACGATGCGATCGCCCCGCACCCAGTCGCTGAGCAAGTACGGGCCCGAGCCGATCGGCTTGGAGGCGAACTGCTCCTTGCCGACCTCGGCCAGGTACTTGGTGGGCAGTATGAAGGCGTTGTCGGTCAGCGCGTTCGGCAGGAACGGGTCTGGCACGCTCGTGTGGATCTCGACGGTCTGGTCGTCGACCGCCACGACGTCGACGATGCTGCGGTAGCGCGAGGCCACGACGCTCTCGGGCGCCCGGTAGAGGTCGATGCTCTCCTTGACCGTGGTCGCGTCGAGGACCTCGCCGTTCGTGAAGCTCACGCCCTGCCGGATGGTGAAGCGCCAGGTGGTGGCGTCGACCGCCTCCCACGCCGTGGCGATGCGCGGCACCACGGTGCCGTCCGCTTCGCGGTGCATGAGCGAGTCGAAGATCTGCAGGAAGCTGTTGCGCTCGAACAGGCCACCGGTGCCGGGCGGGTAGAAGGTGGCGGTCTCGGCGGACATGCCGAGCACGAAGCTGGACTGGGGCGGCGCGCCTTGCGCTACGGCTGCCGACAGGGACAGCGCCGCAGCGAGGGCCAACAGGCGGTTCAGTACTTTCATCTTGGGCTCCCTTGGTACGTTCAGCGCGGGCGGGCTATGCCGCCCGGCTGGAGGTCATCCGGAACTATGCTCCTCGAGGCGGTGGTCTCTATGTGGTCGTCACCTCCCGGTAGTGATTGGTGTAATAGTACATAGGAGACTTGGGGGAGGGCAACGGGCAGCGCGGCCACCCGCGCCTCTCCTGCTCGCTCGGCCGCCGAACCGGTATGCGAGGCACGCCCGTTCGCCGTCCTCACAGCAGGGTTAGGAGCGTCGATGCACGACCACGTTGGGACCTGGGCCAAGGCCAGGACGAAGGCATCCGACAACCCCCGGCCGCCCATCGAGCCGAGGAAGTCTGCGCTGCTCATCGTCGACATGCAGAACTACTCGTGCCACCCCGACTGCGGCTGGACGCCGGTCTTCAAGGAGCACTTCCCCGAGGTGTACGCCTACCGCGATCGGCGTATGAACGAGGTCGTCATCCCCAACGTCCGCAAGCTGATCGAGCGCGCCAGGCGGAGCCAGGCGCGGGTCATCTACTTCCGGCTCGGCTCGGCCCTCCCCGACTGGTCGGACGTGATGCCGTTCCACCGCGACTCGGCGCTCAGGACCCTGGAGCGCTACGGGCGCAGGATCATCGCGAACGTCGGGACGTTCGAGCACGAGGTCTACGGAGAGCTAGCGCCGGCGGCGGGCGACCTCGTGCTGGACAAGACCACCAAGAGCGCCTTCACGTCCACGGGCATCGATCAGCTCCTGCGCAACCTCGGGGTCGAGCACCTCGTGTTCTGCGGCGTCGCCACTGACGCGTGCGTCGAGACCACGGCCCGCGACGCCGCCGATCGCGGCTACCACTGCACGATCGTGGACGACGGCTGCTCCGCCAGGGACCAGGAGTCCCACGACGCCTCCTTGCGGGCCTTCGCCAAGCTGTTCGGTCGGGTCCTTCCCGCGGCGGCCGTGCTCGAGGAGTACGGCCGCTAGGCTGAACCGCGGCGAGGCAGCGAGGAGCCGGCGACCGCCAGGAGCAGGAAGACGACGCTGGCGATGGTCCAGACGTCGAGGCGTGGGCGCCTTCTGCGTGTCGGCCGAGCGGCTACCGGCATGAGTAGCGTGAACTGTAACACCCAACACCCGACCGCTGTCGAGGGGTTCGCGGCCCTCGGTAGTCATCGAGCCCGCGCCGGCCGATTGTCGACAATCGCGCCATCCGGGCCGCAAGACGCCTTGACAGGCGCGCAGCTATTGTCTACAG
>CAUJFI010000108.1 GCA_963170125.1 Deinococcota bacterium | reverse complement strand
GCTATCGGGCAGGAAGTACTTGGATATGGAACTGCTCGACAGCGCCGTAGCTTCAACCCCGACCAGCCGTGAGGAGGTGAGCCTGGCGGCCTAGCGATGACTGACCTTGGAGGAAATTACAGACTTAACGGGGCTTGACTCCGGGAGCGGATGGGGCACCGCGGGTGAACGTGGGTTCGCATTGAGCCTCCTGAGAGCGGTGGCGTTCTAGATGAGCCCTCCGCTGCACTCGCGACCGTTCAGGCTAGTTACCCCTGCCCGTCCTATGCCCGTCCAAAGGCGTGGCTTCGGCTCGGCCATCTGTTCTGCAGGGCCGTATGGTCGGCGGCCCGGCTGATCGAAGTCGCTAAGGGAGCGCGGCTAGCCCCTCAGCATGGCTGCCTAGGGTCGATAGCGGGCAGCCTACGGCCCGACGTCCCGCTCGCCACCCCACGGCTATACTCCCCGTACTCCAAGCGCCGCCCAGGTTGCGCGCCCGCCCGAACCAGAGGTGTAAAGGTGCCGAACGACAACGCGAGCAACACCCCCGCCACCGGCGGCCGCTCAGCCGTCACACCGGAGCAGTTCGCCAAGGACTTCGCCGCCATGCGTAACGCCATCTCCGGCGTCGTGGTCGGCCAGGAGCGGGTCGTCGAGGAGCTGTTGGTGGCGGCGCTCGCGCGCGGCCACGTGCTCTTGGAGGGCGTGCCGGGCCTCGGCAAGACGCGGCTCGTGCACACGTTCGCGGACGTCTCCGCGCTCCTTGTCTCGCGCATCCAGTTCACGCCGGACCTGATGCCGGCCGACGTCACGGGCACGAACGTCTTCATCGAGGCCGCGGCGCAGAGCCGCTTCGAGTTCCAGCCGGGGCCCGTCTTCACGAACGTGCTGCTGGCGGACGAGATCAACCGGGCCACGCCGAAGACGCAGTCGGCGCTCCTCGAGGCCATGCAGGAGCGCGCGGTCACCGTGGCCGGCAAGCGCTATGCGCTCGACGAGCCGTTCATGGTCCTAGCCACGCAGAATCCCCTCGAGATGGAGGGCACGTACCCCCTGCCGGAGGCGCAGCTCGACCGCTTCCTCTTCAAGGTGGTCATCCCGCGGCCGGACGCGGCCACGCTGCAGCGCATCCTCATCGTCACGACGGGCACGACCGAGGCCAAGGCGAGCGCGGTCGTCGACAAGGACCGCCTCCTCACGCTCCAGGCGATGCTCCGGGCCGTGCCCATCGCCGAGGCGGCGATCGCCTACGTGGTGCGCCTCGTCGAGGCCACGCACGCGCACCCGCTCGTGCGTCTGGGCGCGAGCCCGCGCGGCGCCCAGGCCATCACCCTGGCGGCGAAGGGGTACGCCCTCGCTGCGGGTCGGCCGAACGTCGAGTTCGAGGACCTGCGCCGCGCCGCTCTGCCCGCGCTGCGCCACCGCCTCCTCCTCAGCTTCGAGGCCGAGGTGGAAGGCATGACCCAGGACCAGGTGCTCGCCCAGGTGCTCGAGCAGGTGGACAAGGGCCGCTGACCGTGCTCGCCTCCGGCACGCGGGCGCTGCTCGACCGTTACGCCGTCGCGTCCCGCGCCCTGGCGCGCGTCGGGGGCGACCGCAGCGCCGTCGAGGCGGGGCAGAGCGTCGAGTTCCACGACTTCAGGCCGTACCAGCCTGGCGACGAGCTAAGGTACGTCGACTGGCGCGTGTACGCTCGCACGGGCCGCCTCTACACCCGCCTCTACCAGGCCGAACGGGCCGTTGAGCTGCACCTCGTCCTCGACAACAGCGCGAGCATGGGCCTCGGCGGCAAGCTCGAGCACGCGCGCACCGTCGTGCGGCTGCTGAGCTACGTGGCGCAGCGCGACGCGCCCACCCAGGTCCACCTCCTCTTCGGCGGCGCCACCCCGCGCCTGCGCGGGCGCGCCGGCATGCTCGAGACCTGGCGGTTCATAGACGACGCTCCGCTGCTGAAGAGCGACGGCACGCTGGCGAACGGCGCGCTCGTGAAGGACGGGCTCCCGAACGGCGCGGGCGCCCTCCGAGCCGGCGTTACCCCCGGCGCAGGGGCGGGGCCCCTCACAGGCCTCGTGCCGTTCGCCATGGGGCTGCCGGCCGCGCGCGGGCGCGCGCTCGTCATCGTCGTTTCCGACCTGCTTGAGGACGCCTCCATCGAGCCCGGCCTGGCTGCGCTGCGCTCGCGCGGCGTGGACGTCGGCTTCCTGCAGCTCCTCGCGCCCACCGAGCTTGACCCGCCCGCCGCGCTGCTGGAGCTGCACGATGTCGAGTCCGGCGAGAAGCTGCCCGCGGGGCCAGACGAGGCCCGCGCCTACCGTGAGGAGGTCAGGACGCACGTGCGGCGCACCCGCGAGGCCATCCTGCGCGCCGGGTACCGTCACCAACTGCTCACGGTGCCAGCTGCCGCGGACGCCGAGCCACCAGAGCGGAGGCGTGGCGCTAGCGGCGGAGGCGGTGTGGGCCTCGGGGGCGCGGCTGCGCTCGCGCCCGCACCCGCCGGTAACGACACCGCCGCCGCCGAACGCGCCGCCCTAGCCGAACTCGTGAAGCTCGGGCTGCTCGTGAAGCGTTAGCGCCCGCCGCGGGATCGAGAACCGTCGGCGACCGCCACGTCGCGTCTCTGACCGCCTACCGCCCCGCGGTTGCCCCACGAACCGCCCGCGCCCGCCACTACGTATGATGACCAGCGTGAACGAACGTGTGGCACTGATCGTGCTGGCGTTGGTGACGGCGCTGGCGGTCGTATTCGCGCCCTGGGCCGCCATCAACCGCGAGACGGGCGCGCGCAGCGCCGTCGTCCTCCTCCCCGAGCGTTACGTGGACTTCACCGGTCGCACCCAGCCCGTCGAACTCCCGCAGCAGGGCGCGGTCTTCGTGCTCACCATCATGGGACTGGCTGCCGTGGTCGCCGGGGGGGCGCTGCCCGTCAAGGCGCGGCGCCTCGCCTGGCTGGCCGGCGGCCTCGTCCTCGTCGTCGGCACCGCTTGGGGCATGCAGCGCCTCACCGGCTCCGTCGCTGCTGCCAAGTTCGACGCGTTCCTCGGTGAGGTGCGTGGCGCCATCGAGAGGCCGCGGCCCGCATACGACGTCGACAAGCTCGAGGCGCTGCTCGCCGCCTCGAGCGAACGCGACCTTACGGCCGGGCTGGCAGAAGCCGACGCCGCCGGCCTCGTCATCCGGCGCCTGCCGTACACGAACGCCGGCGTGGGCTTGAGCGCCTTCCTCGCCGTCGTGACGGGCGCCTTCGCGCTCCTCTTCGGCGCCAGGATCTTCAGGGGCTTCGGCCAGGTGCTTGACCGACTGCTGCGCGCCGCCTCCGTGCCGGCCACGGCCATCCTCCTGGCGCTGCTCGCGGCGGCAGTCGTGATTCTCGCCCTCCAGGCCACCCCCGTCGGAGCCGGCGCGCAGGTGGGTGGCGCGTTCGACGGGCTCGTCGGGCGCCTGGACACGCTCTGGTACGCCTACTACTCCATGTTCCACGACTCGCTCGGCACCGTGAACGGCTTCGCCGAGTCGCTCAAGTTCGCGACCCCGCTCATCTTCACGGGGTTGGCGGTGGCGTTCGGTTTCCAGGCGGGCCTCTTCAACATCGGCGCTCCCGGCCAGATGGTCATGGGCGCCATCTTCGCCATGCTCGCCGGCATCTACGTGCCGGGCCCGCGCCTCGTCGTGCTGCCCGTCGCCGTCCTGTCCGCCGCGCTCGGCGGCGGCCTCTGGGGCGCGCTCCCCGGGTGGCTCAAGGCGCGGTTCGGCGCCAACGAGGTCATCAACACGATCCTCCTCAACTTCGTCGCCGCGTCCGTCCTGCTCTTCATCCTCTCCGCGGGCAACGTGTTCGCCGCCGCGGCGGTGCGCATCTTCGTGGCCATCGGCGTCTTCCTCGTTCTCGTTATCGCCGCCCTCCTCGTCCCCACCGTGAGGCGCGCGAGCAAGCGCGCGCCGCGCGCCGCGTTCGCGGTCGGGGCGGTGGTCCTGCTGGCCGGCTGCGTCGTGGCGGGCCTGCCGCGCGCGGGCGACCAGCCGATCACGGTGAACATGCCGTTCAAGGTGCCCGGCAACGAGCCGAAGTCGCGGCCACTCAACGTGGGCGCGCGGCTGCCGCAGCTCCCGGCCGTGCTTGGCGTCACGCGCGGTGGGGTCAACGTCGTGCGCATCGACTACGCCGCCGTCCTCGCGCTGCTCGGCGCCGTGGTGGCCGCCTTCCGCGTGGGGCGCCTCGGCAGGCTCAAGGGGTGGACCGCCCGCCTCGTGGGAGCGCTCCTGGTGGGCGGCGCCCTGTACGGCCTCGGCGCGCTCGTCGGCATCGCGGGCGTGAACACCGCCATCCCGCCGACGAAGCTCAACCTCTCCTTCCTCATCGCCCTCCTCATGGCCGTCTTCGTGCACGTGTTCCTCTTCAAGACGCGCTGGGGGTACGAGCTGCGCGCCGTCGGGCTCTCGCCCCGCGCCGCCGAGTACGGTGGCGCGCGCATCGGCCGCAACACGATCATGGCCATGGCGATCAGCGGCGCGTTGGCCGGCCTCACGGCCACGCACTACGTGCTCGGCGGCGCCCTGGAGGACTACGCCCTGCGCCAGTCGATCCCGACGAGCGACGGCTTCGACGGCATCGCGGTCGCTCTCCTCGGGGCCAACCAACCAGCGTTCATCGTCGCTTCCGCGTTCCTGTTCGGGGTCCTGAAGTACGGCGGCTCGGTGCTCAACATCACGTTCCCCGACCTCACGCGCGACGTCGTGAGCATGATCCTCGCCCTCGTCGTGCTGTTCATCGCGGCCAAGGGTTTCCTGCCCGAGCGACTCACGAACCCGCTCAAGTGGAGCGTGCGGCAGGAGCCGCCGACGGGCGGCGCTGATGACGGTGTCGCCTCGGCGGCCACGAGCGCGGCGAAGACGGGGGCCGGGGCGTCCGCGGCGGGTGTCGGCGCGAGCTTGCGCGAAGGCGCGGGGGAGGGCTGAACCGTGGACACCGTCATCTTGCTCGCCCTCGCCTCCTCGATGCTGCGCGCCACGACGCCGCTCCTGTTCGCCGCCCTCGGCGGGCTCTTCTCCGAACGCTCCGGCGTCGTCAACATCGCGCTCGAAGGCATCATCCTCTTCGGTGCCATGGCGGCCGCCGTCACCACCCAGCTCGTCGAGGCGCCCTACCTGCGCGCCGATCCGACGGCCAGGGTCTGGTTCGCCCCGTGGCTCGGCCTCCTCGCCGCCATGGTCCTCGGCGCGCTCGTGGCCGGCGTCCACGCGCTCGTGTCCATCCGCTACAAGGCCGACCAGATCATCTCCGGCACCGCCATCAACCTCATGGGCCTCGGCATCCCCGCCGTCGTCCTCGCCGGGCTCTACCACAACACGTCGATCAGCGACCCCATCCGCTCGCGCCTGCCGGAGCTCTCGCTGTTCGGCATCCCGGGCCTGAGCTTCAACGTCCTCGTCTACGTCGCCTTCCTGCTCGTGCCCGTCGTCTGGTTCGTGGTGTTCCGCACCCCCTTCGGCCTGCGGCTGCGCTCTGTCGGCGAGCACCCCGAGGCGGCCGACTCGCTCGGCATCAGCGTCACGCGCATGCGCTATACGGGGGTCATGCTCTCCGGGGTGCTCGCCGGGCTGGGCGGGGCGTACCTCTCGATCGGCAACCTCAACCAGTTCATCAGCGAGATGTCCGGCGGGCGCGGCTTCATCGCCCTCGCGGCCCTGATCTTCGGGAAGTGGCACCCGCTCGGGGTGCTCGGCGCCACGCTCCTGTTCGGTGCGTTCCAGGCCACCGAGGTCCTCCTCGGCGGCGGCAAGCTGCTGCCCCCCACGGTCGTGCAGAGCCTCCCTTACGTCCTGACCATGCTCGTCCTGGCGGGTTTCGTCGGGCGCTCGGTGGCTCCCAAGGCCATCGGCAAGGCGTGGAACAAGTGAGCGCGTCGGCGCCGCGCCGCGCGGGCGTCCTGTTGCACCCGACGTCCTTGCCCGGTCCGCACGGCATCGGCGAGCTGGGGCGCGAGGCCTTCGCCTGGCTCGACTTCCTCGAGTCCGCCGGCCAGCGCCTGTGGCAGGTCATGCCCCTCGGCCCGACGGGCTACGGCGACAGCCCGTACCAGTGCTTCAGCGCCTTCGCAGGCAACCACTACCTCATCGACCTGGAGGCACTCGAGCGTGCCGGCCACCTGAGCGCGGCCGACCTGGCCGACCTGCGGGCGCTGCCGCCGGAGCGCGTCGACTTCGGGAGCCTCATCCCGCGCAAGCTCACGCTCCTCGCCAAGGCGGCCGAGAGCTTCCTCGCGTCCGCCGGCGCGGCCGAGCGCGCCGCGCTGGACGCGTTCACACGCGCGAACTCCACCTGGCTGGCCGACTACGCCCTGTTCATGGCCCTCAAGGAGGCGAACGGCGGCAAGGCGTGGAACGAGTGGGAAGCGCCCGTGCGCGACCGCGACCCGGCGGCGCTGGCGCGCGCGCGGACCGAGCTGGCTGCCGCCGTTGCCAGGCACACCGTCTGGCAGCACTGGTTCCGCGAGCAGTGGGACGCGCTCCACGCCTACGCCGGCGCGCGCGACATCGTCATCCTCGGCGACATCCCGATCTTCGTCGCCCACGACTCGGCCGACACGTGGGCGCGCCCGGACCAGTTCCACCTTGACGCTACCGGCAGGCCGACCGTGGTGGCCGGCGTGCCCCCCGACTACTTCTCGGCCACTGGCCAGCGCTGGGGCAACCCCCTGTACCGCTGGGACGGCATGGCGCGTGACGGCTACGCGTGGTGGGTGGAGCGCGTGCGCGCCACCCTCGGCCTGGTCGACATGGTGCGCATCGACCACTTCCGGGGTTTCGCCGCCTACTGGGAGATCCCGGCATCCGAGCCGACGGCCGTGAAGGGCCGCTGGGTCGCCGGGCCGGGCCAGGCGCTCTTCGACGCGCTCCGAGCGGCCCTCGGCGAGCTCCCGCTCGTGGCGGAGGACCTGGGCGTCATCACGCCCGACGTCGACGCCCTGCGCACCGCCAACGGCCTGCCCGGCATGAAGGTCCTCCAGTTCGCCTTCGCCGGCGACGCGGACGACCCGTACCTGCCCCACAACTACGACGCTGATTGCGTCGTCTACACCGGCACGCACGACAACGACACGACGGCGGGCTGGTTCGCGAGCGCGCCGGACGCCGAGCGCGACCTCGTGCGGCGCTACCTGGCGTGCGACGACGCGGAAGTCCCGTGGGCGCTCCTGCGCCTCGCCGTGGCGTCCGTCGCGAGGACGGCCGTAGTCACCCTGCAGGACGTGCTGGGGCTCGGTGGCGAGGCCCGCATGAACACCCCGGGCGTCGCTACCGGCAACTGGAGCTGGCGCTTCGAATGGCAGGACGTGCCCTACTGGGTGGCGCCTCAGCTCCGCGAGCTGGCGGTCCTGTTCGGCCGCCTGCCGGGCCGCGGGCCGGTCGATACCCCGTACCGCCAGTCCACGACGGGCGACGCCTGAGCGCGCGCCGCTCAGCTCCTGAAGATGACGGACTCGCGCTTGAAGTTGCGCAGGGCGAAGCGCAGTAGGAGCACGACGGCCACCAGCATCACCGCCCACGTGATGAGGACCTCCCGGCCACCGCCCACGCCGCGCACGACGTTGTCCATCAGGACGAGGACGTTGAGGACGGGCACGTAGTACACGGAGTCGGAGAGGCCGATCAGGTCCTTGAACTGCAGGGCGACGGCCGGGATGACGAACAGGAACGAGAGCGGCGCCACGTAGCTCTGCGCCTCCTTGAACGAGCGCGCGAACATGGCGATCCCAAGGAGCAGCGCCGAGACGAAGGCGGAGAGGAGCAGGGCGCTCACGACGAGAGTAAGAACCGTGGCGGGCGTGAGCGTGATACTCCCGCCCATGATGTTCACCATCCCGCTCGCGCCCTCTCCCAGGCGCGGCACGATCAGCCGCGCCATGACGGCCCCGCCGATGATGATGCCGAGGATGGCCATCAGCGCCGCGCTGAGCCCGAAGGTCATGGTCGCGATGAACTTGCCCGCCACGACCTCGGCGCGGCGCACGGGCGCCACCAGCAGCACTTCGAGGGTGCCGCGCTCCTTCTCGCCCGCCGTCGCGTCGATCGCCGTCATCTGGCCGCCCGTTAGGGTCCAGATGGCGATGAAGAACGGTATGAGCCACGAGAGTTGCCCGCTGCTGCGCTCGGCCTGGCTGCTGGCGTCGACGGTCTGCACCGTCACGGGCTGCAGGACGCTCGCGTCGAGCCCCGCGGCGCTCAGGCGCGCGGCCACGACCTCGGCCTGGTAGCCGGCGAAGGCCTGCTGCACCTTCGACGCGTTCAGCTCGCTCTTCATGTTCCCGACCTTGCTATGCACCTGCACCGTGGCGCTGCCGCCGTCCGCGAGCTCGGCCTCGAAGCCGGTCGGGATGACGACGGCCACGTCCACCGTGCCGTCTCGCACGGCGCCGTCGGCGTCCGCCACTGGCTCGAGCGCGAGGTTGGCGGCCGTGAAGGCGGCGCGCAGCGCCGCCGGGACGTTCGCCTCGCCGACCACGCCGACGCTCGTCACCGTGACCTGCTCGCGCTCGAACAGGCTGCCGAGCAGGAGCGGCATGCCGATCATCATCACGGGTACGAGCACGAGCGGGATGACGAGGTTGGAGACGATGGCCCGCGTGTCGCGCAGGGTGGACACGATCTCCTTGCGGGCGAGGCGCAAGATGACGGTCGGTCTCACGCGGCCACCCCCCGCGACGTGTCGTAGCGGTTGACGAGGCGGAAGAACGCCTCCTCCAAGCCCTTGCCGTCGCCCTGCGCGGCGAGCTCGGCGACGGTCCCCTCGGCGATCTTGCGGCCCCGGTAGATGATGCACGCGCGGTCGCAGAGCTCCTCGACCTCGCTCATGACGTGCGTCGAGTAGACGACGGCGCGCCCGGCGCTCGGGTACGCCTTGACGAAGTCGATGACGGCGCGGCGCGCCACGACGTCGAGGCCGCTGGTCGCCTCGTCGAAGAAGATGACCTGCGGGTCGTGCAAGACGGCGCGCGCGATGACCACCTTCTGCTTCATGCCGGTGGAGAAGCCGCCGGCGCGGCGTGCCAGGGTGTCGCCGAGCTGGAGGAGTTTGTCGAGCTCCGCGATCCGCGCCTCGATGGCCGCGCTGCGCATGCCGTAGAGACCGCCGAAGTAGTGGAGGATCTCGCGGCCCGTGAGGCGGTCGTAGAGGCCCATGCCGCCGTTCACCACGCCGATGGCCGCACGCACCCGCTCGGCGTCCTTGACGATGTCGTAGCCGGCGACCGTGGCCGTGCCCGCGTCGGGCTGGAGCAGGGTGGCGAGGATCCGCAGCGTGGTGGTCTTGCCGGCCCCGTTGGGCCCGAGCACGCCGAACACTTCCGATGCCTTCACGGCGAAGCTCAGGTCGTCGACTGCCTTGACGGAGCCGAAGGCCTTGCTGAGGCCGTTGGCGGAGACGAGTTCGTTCACATCCGCGATGTTAGCAGACGGTTCTGTGAGGGCCGGGGGCCGCCCGGGGCCCGCGCGGCTGCCAGGGTCCCGCGCTCCGCTGGGCCGCCGGCGGGCGCCTACGTCGCGACAGGGGCCGTCGGTCGGCGCCCGCCGGCGCTTGCTATCATCCAGGTGTGACACAGCGCGAGTTAGCCGCGTTGGACGCGTACCAGCTCCTGCCGCGGGCGCTGCACGACGTCGCCAGCACCGACACGACGGCCGCCGTCCTCGGGCTTACGCTCGCGGCCCCCATCGTGCCGAGGCGCCGCCGTGGCGCCGCCGTGGCGAGCGGCCAGCTGACCGCGTTGCCAGCCGAGGCCGTGCTCGGCGCGGCGGAACGGCACCCGGCGGCACACACTGTGGCCGTTCTGCCGCCCCGCGCGATGTCAGAGCTCGTGAGCCAGGTGAAGCGCCTGGCCGGCCTCGGGGTGGCCGCCATCGGCCTCGACCTGGGGCCCCTCGCCGACACGGCTCCGTTCGGCGCCGAGGAGTGGCGCCCCCGCGGCCGCGAGGACCTCGCGGAGCTCCGGGCGGCCGCCGGCTGCCCCTTGTGGCTCTTCGGCGTGGCCTCCGCGGCCGACGCCGAGGTGGCCGCGGAGGCCGGCGTCGACGCCGTGGTCGTGAGCGGCGCGCTCGGCGCTCACTTGGCGGCCCCGCCCGTGATCGAGCTGCTCCCCGAGGTGGTGGACGCCGCCGGCGGCATGCTCACCATCGCGGCGGGCGGCCCCGTTCGCGACGGGATCGACGTCATGCGTTACCTCGCGGTCGGGGCCGAGGTCGTCGTGGTCGAGGGCGATCGCGACCCGGTCGACATCGCGGCCGAGCTCGCGTACGCGATGCGGCTAACGGCCTGCGCCAACCTCGGTGACATCGGTTACGACCTCCTCTTCGCGCCCGCCTTCGAGGAGCCGTGATCGCTTTCGTCGAGGGCGTCGTGGCAGCGGTGGGGGAGGCCAGCGTCGTCGTTTCCGTCGGGGGCGTCGGCCTCGAGGTCATGGCCCCCAGCTCCACCCTGGCCAAGTGCGTCGTCGGCAGCGCAGCGCGCCTGCGCACCCACCTGGTCGTCAGGGAGGAGCAGCCCAGCCTCTACGGCTTCCATCAGGCCGAGCAGCTCGCCCTGTTCAAGCGCCTACTCGAGGTGGGCGGCATCGGCCCCAAGCTCGCGCTCGGCATCCTCTCGAGCCTGAACGCCAACTTGATCGTGACGGCCGTCCTGAACGGCGACCCTGGCCTGCTGACGAGCGCGCCCGGGGTGGGCAAGCGTACGGCCGAGCGCATCGTCCTGGAGCTCAAGGGGCGGCTCCCAGACGAGCTGGTGGCGCTCGCGACCGGCAGTGGGTCGGCGCCGGGCGGCAAGGTCCGCTCTAGCGCGGCGGCCGAGGACGCGGTGGCCGCCCTGCTCGCCCTCGGGTACCGCGAGGGCCAGGTGAGGGCCGCCGTCGCGGAGCTGGTGGTCAAGGCGCCGGCCGACGCCGCCGAGGCGCTGATTCGCAAGGCGCTGGCTCAGCTGCGCTGAGGCGCTACCTCAGGCCGGCACGCCGCCCGAGCGCAGCGCGGTCGCCGGGTCGACGACGTCCAGGTCGAACGTCTGGCCGACGGCCCCGTACGTGATGGCGCCGGCGTGGGTGTTCAGGCCCTTGAGGAACGCGGGGTCCTCGTGGAGGGCGGTCAAGCCCTTGGCGGCGAGGCGCAGCGCGTACGGCAGCGTCTGGTTCGAGAGGGCGCGGGTGCTCGTGTTCGGCACGGCGCCCGGCATGTTGGCGACGCCGTAGTGCACGACGCCGTCGACGACGTACGTTGGGCTCTCGTGCGTGGTGGCGTGGATCGTCTCGATGCAGCCGCCCTGGTCGACGGCCACGTCGACGATCACGCTGCCGGGCTTCATCAGCGCGAGCATGTCACGCGTGACGAGCCGCGGGGCGCGGGCGCCGGGGATGAGCACGGCGCCGATGAGCAGGTCGGTCACGGGCAGGAGTTCGCGCAGGTTGCCGAGGTTGCTCGCCATCGTCTGGACGCGGCCGCCGAAGACGTCGTCCAAGTACTGCAGGCGAGCGTGGCTGACGTCGAGGAGGTTGACCCGAGCGCCGAGCCCGAGCGAGATCTTGGCGGCGTTCGTGCCCACCACGCCCGCGCCGATGATGGTGACGACGCCCGTCTGCACGCCGGGGACGCCGGCAAGGAGCACGCCCTTGCCACCGTGCGCGCGCTCGAGGAAGTGCGCTCCGACCTGGGGCGCCATCCTGCCCGCCACCTCGCTCATGGGGGTGAGGAGGGGCAGGGTGCCGTTGGGGAGCTGGACGGTCTCGTACGCCACCGCGGTGGTGCGGCTGGTCACGAGGGCGTCCGTGAGGGGGCGGTCGGCCGCGAGGTGCAGGTAGGTGAAGAGCAGCAGGTCGGGGCGCAAGTAGCCGTACTCGCGCTCGATGGGCTCCTTGACCTTCAGGACGAGCTGCTGGCCCCAGGCGTCCGCCACGTTGCCGAGCTCGGCGCCGGCGGCGAGGTACTCATCGTCCGGGAAGCTCGAGCCCAGCCCCGCGCCGGTCTCGACGACGACGCGGTGGCCGGCGCTGCTGAGGGCGTGGACGGCGCCGGGCGTGGCGGCCACCCGGTACTCCTGCGGCTTGATCTCTTTGGGGATCCCGATGTTCATCTTCCAGCTCCCTGTGGGGGTGACGCTGAAGCGGCCCCCGCGTGGTTCTTCTTGAGAGACAACCTCACGAGTCTACCCAGCCGGATGCCCCCTCCGGAGTGGCAAGTAGCGCAGGTCGTGACACGGGAGCGGGCGTGAGGCGCGGACCACGCGTGCCGCCTCGGCGGTGGCGTCAGGGCGTCATGCCGCGCTGCCACACGCGCGCATAGCGCACGCGTCCGTCCGGCCCGGGCTCGACGATGGCCGCGAGGTTCCCCTCCTCGTCGACGAGCGCGGTGGTGCCCGTCAGGCCCAGCTCGACCTGCTTGCCTTGCCTGACGGCCGTCGCCGTGCGGTCGTCGAGAGGCGCGCGGGGGTAGGGCAGGAGCGCTACGGGGTCGAGGGGAGCCGCCGAGGCGACCGTGTCCAGGGGCGAGCAGTCCGCCAGGTCGACCTTGCCGGCCCTCACCCTGACGAGGCCGGCGAGGTGGGCGGGCACGCCAAGGCACGCGCCGAGGTCGCGCGCGAAGGACCGCACGTACGTGCCGGCCGCGACCGTGACCGCCACGAGCGCGCACGGCAGCTCAGCGAGCTCGGGCGGCAGGTCGAAGCCGCGGCTGCCTGGCGCGGTGGACGGCCGCCAGGCGCTCCGCCTGGCGGTGGTGGCGGCGCCAGGGGCGGGGTCACCGGCGGCAGACCGGGGCGCGAAGCCGGCCGGCAGGTCGCCGCGCCTTGGCGCGAAGCCGAGGACCTCGACTCTGCGGTAAGCGACCGGCCTGGCCGGCGGCTCCGTCGCCTCGCCGCGGCGCGCGGCGGCGTAGCTCCGCGTGCCGCCTTGCTTGATGGCGGAGAAGGCGGGCGGGCGCTGCTCGGTGAGGCCGAGGAAGGCGCGCGCAGCGTTCGCCACGCCCTCCTGCGTCAGCGCCGCCAGCGCGTCGGGCGCCGCGCGGGTCAGCTTGCCGTCGTCCTCGGGCGGCTCGGCGTCGAGCGTGGGCGTGCCGAGCCCGAAGGCCACCCACGCGAGGTACTCCTTGTCGCTCGCGGTGAGGAACGGCGAGAGCTTCGTCGCCTCTTCCGAGAGGAGCACGAGCACGCCGGTGGCCAACGGGTCGAGCGTCCCGGCGTGGCCGACCCGCCGCGTGCCGAGCAGGCGGCGGGCGCGGGCGACGACGTCGTGAGAGCTCGAGCCGAGCGGCTTGTCGACGGGGTGGACCGGCATGGGCTAGCCGCGGTAGAGGCCGTGCACTCGGCTAGAAGAAGAGCGCCCTGACCCAGGGGCTGAGGAGCGCCGCGGCCAGCAGCCCTAGGTGCATGGTGAGCTGCGCCACGAGCACTTCCCAGCCGCTCCTGCGGCGCCGGTAGGCGTCGGCCAGGAGCAGCCCCATGACGACGAGCAGCAGGGTCGGCGTGCCGAAGGCGATGGCCGAGAGGCAGGCCGAGGCGGTGGCCGCGATGGCCCCGTCGTACCTCCGCGTGAGCGGCGTCATCACGAACGGCCGGAAGTAGATCTCGGCGAGTGGCACGAGGAAGGCCGCGGCCACGACGAAGGGCGAGACGCGCACGAAGTCCAGGTAGAACCGGCCGAGCCCCCCGTCGAAGTAGTGCAGGTAGGCGAGGGTGGCGGCGAGGAAGAGCACCCCCCACCCGACCCCGTGAGAGGCGAAGCGCGCGTTGCCGAGGAGCGTCTCCATGGCGTCGAAGCCGTTGCTCTGCACCCGGCGCCATGCGAGCAGCGCCAGCAGCACGGCGAACACCGTCACGAAGAGCGCGTGCGTCTCGCTCCTCAACGGCGGCGTGACGAGGGCCAACGAGTTGTCATACCGCAGGAGGCCGTAGACGACGGTCACGAGGAGCGCGAGCAGCAGGGCGGCGAACAGGGTCGAGTAGACCTGGCCAACGCTCCAGTTCCGCGGGCCGTCGACCACCTCGAGGGTGGATGACGACGCGATGCGGCTCTCGCCGATGAGGTGCGCGCCGACGAGGAGCACGAGCAGGAGGAGCCAGATTAGCGAGTTGCCGCGCAGGAAGGACGTCAGGTTCTCGCGCTTCAAGGACTCGCGCAGGGCGAGCCCGCCGGCGTCGACGTCGCCCTGGGCGTAGGCGATCAGGGCCAGGGCGCGCAGGTCGTCGGCCTGGGCCGAGACGTTGCGTACCCCGCGGAGCTGGTGCGCCGTCGCGATGTTGCCGTTGGCGGCGTCGAGTTCCCCGCTCGCCCACTGCGCGCGGCCCATCAGCGAGCGCACGTCGGGGTTGCGGTCGTCGCCCGTGAGGTTGATGTAACTCTGCAGCTGCTGCTCCGCCGAGGCCGGCTCGCCGAGGCGCAGCCTGAGCCTGGCGTCGGCCAGCCGGTAGCCGACGTCGAGGGGGTTGCCGAGGATCGCGTCGGCGTAGGCGTCGAGCGCTTCGCCGAACCGGCCCTGGCTCTGCATGATGCGGCCCTGGAGGAACGCGACCCGCCCCTGCAGCTCGACGTTCCCCTGCGTCGCCAGGCGCCCCTTCGCCTCCTGGAGCAAAGCTTCCGCGTCGCCCGGCCGGTGGTTGGCGAGGGCGGCCTCGGCCAGGAGCACGATCGGCTCGGCCGTGTCTATCCGGTTGCGCACGCGGCGCAACCGGTTCTCGGCGCTCGCCACCTCGCCGAGACCGAGCTCGATGCGAGCGAGGGCCAGCTCGGCCCCGGCGAAGTCGGGACGGATCTGGATGGCGTTGAGGCAGGCCTGCCGGGCCGTCTCAAGGTCGCCACCGGCCTCGAAGCGAAGGCATTGCTGGTAGTAACGGTTCTCGTCGAACCCCTGCGCGTGTGCCGCGCCCGCGGCTAGCGCGAGAACGGCGACTAGTAACGCCAAGGGGCGCGACCGCATACTCACGAGTGCGGCTCCCCGGTTGCCTGACATGCGTTCCCTTCCCGCTAGTCGATGTCTAGCCCGGCCTCAATCATGCAGCGGTGGGCCGCCTCGAAGAGGTTACTTCGTTCACTCGCGCGGCGTAGATGCGGTTAAGGTTCCCTGAAGCCGACTCCGGCTGGCGGTTCACGCGCCGCTGATAGCATCCTTCCATGACGTGCGCTGAGCATGGCCGCTGCAGGGGCCCGGTACGAGCATGAGCATCGCCTTCTTCCTGATGCTCGGCCAGGCGGTCTTCCAGCTCCCTGCCATGCCCGAGGGGACGGAGGTCCGCATCGTCTCCGTCGACCTCTTGACGGTGTACGCTTCCGCCAAGGTCAGCGACGGGCACCTCGTGTTCGGCGAGTTCCCGCCCCCCGGCACCGAGGTACGAGTGCTCATCTTCCCCCCCGACGGCGACGTACGCTCCAAGGCGGCTCAGCTCGCTGGCGCGACCGCCTACAAGGGCACGGTCACGCCAGGCGGCGCCGACGTGCAACTGGCCGTCGAAGGGCGGTCCCGACCCTTGTCCTTACGCGAGATCCTCCTTGAGGAACGCGAGATCTGGCTCGACCTACCGATAGGAAGGAGCCTCTAAGCATGTCCGCCAAACGTATCCTCGTAGTCGAAGACGACGTCGACATCCTGCGGCTGCTCAGTCGTGAACTCGAGGACGCCGGCTTCGAGGTCATGGCGTTCGACAGCGGCATGCGCGGCCTGTCCGCGGTGCGAGAATCCAGCCCCGACCTGGTCATCCTCGACCTGGGCCTGCCCGACATCAGCGGTCAGGAGATCGCCAGGCGGCTGCGCCACACGGGCAACATCCCGATCATCATCCTCACGGCCGCCGACGAGGTCGGCACGAAGGTGGAGATGCTCAACGCGGGCGCCGACGACTACTTGGCGAAGCCGTTCCACGTGGAGGAGCTGCTCGCCAGGGTCAACGTGCAGCTGCGCAAGCGCTCCCTCGGCGCGACGCAGAAGATCGGCGAGCTGACGATCGACCCGGCGCGCAGGCAGGTCTTCTGGGCCGCCGAGGAAGTGCGCTTCAGCCCCCGCGAGTACGAGCTCCTGCACTACCTCGCCGGCCAGCCGGGCCGGGTCTACAGCCGCAAGGAGATCGAGCAGAACGTCTGGGGGGAGGAGCTCCCGCCGTCGTCGAACGTCGTCGACGTGCATATCGCCAACATCCGCGGCAAGCTCCGCGACGCGGGCGGCTTCGGGGTGATCCGCACCGTCCGTGGCGTCGGCTACGCCCTGAAGTCCTGACGGTCGGAGCGGCACCTAACGTGAAGCGCCTACCCGCGTTGCGCCTCACCACGCCGCGCCTTGCCCTGACGTGGCGCGTGGCGCTGCTCGCAGGCACCGCCATCGCCTTGCTCGCCGGCCTTACCATGGTTGTCACCTACCAGGTCGTGCGCGCGGGGCTCTACCAGGAGCTGCGCCGCACCCTCAAGGAGGACGCGGGCGTAGTGGCCGCGCTGTACAACTCCGGCGAGGGCAGCGCGCGCACGAGCCTGACGGGCGCCACGGGCGGGGTCGTGCTGCAGGTGTACGACCCCGCCGGCAACCTCCTCGTCGCCAGCCGACCCGAGTTCGAACTCGCCGGCGCGGCGCTGCCGCCCGCCGACGTCCTGGCTGGCCGGGGCGTCCCCACTACCTGGAGTGGACCGGTCGACGGTCGGCCCATGGAGGCCGCGTTGGCGCCCTTCGAGCTTGGCATCGTGGTCGTGTTGACCGACCCCGCCTACATCGGGGCCGTGCTCGCCGACCTGTCCAGGAACCTCCTGATCGCGGCGGTGCTCCTCGTCGTCGTCAGCTTGCTTGTCGGTTACGTCGTGGCCGCGGCATCGCTCAGGCCCCTCGTCCGGCTGGCGCGCCTGGCCGGCACGCTCGGCCCCGAACACCTCGAGCCCATCGAGTACGACGGCCCACGCGACGAGATCGGGCGCCTGACAGCCGCACTCAACGGGTTGGTCGAGCGGCTGCGGCAGGCGCTCGAAGCGCAGCGGGTGTTCCTCGCCGAGACGAGCCACGAGCTGCGCACGCCGCTCACGAGCCTCCGCGGCTTTCTCGACCGCGCCGTGAGGCGCGCCAAGCCAGAGGTGCGCGACGACCTCGCGGACGCTCAGCGCGTGGCCGGCAGCATGGCACGCCTAGTGGAGGACCTGCTCCAGCTCTCCCGCGGCCAGCTCGTCGTCGACCCCAACCCACACCTCGTCGAGCTCCGCTCGGACGTGCTCGGGCTCGTGGCCGGCGAGTTCCCCGGCGTCAGGGTCGCCTCCGGGCAGCCGGCCCTCGTGCTCGGCGACCCGCTGCGGCTCACCCAGATGGTGCGCAACCTGACTGCCAACGCGGTGCGCGCGGCGTCCGAGCCCGGCGCCGTCACCCTGGGGCTCGATGCGGGGGACGGCTACGCCACGGTGAGCGTCTTCGACGACGGCCCGGGCATAGCGCCGGAGCTGCTGCAGAGGATCTTCGAGAAGTTCTACAAGGGCGCTGGCGGCGGCTCCGGCCTTGGCCTCGCCATCGCTCGTCAGGTCGCCGAGCACCACGACGGCTCCATAGCGGTCGAGAGCCGGCCCGGGTCGACCGTCTTCCGCGTGCGCCTGCCGTTGGCGGACGCAGGGGAGGACGAGTGAGGGCGTGGCCGCGGCGCACGGTCACGTCGTTTCGCGGGCCCGCCGGCTGCGCGCGCGGCGGGGCGCCGAGCCGCTCGGCCAGACTAGAGCTTCGGCAGGGTGACGCCCGTCTGCCCCTGGTACTTCCCGTGGCGGTCGGCGTAGGTGGTCTCCGGCCTGTCGCCCTGGAAGAACAGCAGTTGCACTATGCCCTCGTTGGCGTACACCTTGGCGGGTAGCGGAGTGGTGTTGCTAAGCTCCAAGGTGACATGACCTTCCCAACCCGGCTCTAAAGGCGTTACGTTTGCGACTATACCACACCGAGCGTACGAGGATTTGCCGAGTGCTACGACCATAGTATCAGCGGGTATCTTCAGATACTCGACCGATCTAGTCAGCACGAACGAGTTCGGTGGGATGATGCAGGTGTCGCCGCCCCACTCGACGAGACTGCGCGTGTCGAATTCCTTCGGGTCCACCACCGTGTTGAAGGCGTTCACGAAGATGCGCCACTCTGGCGCCGCGCGCAGATCGTAGCCGAAGCTCGACAGGCCATAGCTGATGACGCCCTCGCGCACGAGGCGCTCCTCGAACGGCGCGATCATGCCCTCGCGGGCGCGTTCCCTGATCCATCTGTCCGGCCGGATGCTCACGGTCAGCACTCTACCAACGCGGCGCGCGCCACGGAGGGGTTGCCGATGGCCGATATCGAGGTGATATCATCGTGATACTGAGAGGGTGGGACTAGCGCCCTCAGGTGGAGGCGAAGTGAACCAAGTAGCAGAGAAGGAAGCCAGGGTCGTCAACGGGTTCGTTGGGCTCGCCCTCGTCTTGCTCGCCATCCTGGGCGGCGGCGCCATGTTCGTCCTCGGCATCTACTACGAGGTGTGGCCCATCTTCGCGGCCGGCTTGCTGCTCGTCCTCGTAGGCGTGTTGGGGGCCAACGGCCTCGTGGCCGTCCAGCCCAACCAGGCCCGCGTCCTCACGTTCTTCGGCTCGTACGCCGGGTCCGTCCGCCGCTCGGGCTTCTGGTACGTGAACCCGTTCACCGCCAAGAAGAGGGTGAGCCTGCGCGTCCGCAACTTCACGAGCGAGCGCATCAAGGTCAACGACGCCGACGGCAACCCCGTCGAGATAGCCGCCGTGGTCGTATGGCGCGTGGCGGAGTCCGCCAAGGCCGTCTTCGACGTCGACGACTACGAACAGTTCGTCGGCATCCAGTCCGAGACGGCGCTGCGCGGCCTCGCCACGCGCTACCCGTACGACTCGGCCGGCGAGGAGCGCCCGTCGCTGCGTGAGAACCCCGAGGAGCTCGCCAACGCGCTGCGGCTCGAGCTGGAGGAGCGCCTCCAGGTCGCCGGGGTGGACGTCATCGAAGCGCGGCTCACCCACCTGGCCTACGCGCCGGAGATCGCCCAGGCCATGTTGCGCAGGCAGCAGGCGCAGGCCGTCGTCTCCGCCAGGCGCCTCATCGTCGAGGCGGCGGTCGGCATGGTAGAGGACGCGCTCAGGGGCCTCTCCGAGCGCGGCGTTGTCGAGCTGGACGACGACAAGCGTGCGGCCATGGCCAACAACCTCATGGTCGCGCTTACGAGCGAGCAGTCTGTCTCGCCCGTGGTCAACGCCGGCACGCTGTACGGCGGCTAGGCGGAGTGGCGATGAACCGCAAGCCGACACGCCGACCGGCGCTGCGCAAGAAGCTCCTGATGGGTATCGCGGGCCTCGTGGCCTCGCTAGCCACCGCGCAAGGCGCGACCGGAACCTTCGGGCCCGCCCCCGCCGTCGCCTACGACCTGTCCGTCGGCGGCGCGGTCGTCGGCGAGCTCGGCGTCGCGCTGACGAGAGCCGTGGCCGGGGTCGCGGGTGGCGAGTCGCGCTCGCATCTCCAGGTGCCCGGCGCCTTCGACCTCACCGACCACCTGGTCACCGCCGAGAACGGCGCCGCGCGCGCCTACGCGCTCACCGGCACGTTCCAGGGCGTGGCGATCTCGATCGAAGTCGGCTTCACGCCGGACGCCGCCGCCTTCACGATCGAGCAGGCCGGCCGGAAGCAACAGCTGAGCCTGCCCCTGCCGGGCGACGGGGCGCAGGTCTCGCCGACGCTCGTCCAGGTCATCGCCACCTACTTGGCCGGCAACCTGCGGCTCGGCAGGTGAGGCGGGCCTAGATGCCCGAGAAGCACCGCTTCCTGCTACGGCTCGACCCGAAGGTGCACGCTGCCGTGGAGAAGTGGGCGGCGGACGACCTGCGCAGCCTCAACGCTCAGATCGAGTACCTGCTGGCCGAGGCGTTGAAGCGGGCAGGTCGCTACAAGACGGACCCGATGCGCGAAGCCCCGGGCGCCACGGGCCAGCAGGGGGACGACCGCTAGCGCCGTCGCGGATCGCGACGCCCGCCCAGCCCGCCACTGGTCCGCAGGGGACTACGGGTGCCGCCCCGAGCGCTCACCGGTGTCACGGCGTCGGGTTGCGCAGGTAGCGATCGACGTCGCGGTTGTGCGCCTGTAGGCTCGTGTTGGGGCGGAAGACGGGCTCGCCGCGTTCGGTCCCGTGGAGGAAGTACAGGTACGGCACCCCGTCCGGGTCCAGGCGCTGCGGCCGCAACACGGCCAGCAGCGCCTCGCGCCCCGGGTTGCCGATGGGCCCATCGGGCAGGCCCGGGCGCGTGTAGGTGTTCCACGGCGTGTCCTTGCGGAGGTCGCCGGCCACGGCGTCCAGCTCGGGCAGCGCCTTGCCGAGGCCGTACGCCACGGTCGGGTCGGACTGCAGCAGCATCCCGTCGTCCAGGCGGTTGCGGAACACGCCGGCGATGATCGGCATCTCCTCGGCGGACGCCGCCTCGGCCTGGACCATGCTCGCGAGCGTCACCCACTCGTGCACCCGCAACCCGCTGGCGGCGAGGTCGGCAACGACGGCGCCCGTAAGCTCGTCCTCGAAGCGCTCGACCAGCGCGCCGAGCGCCTGCGACGCGCTCGTGCGCACGGGCAGGTCGTAGCTGGCGGGGAAGAGGTACCCCTCGAGCGAGGCGCCCTCCGGCAGCCCCGGCGGAGCCAGCTCGCCGGGCGAGCGCACGAGCGCGGCGAGCTCCGGCTCCTCGCCGAGCCCGTTGGCCGCCAGGCGGGCCACTACCGCCTCCGCGCGCCAGCCCTCGGGGATGACTATGCGAACGGTGCGGGGCCGCCCGCCCGCGGCGAGCGCCGCCGCGATCTCCCGGCTGCTCATCGCGGGCGCGAGGTCGTAGAGCCCCTCGCCCATCTTGCGGTCCAGGTCGGTGAGGCGCAGGAGGACCTCGAACGCCAGCGCGGAGCGCACGAGCCCGGCGGCCTCGAGCGCGTCCGCGATCCGCGAGCCGCCCCAGCCGGGCATGACCTCGAACTCGACGGGCGTCGCGGCGGCGCTCACGGGCGAGAGGACGAAGCGCACGGCGCTCAACCCGAGCGCGGCGAGCACGATGATCACGAGGAGCGCCAGTGCCAGGCCGCGACCCCTGCGCTTCGTGGGGGGAGAGGGTGGGGCGGCGGCGCCGTCGCTCACGTGGCCCCACTTCCGGCCGGCTCGCTGACGCGGCGAAGGTACGACTCGAGGATGAGCACGGCCGCCGCCTCGTCGAGGAGGGCCTTCTCCTGCCTGCGCGACCGGGGCAGATCGGAGCCGCTCAGCTGACTCTGCGCGATGCGCGTGGTGAGGCGCTCGTCCTCGAAGAGCACGGCTGCCCCGGCCTCGCCGAGCGCCGCGGCGAACCGTCGCACCCGCTCCGTCTGCGGCGACTCGCTGCCGTCCAGCCTGATCGGGAGGCCGACGACCACGGCCGCCGCCCCCTCCTCGCGCGCCCTGGCGAGCACGGCGGGCACGTCCTTGCGCGTGCCCTGGCGGGCGATCGCGCCCCTGCCGAAGGCGAGGAGCGAGCCGACCGTGCCGACGGCGACGCCGATGCGCGCGTCGCCGACGTCGAGGGCGATCACCTTGGCGCCGATTGGGAGCAGGTCGGTTCGACCTCGCGCCCCGAGTGGCCGGTCCTGCGCGTCAGGCACGCAGCCAGCTCTCGACGACCTGCGCCAGCCCGTCCTCGGAGTTGGGTGGGCCGAGCACGTCGGCCGCCTCGAGCGCCTCCCGCTCGGCGTTGCCCATCGCTACCCCCACGCCCGCCCAGGCGAGCATGCCGCTGTCGTTCTGCTGGTCGCCGAACGCCGCGACCTCGCCCGGCGCGACGCCGAGCTCGTCGCAGAGCCACGCCAGCGCCACGCTCTTGTCCACCTCGGCGTCGTGCACCTCGAGAAGGAACGGGAGGCTCCACATCCCGACCAGGTCGAGGCCGGCCAGCTCGTCGGCGAGGCGCGACGGGTGGAGCTCCTCGTGAACCACGTTCAGCTTGATCAGCGCCCCACCGAAGAACCCCTCGAGGGGCCCGACCGCCAGGGGCGGTCCGCCGCGGTAGAGGTGGGCGAGCTTCCCTGTCGGCAGCGCCGCGTCGACGCCGGCCGCCGGCTCGAGGAACCAGCCTGCGGCCGTCTCGAGCGCCAGGCTGGCGTCCGGGGCGAACGCGCGCAGCCTGGTCAGGGCGTCGGCGGCCGCGGGGGCGCCCAGCTCGCGGACGAGCTTGAACTCGCCGCGCCAGAGCATGGCGGCCCCGTTGTAGGCCACGACCGTGTCGCCGATGCCGAGCTCGGAAGCGATGGGCACGGACGTGCGCAGGGGGCGGCCCGTGGCGAGCACGACGTGGGCGCCGTGCGCCCGCGCCGACCGGAGGGCGGCCGCCGTGCGCCCACTCACGGCGCCGTCCGGGCCGAGCAGCGTGCCGTCCATGTCGCACGCGATAAGGCGAGGGAACGGCACGCCGGACGGTAGTGGGGGTGGTGAGCCGGTGAACGGCGCCGGGGTGCGCATGCTGCCGGTGGGGGCTCAGGAGCTCCGTGAGTTTCCCGCGGCCACGGACTGAGCGGTGCCCGTCCCGGCGCCATCGGCGAGCGCGCGGCCGACCGCGGCCAGCGCGTCGCTCAGCTTGCCGGCGTCCTTGACGCCGGCCTGCGCCATGTCGGCGCGGCCGCCGCCGCTGCCCCCCACGCTGGTCGCGGCGGCACGCGCGATGCGGCCCGCGTCGGCGCCGCGCTCCTGCGCGGCGGCTGAGACCTTCACGACGAGCGCGTTGCCGGAAGCCACGGCGACCACGTCGGCCCCGCTCTTCGTGAGCAGCGCGTCGGCGGCGTTGCGCAACGCGTTCGCGTCCAGACCGTCGAGCAGCGCCGTGAGGTACTTGTACCCGCCGGCCTCGCGCGTCTCGCTGCCGGCCCCACCCGCGTTCGTCTGCGCCGCGGCCAGCCGGTCGCGCAGGCGCGCCGCCTCCTTCAACGCCTCCTTGTGATCCGCCTGGAGCTTGGTCAGGCGCTCTTCCAGCTCTGCGGGGCGCCCGCCTAGGTGCGCGGCCAGGCGCCCCTGGGTGTCGCGGAGCTCTTGGAGGTAGCGCAGCGCGGACGCCCCGACGCGCGCCTCGACGCGCCGCACTCCGGAGGACACGGCCTCCTCGGCGACGATGACGAACGGTCCGATCTGGCCGGTCCGGGCGACGTGGGTGCCGCCGCACAGCTCGCGCGACACGGCGTCAGCCAACTCGCCCATGCTCACCATGCGCACGCTCTCGCCGTACTTCTCCCCGAAGAGCATCATGGCGCCCGCGCCGCGCGCCTCCGCGATCGGCACCACACGCCAGTCGACGGGCAGGTCGTCTTGCACCCACCGGTTCACCAGCTCCTCGACGCGGCGCTGCTCGGCGGGCGAGACGGCGTGCGGGTGCGAGAAGTCGAAGCGGAGCCTGTCGGGGGCCACGAGCGAACCGGCCTGTGCCACGTGGGCGCCGAGCACGTGGCGCAGCGCCGCGTGCAGGAGGTGGGTGGCAGAGTGGTGCTTCTCCGTCTCGCGCCGCGCCGGGTCGACGCGCGCGACGACGGTCTGGCCGCGCTTGAGGGCGCCGCGCACGACGCGAGCGTGGTGGAGGGTCAGGCCATGGCGCGACTTGCTCGTGCCGCTCACGACGGCCTTGCCGCCCTCCCACTCGAGCACGCCGGCGTCGCCGACCTGGCCGCCGCCCTCGGGATAGAAGGGCGTGCGAGCCAGGATCACCGTGCCGGCCGCGCCTTCGCGCAGCACGTCCGTCTCCTCGGCCGCGTCGCCAGGCGTCACGAGCGCAACGACGGTGGCCTCGCCCTCCGCCTGGCGGTAGCCGAGGAACTCCGTCTCGCCGACGCGCTCGGCCACCCTGCCGAGCGCGTCAGAGGTCGCGGCGAAGAGTTCGCGCCCCGCGGTGCCGCCGCGCGACAGCTCGCGCGCGCGTCCCCGAGCCGCCTCGTAGCCGTCGGCGTCGACCT
>CAUJFI010000107.1 GCA_963170125.1 Deinococcota bacterium | reverse complement strand
GTGCAGAGTCTGTTGCTCGCATTTGGCGGGGATGGTTGGGGTTTCAAATTGCTGGATCGTCAGTGGCATGAACATCTCAATGGAACAAAGCCGCGCGGGCCTCGCGGAAGAGCTGGCCGAAGTCCTCACGAGCGGCACGGGAGCGATACCCGGATGCGTCGAGTACCTCGTCGCGCGCGACGTAGCCGACCCTGATGTCCTCTGGGTCACCGAGGTCTGGGAGGATAGGGAGAGCCACGCCGCTTCCCTGCGACTCCCCTCCGTGCAAGCCGCGATCGCGCGGGGGCGGCCGCTCATAGCCGGCTTCGAGCTGCACGTGGAGACGGCGCCGTACGCTCGGGCGTGATGGCCGTGAACGCCGTTCGCTGCTCGCCCACGAGCGCCGAGGCTCACCGCGCCGTCCACCCCAGGTCGATGCTCTGCACGCTCCCGGTGACGCCCCAGGCCGCCTCAGACGCGAGGTAGCCGACGAGCGCCGCCACGTCGGACGGCTCGAGCATGCGCTTTACGGCGGTGTTCTCGAGGAAGACCTTGGCCTCGACCTCCTCCGGCGCTATCCCGCGCGTGCGCGCCTGGTCGGCGATCTGGCCCGCGACGAGCGGTGTGCGCACGTACGCGGGGGCGACGACGTTGGCGGTGATGCCGTACTGGCCGCCTTCCAGGGCGGCCACGCGCGCCAGGCCGACCAGGCCGTGCTTGGCCGTGACGTACGCCCCCTTGAACGGGCTCGCCGCGAGGCTATGCGCGCTGCCCATGTAGACGAGCCGGCCGTTGCCGGACCGCTTCAGGGCCTCCCAGGCGTACTTGGTGAGCAGGAACGGGCCCGTGAGCATGAGGGCGAGCATGTCGTCCCACGTGTCCTCCGGGAAGGCGCTCAGCGCTTCGATGTGCTGGTAGCCGGCGTTGACGACGACCACGTCCAGAGCTCCGGCTCGCTCGAGGGTCTGGGCGACCGCTCGCGCGCACCCCTCCCGGGTAGCCAGGTCCGCGACGATCGCGCCACAGCCGAGGTGCCCGGCGAGCTCCTCCGCGGCCGCGGCGTTGCGGTCGGCGATGAGAACGTCGAGGCCGTCGGCTTGCAGCCGCTCGGCGCAGGCCGCCCCGATGCCGCTCGCCCCGCCCGTGACGAGCGCTACGCGCGTAATCATGCGGCGAAGGATACTACTATGCTGACCGTGACCGGTACGCGAACCACGACCAGGACCCTAGGCCCGGCCGACAGGCAGGCGCTCGACTCGCCCGCTACCCTCATGGGCAAGCTGCGCGAGATCGGCAAACGCCTCGGCACCGACCATGAACTGGCGACCAGCCTATGGCGGGAGGCGAGCTCCAACTCCAAGCTGGTGGGCGTGCTGGTCATGGACCGCAAGCAGCTGACGCCCGACTACCTGGAGGGCCTGCTGGCCGACCTCGAGGCGCTGGACCGGGCCGAGCAGGGCAAGGTAGGCGAATGGCTGCTCGCCAACGCGCTCATGGGGGCCAAGAAGCTGCATCCGACCATGGACGCTTGGCTCGAGAGCCCGTCGCTGATGCGGCGACGGCTCTTCTGGTCGTTCAAGGCCCGGCTCATGCGCCAGCAGAAGAGCTCGACGGCCGAGGCCGAACGACTCTTGCAGCTCATCGAGCGGGACTTGGGCACCGCGGACCCAGACCTGCAATGGGTCATGAACTACTGCGCGGCCATGATCGGCATCTACGATCCAGAACGCAGGCAGCGCTGCCTCGACCTTGGCGAGCGCCTAGGGCTCTACCTCGACTACCCCGTCCCGAAGGGCTGCACCTCCCCTTACCTGCCCGAGTGGATCGGTTCGCAAGTGGCGAAGGCGTCCTGAGCGTGCCCGTCTCGTGACGGACGAGAGAGCGAACAGGGTGCGCTGGGGCTTCATCGGCGCGGGCGACGTCACGGAGGTCAAGTCCGGACCGGCCTTCCGGCGCGTGCCCGGTAGCTCGGTGTCCGTGATCATGCGCCGCGATGCCGGGAAGGCCCGCGACTACGCCGCGCGGCACGGCGTGCCGCGCTGGACCACTGACGCGCGCGCGGTCGTGGAGGCGGACGACGTCGACGCCGTCTACGTGGCGACGCCGCCGTCCAGTCACGCCGAGTACGTGATGCTGGCGGCCGCGGCCGGCAAGCCCGTTTACGTCGAGAAGCCCATGGCCCGGACGGCGGCGGAGGGCGAGGCGATGGTGGCGGCCTGCCGAGCGGCCGGCGTCCCGCTCTACGTCGCTTACTACCGCAGGGCGTTGCCGCGGTTCGAGCGCGTCCGGGACCTGATCCAGGGCGGCAGCCTCGGAACGCCGACGTTGGTGCGCCTGACTCTGACCAGGGCGGCCCCGGCCGGGGAGGCTCGGTCGGCCTGGCGTTGGGACCGCGACGTGGCGGGGGCAGGGCTGCTCCTCGACCTCGGCAGCCACGCCCTCGACCTGCTCGACCATTGGCTCGGCCCCATCTCGGATGCCCACGGGTTCCTGGCCACGCGCCAGCCGTGGGCAAGGGTGCCCGACCAGGTCGTCGGCGCCCTCCGCTTCGCGAGCGGGGTGCTCGGCGCAGCGGCGTGGGACTTCGCCGGCTCCGAGCAGCGCGACGAGCTGACCGTGACGCTGACGGGAGGCGAGATCCGCGTCCCCGTGTTCGACGAGGGGCCCGTGCGCGTAAGGCGTGGTGATGGCGCCGAGGCGGAGCACGTCATCCCCCACCCGACGCACGTCCAGGAACCCCTCATCACGCGGGTGGTGGCCGACCTGCTCGGCCGCGGGACTGGCGGGGACGGCTGCCCGAGCACGGGCGAGAGCGCCCTCAGGACCCAGCGGGTCATGGACGCGCTGCTGGGTGAAGGACGGCTGCTGGGCGAAGACCCGCTAGACCCGTTGGTCGGCGAAGGCGCGCTGTGACGTTCGAGTTCATGGGCGAGGTCTGGTACTGGCGCGGACCGGCGCCCTTCCACTTCGTCACGGTTCCCGAGGAGCACTGCGCGACCATCAAGGCCATGGCGGCCTACGTCACGTACGGGTGGGGCATGATCCCGGCCACGGTGCGCGTCGGCCGGACGGAGTGGCGCACGGCCTTGTGGCCGAAGGAGGGGCGCTACGTCGTGCCGCTCAAGGCCAAGGTCAGGAGCGCGGAAGGCGTTCAGGAAGGCGACACCATCGCCGTGGCGCTGGAGGTCGGGTAGGCAGGGCCCCTTAGCCGACGCCCGCCAGCTCGACCAGTGCCCGCTCGAACACCCGTACGGCGCGCAGGTACTCCGCGAGGTCGAGGCGCTCCTCGGGCGTGTGATCGAGGTTGGAGTCGCCGGGGCCGTACGCGAGCATCGGGACGGGCCAGTGCGGCGCGACGACGTTCATGTCGGACGTGCCCGTCTTCAGCGACGGCACGGGGCTGCCGCCCTCGGCCCGCACGGCCACGCGGAACGCCCTCGCGAGCTCGGTCCGGCCGTCGGCGCGGTGGGCGTCGAGGCCTTCCGTGAACTCCAGCGCCACGGTCGGCAGGAGCTCCGCCACCGCGTCGCGCAGGCGCGCGCACGTCCAGCGGGGCGGCACCCGGAGGCTGGCGCGCGCCACGCACCACGCCTCGAGGCCGTCCTCGCCCGATGCCAGGCTCAGTAACGTCAGCTGCAGGCGCTCGAACAGGCCGGCTACGCCCTCGTTGTCCCGCCCGACCCACTCCCGCAGCCGCGCGTAGGCGTCCATGGCCAGCTCGGCCGCGCTCGCGTCCTCCCTGGCGGAGTGGGCGTTCGCGCGCCGCACCGTTAGCGTCACGCCCAACCTGCCCTTGTAGCCGAGCGTGTAACGTTCCCAGCCGCTGGGTTCGCCCACGATCAGGAGGTCGGGTGGCGGGTACGCCGCGACGGCATGCCGTGCGCCGCGGCTGCTCGGAGCCTCCTCCTCAACCGCGCCGATGAACGTGAAGGCGAGGCGGTCCCACACTGCCTCCGGCACGCGCGTGGCTGCGGCGAGGGCGGCGCACAGGCTGCCCTTGGCGTCGACGGAGCCCCGGCCGTGCAACACGCCGCCCTCGACGCGCACGGGTACCTCGCCCGCCACCGTGTCGAGGTGGCCCAGGAACGTGACGAGCCTCGGCCCGCGGCCCCAGGTGGCCACGGCGTTGCCGGCGGCGTCGACGAACGCGCTCGCGGCGCTGCCCGCCACCGCCCCGACGAGGTACTCGGCGAGCGGCCGCTCGCCGCCCGAGAGGCTGGCGGTGGCCACCGAGCGCCTGACCAGCTCGACGGCCTGCTCGTCGCTCATGGCGGAAGCGGGCCGCGCGCGCGACCCAGCGACGTCGGTTAGCGAGCTCACTCCCCGGGCTCCGACGAGACGACCTCGGCGCCCCGGCTCACGCTCCGAGCTCCGTCCCGGCGACCCCACCGCCCCGGCTCACGCCCGCAGCTCCGCCGCCACGAACTCCACCGCGCGGTCGACTTCCGCCGCGCCGATCACGAGCGGCGGCAGGAAGCGGACGACGGTCGCGCCCGCCGCCACGGTCAGCAGCCCGCGCTCGCGCAGGCCCTTGACCACCGGCCCGACCCGCTCGCGCAACTCCATGCCGACCATGAGCCCGCGCCCGCGCACGTCCCTCACGCGGGGGCTGGCGACGGCGCGCAGGCCGGCGGTCAGCCTCTCCCCCATGGTCGCGGCGTTCGCGAGGAGGTCTTCCCTCTCCAGCGCGTCCAGGACGGCGAGACCCGCTGCGCAAGCGAGCGGGTTGCCCCCGAAGGTCGTGCCGTGGCCCCCCCGCGGCATGGCGTTCGCCACCGCCTCGGTCATGAGCGTTGCCCCGATGGGCACGCCGCCCGCGAGGCCCTTGGCCAGGGTGACGACGTCCGGCGCGACGTTCAGCGCGTGGGCCGTGAGGAAGGCGCCCGTGCGCCCGGACCCGCACTGCACCTCGTCGAGCACGAGCAGCGCGCCGTGCTCGGCGGTGAGCTCGCGCGCCCTCTCCAGGTAGCCGGGCGGGGCGACGTGCACGCCGCCCTCGCCCTGGATGGGTTCGACGACGAAGGCGGCGGTCGTCGCGTCGAGCGCCGCCTCGAGGGCCGGCACATCGCCGAAGGCCACGAACTCCACCTCGTTCGGCAACGGCTCGAACGGTTGGCGGTAGGCGGACTCCCAGGTGAGGGAGAGCGCTCCGAGCGTGCGGCCGGCGAAGCCGCGCTTGGCGGCGACCACCTTCTTGCGTCCCGTGGCGGCGCGCGCCCACTTGACGGCGGCCTCGTTCGCCTCGCTGCCCGAGTTGCACAGGAACGCCCGCGTGAGCGGCGCGCCCGCCAGCGCGACGAGGCGCTCGAGGAACTCCGTGCGCACGTCGTTGCCCTGGCTCTGCGGGCATACGACGAGGCGGTCGGCCTGCCGCCTGATGGCGTCGGACAGGCCGGGGTGCGCGTGCCCGAGGCTCGCGACCCCGATGCCGGCCATGAAGTCGAGGTACTCGCGGCCGTCGGCGTCGTAGAGGTACGCGCCCGCGCCGCGCACGAACGCGACCTCGGGTCGGTAGAGCGTTGAGCCGACGCGCTCCTCGCGCCCCAGGAGCGCGGCGGTAACCGGCCCCACGTCCGTAGGTCCGCTACCGTGCTCCGCTAAGTGCCGGGCCATCCGTTGCTCGGCCGGTCGGCTCGCCTCCTCGCTCATGCCACCACCGTCCCGTACCCCCGCAGCGCCCGGCTCACGGGCTCGGCCACCCGCGCGTCGCCGAGGACGACCCTGCCGACGCCGCCAGTGACGGCCGCCACGGCGCCCATAACCTTCTTCTTCATCCTCCCCTGCGCCAACTCCATGGCTGCCTCGGGTGCGGCGGCGTCGACCCGAGGCACGAGAGTGGCCTCGTCCGGGAACGCGCTCAGCAGGCCCGGAACGTTGGAGAGGAGCACGAGGGCCTCGGCTCCGAGCGCGACGGCCACGGCGGCGGCGGCCCGGTCGCCGTCGACGTTCATCGCGACCCCCTCGTAGCTGACGGCGGGCGGGGTTAGCACGGGCAGGTAACCGTTGCCGAGGAGCAGCTCGAGGAGGGCGACGTTGACCTTCTCGACCGTGCCGGTATGGTCGCCGTGAAGCACGAGCACGCGCCCGTTCTCGACGGACCGTACCGTGCTCTTGAGGCGGCCCTCGAGGAGCCGGCCATCCAGCCCGGAGACCCCGACGGCGTTCACTCCGCAGGCCTGCAAGCGCTCGACGATCCCCTTGTTGACCTTGCCGCAGTAGACCATCTCGAAGACCTCGAGCGTCGCCCTGTCCGTGAAGCGGCTCTGGTGCCCGCCGGGGCTGGTGACGAAGCGCGGGGGCACGCCGAGCTGCGCCGAGACGCGGTTGGTCTCCGCGCTGCCGCCGTGCACGAGGACGACGCGCCGCCCCTCGCGCCACATGCGGGCGAGGTCGTCACATACCGCGTCAAGGTCGATCCCGTCCGACCCGCCGACCTTGACCACCACGGGCGCGCTCATGGGTGGAGCCCCGTGAACCCGAGGCCGGCGGTCTCCGGGAAGCCGAGCGCGAGGTTGAGGGCCTGCATGGCGTGGCCGGCGGTGCCCTTCACGAGGTTGTCGAGGGCCGCCATGGCCACGACCCTCCCGGTGCCATCGTCGAGCGCGAAGCCGACGTCGCAGTAGTTCGACCCGTCCAGGATCCTCGGGTCGGGCACGCGGTGCACGCCGCGGCGCGCCCTCACGAGGCGCACGAACGGCTCCGCGTCGTAGCTGCGTCGGTAAGCGGCCAGCACGTCGGCCTCCCCCACCCCCTGGCGCAAGAAGGCGTGGGCGGCGACGAGCACGCCGCGCACGCGCTCGACGGCCGTCGCGCTCAGGTGGACGGTCGGACCGCCGGCCAGCTCCTGGGCGATCTCCGCCTGGTGCCTGTGGCCCGTCGGCGCGTAGGTCCGCACGGCGCCGGCGCGCTCGGGGTGATGGGACGCCAGCGACACCTCCTTGCCGGCCGCGCTGCTGCCGATCTTCGCGTCGGCGATGACGTCGCGCTCGACGTCCAGCAGCCCTTCTGCCACCAGTGGGTGGAGGGCGAGGATCGTGGCGGTCGCTATGCAGCCGGCTCCGGCGAGCCTGCCCGGAACCCCCGCACCGCCGGACGCGGCGGCCACGCCAGTGAGCTCCTCGCGGTGCAGCTCCGGGTTGGCGTACACGAACGTGCCGAGGAGGTCGGGGCGCGGGTGCGGCCGCGCGTGGTGGGCGCCGTACGCCTCCTGCGTCGCGAGGCGGAAGTCCTCCGAGAGGTCCAAGAGGACGCGCCGGGCCATGGGCAGGTAGGCGTCGACGCGCTCGGCCAGCCCGCCGTGCGGCAACGCCGCCACGAGCACGTCAGCGGGGTCGAGCGCGTCGGGGTGGCTGAAGCGCAGGTCCGTGACGCCGCGCAGGTTCGGGTGGACGATGTGCACGGGGTGACCGGCGTGCTCCCTGCTCGTGACCTGGCCGACCTCGAGCCCGGGGTGCCCGAGCGCCAGTCTGAGGAACTCACCGCCCGCGTACCCCGACGCCCCGAGGACGCTGACGCGAACGGGGTTCACGCGCGCTGCCCCCGGCCGCGCAAAGCGCTCGCGCACGGCGCCGCCCGGCGCCGCGAACGGCCTCCTCGCGAAGCTCCGGAAGGGGTTCCGTACGTCACGCCCGGAGCTCCAGCTGCCGGGCGGCGTACCCGGCGATCCGGCCGGGGATGTCGACGCCGGTGGTGGTGATGGAGTTGCGGAACTCCATGGTGTGGTTGACCTCCACCACGAGCAGGCCGCGGCTCGACTCGACGAGGTCGATGGCGAGGATCCCGCCGCCGACGGCGCGCGCCGCGCCCAGGCATAGTTCGGCGAGGTCGTCGGTCAGCGGGCAGTCGCTGGCCTTGCCGCCGCGCGCCGTGTTCGTTATCCAGTGCTCAGAGGTCCGGTAGATCGCGCAGATGACCTCGTCGCCCACCACGAACGCCCGGATGTCGCGGCCCGGCTTCTCAACGTACTCCTGCAGGTAGTGCACCTTGTGCTCGGGGCCGCCGAGCACTTCCTTGTACTCGAGGAGCGCCTCGGCCGCCGCCCGGTTCTCGGCGCGTGCCACCAGACGCCCCCAACTCCCGACGAGGGGCTTGATGACGACCGGGTAGCCGAGCCGCTCCGCCTCGGCCAGCGCGGCGTCCCTGTCGACGGCGATGCTCGTGCGCGGCGTCGGCACGCCGTGGCGCACCAGGGCGGCGCTGGTGGCGAGCTTGTCGCCGCAGGTGCGTATGACGTCCGGGCGGTTGATCACGGCGCTGCCGGCCGCCTCGTAGGCGTGCGCCAGGCTCAGCCCGCGCCACTGCGACACGCAGCGTTCCAGCACCACCGCCGGTTGCGGACCGGCGCCCAGCTCGAGCGCCAACGTCGAGGCGTAGACCGGGGTGAAGGGGATCCGCAGACGCTCGAAGGCGTCGAAGAGGAGCCGCTCCTCCTCCCGCAGGCGGTCGTAGACCAGGGCGACGCCGGTGGCGACGGGCGTTCCGTTCATCCGAACCGCTGCCCCCGAGGCCCCCTCGCCGACCGCCGTCTCCTCGACCACCGCGGCGGCAGCTGCCGCGCTCACTCGCCCCAGTCCTCGGCTTCCTCCGGCGCCAGCTCGAAACGCAGCGGGTCGAGTGCCACTACCTCGAGCTCGGCCCCTTCGTCGGTGACAAGCAGCTCGCCGAGCATGAGCCCGGTGGGGTCGACGTCCAAACGTCCGTAGGGTGTGTCCAACATCGGCATGCCATCCTCCTGGCCTTGGAACCTGTATTCCGCTCGCGCCGGCTTCGGGCCGAGCGCGCTACGCGCCGCGCGGCTACTCTCGGCTTCCGCGGACACGGTCCGCCCGACCGGGCGCGCTCGCGCCTCAGTGACTCCGAGCTTGCGAGGCTCGGGGTAACGGAACCGTGCTTTCGTTTCGAAAGAGCGGCGCCCCGAAGCGAGCGCCCCGACCCGCAGGCCGAGGCGTAGCTTAGTGCCCGGCTACCGAGCGTGTCAAGTCGCGTGTTTTACGATGGCGATGGGCCCGAACGTCGAATCGAACGCCGTCGGCGCGCGGGGGCTGAGGTTGCAAGGCGGGGCCCGCCCGCTACCAGGCGACGCTAGCCGAAAGGCGGCTTGCGCTTTCGATCCGAAAGCAACCAGGGTCAAGCTCACGCCGGCGCCGCCAGGGAGGCCAGTGCGACCAGAGCGGCCATGGACGGCTGGCGAGGCTAGAGCAGAGTCCCTGTCAACACGAGCTTGGCGAGTCCGAAGAAGATGAGGATGCCAACGACGTCGACGATGGTCGCGACGAACGGGGTCGACGAGGCGGCGGGGTCGGCCCCGAAGCGCTTGAGGACTATCGGGAGGAGCGAGCCGGTCAACGAGCCCCACAGGACGACGCCGATGAGCGCGATGAAGACGGTGACGCCGATGAGGAACCAGTCGTCGCCGTAAGCGCGTAGGACCAAGCCCCAGATGGCCACGCGCGCGAAGCCCAGCCCGCCGAGGAGCCCGCCGAGCGCGAGCCCGGCCAGCACCTCGCGCTTGGCGATGGCCCACCAGTCCTTCACCCCGATCTCCCCGAGGGCCATGGCGCGCGTCAC
>CAUJFI010000106.1 GCA_963170125.1 Deinococcota bacterium | reverse complement strand
CGCCGACGTCGTCGTGGAGGTCGAGGAGCTCCTGCTGCGGCGGGCACGCCTCGCCGAGGCCGCCGGCCTCCCCGGAGTCGTGCTCGATCCGGGCATCGGCTTCGGCAAGGACCTGCGGCACAACCTGGCGCTCCTGCACGCCACGTCGCGGTTGGCGGGCCACGGCTATCCGCTCATGGTCGGCGCGTCGCGCAAGGCGATCATCGGTCGCCTGGCCGGGGGAGCCGGTCCCGGGTCGCGCCTACCGGGCACGCTCGCCGCGCACCTAGCGGCGGCGGCCGGTGGGGCGGCGCTGCTCCGCGTGCACGACGTCGCGGCGCATGCCCAGGCCCTCGCCGTGGCCGCGGCCGTGGCGGCGGGGGAGTGAACCTCGGGCGGGCCGAGCGGGAGGCGACGACGACCGAGGCGGCGACGCCTCGGAGCGGGCTGGCGCAGGGCTCGCCGGCCCAACGGGGAGCGGTACGCGCCTACGTAGCGTTGGGGGCCAACCTCGGCGACCCGGCCGCCCAGTTCGGGCGGGCCGCGTGGGCCCTGGCCGAGCTGGCCCCGGTCGTGGGGCGCTCCAAGCTCTACTCCGGGCCGGCCGTCGGCGGCCCGAGCGGCCAACCGCCCTACCTCAACGCGGTCGTGGCGCTCGACGCGCGCGCTTACGTCGGCAGGGAGGCCGAACTCCTTGCCGAGCTCCTCGAAGTGGAGCACGACCTGGGGCGCGTGCGGCGGGAACGCTGGGGCCCGCGCGTTCTCGACCTCGATCTCCTGAGCGTCGGCGGGAGCGTCGTTCAGGGCCCGAGGTTGAGGCTGCCCCATCCTCGTCTCGAGGAGCGCGCCTTCGTGCTCGCGCCGCTCCTGGACCTGGACCCGGAGTGGCGCCACCCGCTGAGCGGCCGCCGCGCCGCCGACGCGCTCGCCAGGCTGCCCGCTACGCTCGGGCCGAACCCTTCGGCTTGGTGAGCGGCACGCGGCCCCGCGGTCGGTCGGGGCCGCGGGAAGCCCAGAGCGGTCGCGCGTTCGCGGAGGCCGGCCGGGCGCTCACCCGCAAGGAGCCGAGGGTCCCGGCGCTGGGTAGACTGGGCGCTCGATGCGACTGTTCGCCATCGCCGACCCCCACCTGTCGCACGCCGCACCGAAGCCGATGGACATCTTCGGCCCCGGCTGGCGGGGCCACCCCGCCGCGTTCTTCGACGGTTGGCGCCGAACGGTAGGGGAGGACGACCTCGTCCTCGTGCCCGGCGACATCTCCTGGGCCATGCGGTTCGAGGACGCCATGCTCGACCTGCACGACCTCGCGGGGCTGCCGGGCCGGAAGGTGCTCCTGCGCGGCAACCACGACTATTGGTGGCCTTCCATCAGCCGCCTCCGGCGCGAGCTGCCCCAAGGGATGTGGGCGGTCCAGAACGACGCGGTGGCCGTCAGCGGCGCCGTCGTGTCCGGCACACGCGGCTGGGTCTGTCCGGGCAGCCACGGCTTCACGGCGGAGGACCAACGCATCTACGACCGGGAGGTCGAACGCTTGCGGCTGTCGCTCGCGCACGCGGCCAAGCTGGAGGGCGCCTACCACGTCGTGATGCTCCACTTCCCACCGACGAACGCGCGCCTCGAGCCGTCGGAGCTGACCGACCTGATCCTGGCCGCCGAACCCGACGCCCTCGTGTTCGGGCACGTGCACGGCGAGGAGCCGCAAGGCATCCTCCCTCGGCTGGGCGACGTGAAGGTGCACTTCGTGGCGGCGGACGCGCTGCGGTTCGAGCCTAAGCTCATCGTGGAGCTACCGTTCACGGGCGCCGGAGGTGCGCCGTGAGCGACGCGCGTCCCCGGCCCACGGGGCAACAGGTGCTCGTCGTCAACGCCGGCAGCTCCAGCCTGAAGATGAAGCTGTTCCCCCAAGGGGCGGCGTTGCTGGTGGAGCGCATCGGTGGTGCCACGGCTGCCAAGGCGACGTTCACGCTGCTCGAACCGCCGCACCTGGAGGACCATGCCGCGGCCTTCGCCTTCGCCCTCGGCGTCTTCTCTAGGGGGGTCTCCGGCTTCGCACCCGCCGCCGTCGGCCACCGCGTCGTCCACGGCGGCACGCGCTTCGTCGCCCCCACCCTCGTGACGCCCGAGGTGGAGGTCGCGATCGACCGGTTGAGCCGCCTGGCCCCGCTTCACAACCCCGGGAACCTCGCCGCCCTGCGCGCGGCGCTCGCCGCCTTGCCGGGCGTGCCACAGGTGGCCGTGTTCGATACGGCCTTCCACACCACCTTGCCGCCGCACGCCTACCTGTACGGGCTCCCGCTCTCTTACGCGCGGCAGGGCGTGAGGCGCTACGGTTTCCACGGACCGAGCCACGACTTCGTGTCGCGCCGCGCCGGCGAGCTCCTCGGGCGCGACCGTTCGGAGCTGCGCATCGTCACCCTCCACCTCGGCAACGGCGCCAGCGCCGCGGCCGTCGATCGGGGGCGGTCGGTGGACACGACCATGGGCTTCACGCCCATGGAGGGGCTGTTGATGGGCACCAGGAGCGGAGACATCGACCCCGGCGTGGTGCTCTACCTGCTGCGCGAGGGCCTGAGCGTCGACGAGGTGGACGAGCTGCTCAACAAGGGCTCCGGCCTGAAAGGCATGTCGGGGGTCTCGAACGACGTCAGGGACGTGAGCGCGGCGGCGGTGGCCGGGGGCGAGGGTGCGGCGGCGGCGCTGGACGTGTTCGCCTACCGGGTACGCAAGGTCGTGGGCGCCTACGCGGCGGTGCTCGGTGGGTTGGACGCTGTCGTGTTCACCGGCGGCATCGGCGAGAACTCCGTCGCCCTGCGCGCGGCCGCGCTCGCCGGGCTAGAGTTCCTCGGTGTCACGGTGGACGAGGCCAGGAACGCGCGCGGGGAGACGACCATCAGCACCGAGGGCGCCCAAGTCGCCGTGCTGGTGGTACCGACTGACGAGGAACTGATGATCGCGGACGCCGCGGCTACGGTCCTGCGCGCTTCGCACGAGGAG
>CAUJFI010000105.1 GCA_963170125.1 Deinococcota bacterium | reverse complement strand
TACTTCACGGGCTTCGTCTTCAGCCCGACGGAGCGGCCGATAGCGCTGGTCGTCGGGCCGGGCGGGGAGCGCGTCCTCTTCGTCCCACGCCTGGAGCTCGAGCACGCGGAAGCCTTGGCGGACGTCGACCGCGTCGTCGCCTACCCGGAGTATCCCGGCGAGGTACACCCCCTCGAGCTGCTACTCCGCGAGGTGCGCCGGCTCGGAGCGGGCCGCCGCGCCATCGCCGTCGACCACGATGGCTACCCGCCCGTCAGGGGGTACGCCCCGGTGAGGCTTGGCGAGCTGGCCGGCGTCGGCGTGGTGAGCTTCAGCGTGGCCTTGGACGAGCAGATGGCCCGCAAGTCCGACCACGAGGTCGCCCTGGTGCGCGAGAGCGCCCGCTGGGGTGCGCACGCGCACCGGCTCCTGCAGGCGGGCACCAGACCGGGGCTGACGGAGGACGCCGTCGTCGGGGCCGCCTGCGCGGCGGCCACGCGCGCCATGAACGAGAGCTTCGGCGTGCCGTACCGCCAACGCAACAAGTGGGTGAGGGGCGCCCTGGCCATCTACCGCGGCCAGATCGGTCCGGCCGGGGCCTTCCCGCACGCCTTGGCGCACGACGCCACGTTCCAGGTCGGCGACACGCTGGTGACGGGCGCGGCGGCGGACGTGTGGGGTTACCTCAGCGAGCTGGAGCGCACGCTGTTCCTGGGCACGCCGAGCGCCGAGCAGAAGCACTACTTCGACCACATGCTCGCCTTGCAGGACCTCTGCCTCACCGCCATCCGGCCCGGGGTCGCAGCGGCCTCCGTCGACCTCGCGATGCGCGCCTACGTCGACGAGCACTCCTTGTGGCCTCACTGGCGCCACCACGTCGGGCACGGCCTCGGGCAGCGCATCCACGAGAGCCCGTTCCTCGACCTCGGTTACCCGGGGACCATCGAGGCCGGCATGGTCCTCTCCGTCGAGCCGGGCTTGTACGTGCCGGGGCTCGGGGGCTTCCGCCATTCGGACACGGTGCTGGTCACCACGTCGGGCATCGAGCTGCTGACCGACTACCCGCGCGACATCGCGAGCCTGACCATCGACGTCTAGGGCCCGGCACGCGCGCGAGACCGTGGGCCCGCCCGACGCGGCGGGTCCTGAGGTCCGGGCGCGCGCGCGACCGCAAGGCTATCCTGTCGCGGTGGACATAGCCCCCCGGCACGTCTACCCGCTGGGCGGCCGCGCGTCGCCGTACACGTTGCTCGACGTGCGCTCGCCCATCGAGGTCGGGCGCGGCGCCTTGCCTGGCGCCGTCTCGCTGCCGCTCATGACGGACGCGGAGCGCCACCTGGTCGGCATCCGCTACAAGGAGGCCGGCCAACAGGCGGCCATCGAGCTCGGCTACGAACTCGTCGGCGACGCGCTCGCCGAGCGGGTCGCGGCCTGGCGCGGCGTGATAGACGCCGGCCGGCCGCAGACGGCCATCGCCTGTTGGCGCGGCGGGCTACGCAGCCGGCTCGTCGTCCAGTTCGTGGACCGCGACCGCGCGGCGCAGGTCGCCGGCGGCTACAAGGCGCTCCGCGCCTACCTCATGCAGACCCTGCCAAGCGCCCTGACTCGCAAGCGGCTCGTCGTGCTGAGCGGCCTCACGGGGGTCGGCAAGACCCGGCTACTGAGACGCCTCGTGCGCGGCGCCGGTGGGGCGGGCGAGGGGCGGGCGCCCGCAGCGACGGGCTTGCAGGCGCTCGACCTCGAGGGCCTCGCCCGCCACCGGGGCAGCGCCTTCGGGCACGGCGAGGTAGCCCAACCGAGCCAGCAGACGTTCGAGAACGCCCTCGCCGCCGAACTGGTCCTCGACCCGGCCGGGCGGCTCGTGTTGGAGGACGAGTCGCGCTTCGTCGGCGTGCGTGCGCTGCCCGACGCGCTCTTCGCCGCCATGTGCGCCGCACCGGTCGTGGTGCTCGAGGCGGGGCTCGCCGAGCGGAGCATGGCGATCTACGCCGAGTACGTGGCGGAGCCGACCGCGCGTCTCGGGCGCGAGGCCGTCGCCGCCGACCTCATGAGCTCGAGCCTCAAGCTCAAGCGGCGCATGGGCGCGGCCGGCGTGCAGGACGTCGTCGCCCGGATCGGGGCGCTGGCGGGCAGCGACGCGACTTGGACGGACCCGGAGGCCCACGCGCTCTGGATCGGGGCGTTGCTGGAAGGGCATTACGACCCCCTCTACCGCCGTTCGCTGGTTAAGCTGGCCAGGCCCGTGCTGTTCGCGGGCGACGAGGAGGCTGTGACCGGATGGCTGAGGACGGAGTGGTGACGGGGCACTGGACGGCGCCCAAGGTGAGCTTGGAGGTGGCGGAGGCCACGCCGCCCGCTGACGCCGCGACGGCGCCCGTGCGCCTCACCAACACGGTCAAGAAGGGCGGCTGCGCCGCCAAGATAGCGGCGGGAACGCTCTCACGGCTCGTGCGCTCGCTGCCCGTGAGCACGCACCCCGACCTCCTCGTCGGCACCGAACACCTCGACGACGCCGCCGTCTGGCGCCTCACGCCGGAGCTGGCCCTCATCCAGACGCTCGACTTCTTCACGCCCATCCTCGACGACCCCCGCGACTTCGGCGCCGTGGCCGCCGCCAACGCCATCTCGGACGTCTTCGCGATGGGTGGCCGACCCCTGTCCGCCATGACGATCCTCGCCTACCCGCTCGGCATGCTGCCCGACTCCGTCCTTACGGAGCTGATGGCGGGCGCGGCCGAGGTCATCGAGGAGGCCGGCGCGGTCCTCGTGGGTGGGCACTCCATCGAGGACGACACGCTCAAGTTCGGGTTCAGCGTCGCCGGCGTCGCCCATCCGGACCGGCTGTGGACGAACGCGGGCGCGCGACCGGGCGATGTCGTTCTGCTCACGAAGGCGATCGGGACCGGCACGTTGTCGGCCGGCTTGAAGGCGGGCGAGGTCGGAGCCGACGCGTTGCGGGAGGCCGTAGCCTCCATGCGCCAGGTGAACCGCTCGGACCTGCCTGATGACCTTCACGCTGCCGTCCATGCCGCGACGGACGTCACGGGGTTCGGCCTGCTCGGTCACGCCTTGCATGTCGCCCGGGCCTCGGAGGTCGCCATCCGGATCCACCCCGGCAGCGTCCCCCTGCTGGCCGGCGCCCGCGAGGCCCTGGCGGCCGGGAGCCTGACGCGCGCCCACCGCACCAACGGCGAGTACGTCGCGCAGTCCGTCGCGGGCCGGGACGCGCTGGACGAGGTCGCGTGGCTGACGCTGGTCGACCCGCAGACGAGTGGCGGCCTGTTCCTGTGTGTAGCGCCCGAGCGTGCCGACGCGGTCGCGGCGCACCTCGCGGCGCGTTTCCCGCGCACGAGCCGTATCGGTGTCGTGGAGGAGCTCGGGGCCGGCTTGCCGCTGCGGTTGGCCTAGCCTGGTCGTCCGGCCTAGTTGTGCGACTGCCGTTCGCGTTCGAGCAGGTCGACCACGGAGGTGACCTCGCGCACTTGCGTCCCGTCTCGGTAGGTGCCTCGGGCCAAGGTCGCGGTGATCAGGTCGTAGGCGAGGAACGCTTCCTGGGCGTCCTCGCAGGCGTGCACGAGGGCCTCGTCGCCCGAGGCGAGCACGGCCACGACCTCGTAGTAGTCCGGCTCGACGAGTTCGGCCTCGATGTCTTGTGGGTCGACCTCGTCCGGGTACGTCTCGACGACCTCGAGGCTCTCGATCTGTAGGGAGTTGATCACACGGTCGTCGAGGGTGCGGATCCACATGCGCCGATCATACGACCGATCAGGAACGGCGGTCGAGCACGTCTCGCA
>CAUJFI010000104.1 GCA_963170125.1 Deinococcota bacterium | reverse complement strand
CCAGTCCATCAGCATCAGCGAGCCCGTTGGGGCGGCGACGAGCGCTCGCGTCGTACTCGATGTGGGTGTCAGCCCGCTGCGCTTGAGCGCGGCACGGGGCGGCGGCGACCTGATCCGAGGCACCGTGAGCCAAGCGGCCGGCGAGCGCATCGAGCGTTCGACCTCGTTCCGCGACGGCCGTGCCGAGGTGAGCATCAGGGCGCGCCGGCGCGCCTGGTTGCCGTTCTCATGGGGCGGCGGCAGGGGCGGCGCCTGGGACCTCACCCTGGATCAGGACGTGCCGACCGAGCTGGTCATAGACGGTGGGGTAGGCAACGTGGACCTGGACCTGGCCGCGGCCAGGCTGACCCGCCTCGACCTCGACTCCGGGGTGGGAAGCTTGACCGTCACCCTGCCGCGGGCAGGCGGCTTCACGGGTGAGATCGACGGTGGGGTCGGGAGCGTCACCCTCCTCGTGCCCGAGGGCTTGGCGTTGACGCTTGAGGTCGATACCGGCATCGGTTCCGTGCGCGTCGGATCCGGCTTCGAGCGTAACGGCAACGTCTACGCGAGCCCTGCCGCGGTGGCGGGAGAACTCCCGGCGGCCCGGCTGAGCCTCGACGTCGGGGTCGGCAGCGTGGAAGTGAGGTCGGTCCGGTGAGCGGGCCGAACGTGGCGGTCGCCGTCTAACTGGCCCGGGAGCTCGGTCCGGAGAGTACTGTCGTGACGGTAGCCGTCGGTACGGGCCTCAACTACCTGGTGGGAGACCTGTTCGGGGCGTAGCGACGGAGAGAAGAGGCGGCATATGCAGTACAGGCAACTGGGACGCACGGGGGTAAAGGTGTCGAGCGTCTGCCTCGGCACCATGACCTTCGGCGGCGAGGCGGACGAGGCGGAGGCGGCGCGCATCTTCGAGCGCAGCCTGGGGGCGGGCGTCAACTTCGTCGACACGGCCGACGTCTACAACGCCGGCCGCACGGAGGAGATCGTCGGCCGGCTCATGAAGGGCAGGCGCGACGACATCGTGCTGGTGAGCAAGGTGTTCGGGCGCGCTTACCCGGAGCCCAACTCGGGCGGCTCGTCGAGGCGCCACATCGTGCGCGCCGTCGAGGCCTCGCTCAGGCGCCTCGGCACCGACAGGCTCGACGTCTACCTCCTGCACCAGTTCGACGTGAACGTGTCGCTGGAGGAGACCCTGCGCGCCCTCGACGACCTCGTGCGCCGCGGGCTCGTGCTGTACGTGGGCGCGAGCAACTTCGCCGCCTGGCAGTACATGAAGGCCATCGGGATCTCGGAGCGCGCCGGGCTGGAGCGCTTCGCCGTGATACAGCCCATGTACAACCTGGTGAAGCGCCAGGCGGAGGTCGAGATCCTCCCGCTGGCCTTGGCCGAGCGGCTCGGGGTCATGGCGTTCAGCCCCCTCGGCGCCGGCCTGCTGTCCGGCAAGTACGGCGCCGCCGGCGTGAGCGGCCGCCTCGTGGATAACGCGCGCTACCACACGCGCTACGGGCACGAGAGCTACGCGGAGACGGCCGAGCGTTTCGTAGCATATGCAAGACGCGTCGGCGTCGACCCGGTGACGCTGGCCGTCGCTTGGTGCTCGTCGCATCCGGCCGTCACGGCGGCCATCGTCGGGGCCAGGAGCGTGGAGCAGCTGGAGCCGTCCCTTGCCGCGGCCGAGTTCGTCATGAGCGAGACCATGCGCGACGAGATCACGGCGCTCTCGCCAGAGGTGCCGCCGGCTCACGACAGGCGCGAGGAGGCCGCGGCAGGTTGACGCCGGGAAGCCGCTACGCCGCCGAGGAAGAAGCGAGCCTGCGATGACTAGCGCGAAGGTACTGATCGTCGAGGACGAGGCCGCGTTGGCCTCGGTCCTTAAGGACAACCTGGAGGCCGAGGGCTTCGAGGTCCGCCACGCCCCCGACGGACGGGCCGGAGCGGCGACCTGGCGCGACGAGTGCCCGGACCTGGTCGTCCTCGACGTCATGCTGCCGCACAAGGACGGATACACGCTCTGCCGCGAGCGGCGCAAGGCCGGCGATGCCACGCCCGTCCTCTTCCTCTCCGCCAAGGGGAGCCCGGAGGAGCGCGTGGCCGGGCTGGAGGCGGGGGGCGACGACTACCTCGCCAAGCCCTTCCACCTGCCCGAGTTCCTCCTGCGGGTGCGCAAGCTCCTCGACCGCTCGGGCGCGCTGCGCGCCGTGAACGCGCGGCTGGTCTTCGGCGAGAACACCGTCGACCTCCTGTCGTGGACGGCCAGGGCGGCCGACGGCCGCGAGCTCCTGCTTGGCGAGCGCGAGGTGGGCATCTTGCGCCTGCTCGCGAGCCGGGCCGGTGAGGTCGTGAGCCGCGACGAGATCCTCGACGCCGTGTGGGGCAAGGGCGCGTTCCCGAGCAGCCGCACGGTGGATAACTTCGTGGTGCGCCTCAGGCGCCACTTCGAGCCCGACCCGGCGCAGCCGATCTACTTCCACACCGTGTGGGGCGTCGGTTACCGCTTCACGCCGCTCACCAACCACCAGCGCCGCGCCCGCGGCCGGTGAGCCAGAAGAAGAGCGGCCCGCCGACCACCGTCGTCAGGACGCCGAGCGGCAGCTCCATGGGGGCTATGAGGTTGCGCGCGAGCGCGTCGCCGACGGTGACCACGGCGGCGCCCCCCAGGACGGCCGCGGGCAGGAGCGACCGGTGGTCGTCCCCGATGAGCAGGCGCACCGCGAACGGCACGATCAGCCCGATGAACGCGATGCTGCCTGCGTAACCGACCACGGTGCCCGTCGCCACGCCCGCCAGGCAGGCGAGCGCGAGGCGGACGCGGCCAACGTCGACGCCGAGCGCCTGGGCCGTCCCCTCGTCCAGCAGGAGGATGTTGAGGACCTGCGCTCGCCGCCTGAGCAGCGCGCCCGCCACCAGCATTAGGACGGCGGCCACGCCGACGTCCTGCCAGAAGACACTGGTGAGCGCGCCGAGGGTGAGGGAGGTCGCGTCCGGCATGCCCGGCTTGCGGAACGCGCTCACGAGCAAGGTCACGACGCCTGCCAGGAAGAGCTGCAGGGCCACGCCGGCGAGCACGAGGGTGAGCCGGTCCGAGCGACCGTGCCGCCGCGCGAAGCGGAGGAGCCAGACGACGCTCGCGACGGCCGCGAGGGTGCCGGCCACCGGCAGCACCCAGCGCCCCAGGCTCACGAGCCCGAGGACGTAGGCGAGCACCACGCCCAGCGTGGCCGCGCCGCTCACCCCGAGGAGCGTGGGCTCGGCCAGCTGGTTGCGGAAGGCGACCTGCAGGGCGACGCCGGCGAGGGCGAGCGCCGCGCCGACGACCACGCCCATCAGGACGCGGGGCAGACGGATGTTCCAGAGGACCGCGCTCTGCTGCCGTGAGAACTCGATGCCGGTCTGGATCCCGGCCTTCTCGAGCGCTATCCCAACGACCTGGGCGGGCGCGATCCTCACGGCGCCCCAACCGAGCGAGAGCATCAGCCCGCCCAGCAGGAGCGCCGTGAGGATCATGAAGGTGAGCCGCCGCCGAGAGGCGGCGCGCTCGCCCGTGGTGGTCACTGCAGCGAGTACAGGTAGTCGACCAGCTCGGTCAGGGCGTCGCCGGTGCGGAGGCCGAGGCCGAGGAAGTAGAGGTCCTCGAAGACCTTGAGGTGCTTGCCGGCCGCGGCCGAGGTATCGCTGATGCCGGGGATCTCGAAGACGGCGTCCTCGCTGCCGAGGGCCGCGATGCCGCGGTCGGTGACGATGAGCGCGTCGGGAGCCGCTGCGGCGATGGCCTCGGGCGTGAAGGGGGCGTAGCCGGAGAAGCCGAGCTCGGCGCCAACGTCGATGGCGCCAGCCGCCTCGATCAGGACGTTGGACGCGGTGTTCGTGCCGCCGGCGAACTGCATGCTGCGCGCGCCGAGGTACAGGAAGAGGACGCGGGGCTTCGGATCGAGCTCGGCGCCGCGCGCGGCCGCGGCGGCCAGCTTGGTGCTCAGGGCCTCGGCGACCTCCTCGCCCTTGGCCTGGGCGCCGACGAGCTCGGCGACGAGGCGCACGTTGGCGGCCGGGGTCTCGAGCGAGGGCTCGTCACCGACGTGCACGACGCGGACACCGGCGGCCTCGAGCTGGGCGAGGACCTCGGGCGGCCCGGCCTGGTTGTTGGCGATGACGAGCGTCGGCTCGAAGGCCATGAGGGCCTCGGCCGAGAGGCGACCGTAGTAGCCGACGTTGGGGAGGTCGTTGGCCGCGGCGGGGTAGACCGAGGTGGCGTCGACGGCGACGAGCTGGTCCTGGGCGTCGAGGGCGTAGACGATCTCCGTGACCTCGCCCGCGAGCGAGATGATCCGCTCGGCGGCGGCCTGGGAGGCGAAGGCCAGGGCGAAGGCGAAGATGGACAGAGCTAGTGAGCGCAGTTTCATGACTGCTCCTTCCGGGAGGGGCTGTGGGGATCGTGGGTAGCGTCGCTGCCGGGCGGCTCGTGAACGGCGAACGCGCTCGGACGGCTCCCACGCGCGACAGTCGGACTATCCCGAGTTAACTAGTGCGAATTGTCACGAATCGGTAAGGATGCCACCGCGCCACTTCACCCTGGGGTTTTTCCGGCCACGTAACGGTCGACGCGCCTGTGCCTTGGGTACCCCGGTTTGCGCCCTCACAAGTTGCCGTGGTGGTAACATTCGGCCTAGACAGACTAGATGGAGGCTTGTAATGGTATGGCAGGTCCAGGAGGCGAAGCAGAGGTTCAGCGAGCTACTGCGCAAGGCTCAAGAGGACGGGCCGCAGATCGTGACGCGCCACGGTGAAGAGGTGGCGGTGATCGTCTCGGCCGAGACCTATGCCAAGCTGACCGGGGAGCTCGACTTCAAGGCGTTCCTCCTGGCTGTGCCCGAGTTGAGCGACTTGGAGATCGAGCGCTCACGCGAACCCGCCCGCCGGGTCGAGCTGTGAGCTACCTGCTCGACACGAACGTCATATCCGAGATCAGGAAGGCCAACGCGAACACGGGGGTAAGGGCCTGGCTCGCGGGCGTGCAGAACCGTCAACTGTTCTTGAGCGTTCTGGTGGTGGGTGAGATACGCCAGGGCATAGAGCGCTTGAGGTCGCGGGATGCGTACCGAGCTGCACAACTGGAGGCCTGGCTTGGCACCCTGGGCACCGAGTACGCCGACCGCATCCTGAGGGTCTCCATCGAAGTAGCGGAAGCGTGGGGAAGGCTGAACGCCGTGCGAACCTTGCCGGTGATCGATGGACTGCTCGCCGCTACCGCCTATGTTCACGGGCTGACCCTTGTCACGAAGAACACGGCTGATTTCGATGGCGTCGAGGTGGAAGTCTTGAACCCGTTCGAGATGTGACGGGGACCCAGTACCGTGACGGAGGGTGTCTCGCCGACGCTTCGAGGCCTAGGCCGAGGGGGTCGGTTCATTGACGGAATCCCACCGTACCGTTACCCTATTGAGCGCTGGTCACGTGGGCGGCTAGCTCAGCGGGAGAGCACTCGCTTCACACGCGAGGGGTCACAGGTTCGATCCCTGTGCCGCCCACCAACCTCAATCTCTAATAACGACCTGTCCGCGAGCGTGGCGACTCTACCGACGGGCTTCGCGACGGGACGCGGAAGACGCCCAGCCTGGTCCGTCCGGCCCGGAGGACGCGGCGGGCGTCGTCATAATATTGAGGTGCCGCCGAGAACGAAACCGCGTCCGTTGGCCCCCCCATCACTCGTTCCAGTAGACGCTCTCCATCACGCTCCACGACCGCTCGCCCGGCAACGGTAGCTGCATGGGGTCGCAGCGCCCGAGCCAGGCGCGGTTGCGGGGTTCGGCGTCGAGGGCGGCCAGGTCGGCTGCGAGGTCGTCGCCTCGGTACTCGTAGTAGGCGAACTCGTACAGGCGCCCGTCGGGGAACCGGTGCATGAAAATCGAGAAGTTGGTGATGTGGTGCTTGCGCAGCAGGTCGCGGACGCCGGGTTCGTCGTCGGCGTGCAGGCGCCTGTACTCGTCGACGGCTTCGTCACGCAGGCCGATCACCATACCTACGCGCTGGAACTTGCGCTCACCGGGTTCGGGCATGCTGGTCCCTCCTGTGGTCAGGCGTCGAGCCTGATCGGATGTGGGAATCGTAGACATGGTTTCAATGGTAGAGCCTTGCGGGGTGGACGAATCGATGTGGGTCAAGGCGCGGTTGAGGTGGGTGCTCATGTACTGCGATTCGAGAGATGCCGGCTTGATTTGCCGCCGCTGCGTGGAATCGCACTTCGGCGCCGAACCGCGTTCTCGCCTGGTGTCCCTAACGTCGAACAGGCCGCGTCAACGAAATAAGACATGAATAAGACATGAATAAGACATCGGCGAGGAGCCACGTTCCAGACGGACAAAACCGAGCTTCCTGGGACGGCTTGCGCCCGAATAAGACATGAAGCCCATGTCTAATTCCAGCCGAGGAAGCACGCCTCTACTCAGTCTTGAGCCCCCGTGCGATGAACCACCTGGACCCGCGGCCGTGTCCTGAATGGCCAACCAAGCCGAGCGAGAGCAGTTCCTTCAGCGCCTCTCGAGTTCGGCGCAACTCGAGTTCCGCATCATCGGCGTTGAAGGGCTCTGGCAGTAGCGCCTGTAGGCTTCGAGGCAACATATGTCCCCCGGCGGCGAGAGCAGTCAGGATTGCCTGTTGTCTTTCGGAGAGGTTGTGCTGTACTCGTGTCGGGACCACATAGCCGCTCGGGAGGAACCTGACGGTGACTGCTCCGCGGCCCACCTCGATCTCGGGGCTAGGCAAGCCGGCTTCGTCTAGTAGTCGGATGATCTTCTGGATCCCGCGCCCCCACTGCTCGACGATGCCCCTCATGTAGAAGACACGTGCGATCAGTGGGTTCCATGGGAGCGACTCGTGCGGCCTAAGAAGGTCCTCAACGGTAAGGCCGAAGTGCAGAGTGCCGCTCGAGGTCACCTCGACCCTGTCGTCGTAGATGGCGATAGCAACGGATCCACCACCGATCGAGTAGTCGCGATGGCAGAAAGCGTTGGCCAGCGCTTCACGCAGTGCGTCGGGTGGGTAGATCGGCTCGTCGACGCGCTCGAAGATCCCAGGCTGTACGCGACTGACGACGGGAAGGTTGTCGACGAGGAACCCCTGCGCAGCCTGAAGCAGTTGAAAGGCGTTCCCGTGCATATCTCGACTATCTAGGAACTCGTCGCGGTCAACACCTCTGAACCTAGCGAGCCGGAGCCTACACTGAGGAAAGTCAGGCAAGAGAAGCGTCCGCTTGCCGAAGAGAACGACAGCAGCACGTAAGACTTGTCCACTTCGCGAGAGGAGTCCAAGCCCTCGGAGGATGTCCGCTGGATTCATGGTGCCGGGATCTGCCAAACGGCCCCTACGCGTGGCCTCCTTGACCGTCCTCACGATCTCTTCTTCATCAAGGTCTTCGACCTTCCAGCCATCTGCCGGCTGGTTCTCCCATCGAGAAGTCCCGTGCATGCGCTCCAGAAGCATCTGGTCGGTCTCGTGCACGCCCATCTCCGTCGTTGTGTTGCCAACGCGCTTGTAGGCAGTTCCCTTGAACTCGTATGGGCGCAGCTGTCCGCTGCCGACTGACACCGAGATGACGGACTTTCCGGACTCAAGCTCGATGCGCTCTACGTTCGGGAGGACTGTCGGCTCTATGTGCGACAGTTCGCCGGCTAGTTGCTCCATCGTGCGGTCAGAGAAACCCTGACCCTTGATGGTCCCGTCAGGGTCCACACCGAACAAGACGCGTCCGCCCGAGCCGTTGAGCATTCCAGTCAGCGTCCTACAGGCGTCGGTTCTCTGCCCGGTAGTTGCCTTGAGCTCAAGCGTCGCGGACTCGCGTTCGGCAACTATCCTCTCGAGTTCGGTGCGCGTCACCCTGCCTCCAGATGGTCTCATCGTCGCACGTCGCGATTGATCACGACGCTACGCAGGATGTCTCATAGGGCCTCTGCTGTGAGCGGGCCAGCCTCGAGTCGAGTGAATGGGAGGCTCTGTTTCCGCCTTCAAGTGATCGATAGGGGAGTCTTCGCCGTTTGCTGTGGCGGTCGTCAAGAGATAGCGCCCCGTATCCTCTGTAAATTGGGTGGCTCTGCGACTTTCTCGTGAGAGAAGGGAGCCATCGCTCCTCCAAAATGGGAAGTGGACACAACCCTGGAACGGAGTGAACGATGACTCAACTGAAGGATAGTGCTTTG
>CAUJFI010000103.1 GCA_963170125.1 Deinococcota bacterium | reverse complement strand
GAGCTGCGCGTCGGCCTGAGCTACCGACCGCCGCCCCCGTACTCGAAGCTGGACCCGGTGGGGGCGACGGCGGCGGACGTCGAGCGCACCCTGGCCGGGCGCCGGATCGGCGAGGTCGGTGGCGTGCTCGACGGGATAGGCCCGGAGCTGCGCGCCGCGTTGCTTTCGGCGGCCGCCGCCCGGGGCGTCGAGACGGCCCCGCTAGCGGGGGAGACGCTGAGCCGCGCCGCCGGCCTCGTGCTGGAGCTGGCTGCGGCCCCTGGCGCGTTCCTGCGACGGTGGGTGGGGGAGGCCGACCCCATGCTCGCCGCCACGGCCGAGCGGCAGGCCAGGGCCGGGGAGCGGTTGCAGCGCCTGGTCGAGAAGGAGCTGGAGTTGGCCCGCCGCAGGCTCGGCGACGCCCGCGCCGCGGTCGCGGCAGGCGAGGCGGCGGCCGAACTGCGAGCGGAAGGCGACCTCCTCCTCGCCAGGGCGGCGGCGGTGCCCGTAGGCGCCAAGACCGTGCGCCTGGCCGGTTACGACGGCAACGACGTCGAGCTGACCCTCGACCCACGCCTCGATGCCGCCGCCAACGCGCGCCTGCGCTACGACAAGGCCCGCAGGCGCACGGCGCGCGCCAAGCGCGCGGCGGAGCAGCTGGGCGCGCTCGAGGCCGGCGTCGCCGCGGCGGAGGCGGACCTGGAGGCGCTCCCGCGCCTGGCCCCCGCCGCCGTTACGGCGCGCCTGAGGGCCGCCGAGCGCGGGGCGTCCGTCGCGGCCAAGGCCGCAGGTCCGGGCATCCGCTTCAGGGGCCCGCACGGCTTCGAGGTCGTGGTGGGCCGTAACGCGCGGGACAACGACGAGGTGACGTTCGCGCTCGCCAAGAGCCGCGACCTGTGGCTCCACGCGCAAGGCTACCGAGGCTCTCACGTGCTGGTGAGGAGCGGCGGCAAGGAGATCCCGTTCGACACCGTGCTCTTCGCGGCGCGGCTGGCGGCCGGCTACTCGGAGGCGAAGCGTGAGGACCGGGTAGCGGTGGACTACACGGAGCGCAAGAACGTGTGGCGCCAGAAGGGCGGACCGCCTGGCGCCGTCAACTTCAGCCGGCACCGCACGGTCGTGGTTGCGCCGGCGCGCGACGACGCGGCGGCCTCGGCGACCGAGCGGGGGCGGCCCTAGGCCTTGCCCGCCGAGCCGAAGACGTGCATGCGCTCGGCCACCACGCGCTTCATCTCGTCGCGCGCCGGGCCGAGGATCTTCCGCGGGTCGAACTCCTCCAGCTTGCTTGCCAGCACCTCGCGGACGCGCGTGGTGAGCGCCAGCCTCAGGTCGGTGTCGGTGTTGATCTTGGCGATCCCCTCGGTGACGGCCTGGCGCACGTCGTCCTCGTGGATGCCTATGGCGTCGCCCATGACGCCGCCGGCCGCGCGGAACCGCTCGACGAGCGCCGTGGGGACGCCGGACGCCCCGTGCATGACGAGCGGTTGGGGCAGCACCGCGGCGATGGCCCGCAAGCGCGCGTGGTCGATGAACGGCCGCCCCTTGCCCTTGAAGGCGCCGTGCGAGGTGCCGATGGCGACCGCCAGGTAGTCTGCGCCCGATTCGCTCATGAACCGCTCGGCCTCGACCGGGTTCGTTAGGGTGGCGTCCTCTGCGCTGACGTTGACGTGCTCCTCGATGCCGCCCAGGCGACCGATCTCCGCCTCGACGGTGACGCCGACCGCGTGGGCCGCCTCGACGACGCGCTTCGTCTCGGCCACGTTCGTGGCCTCGTCGGCGTGCGACATGTCGATCATCACGGACGTGAAGCCCAGCCGGATGGCGCGCATGCAGGAGGCGAAGCTCGAGCCGTGGTCGAGGTGGATCGCGACCGGTACCTTCGCTCCACCGCCCAAGTACTTGCAGATCTCGACGAGCGCGGGTCCGCCGAACTTCAACGCGCCTTCCGAGAGCGCGAGCATGACCGGGCTGCGCGCTTCCTCGGCTGCCTCGATGATCGCCTGAGTGATCTCGAGGTCGTTCGTGTTGAAGGCGCCAACGCCGTAACCGCCGGCGCGAGCTGCCGCGAGGATCTCTAGGCCCGTGACTAGTCCCATGCCGGGATTATACGGTCGCCTCCCGGCTTCAGGGACGGCACCCCGGGCGAGGGCGGGGAATCAGGCGGCGCCGGGGCCGCTCTCCTCCTCAGGCTCGGAGCCGGTCCGGTCGACGGTCTTCGGAGGCGGAGTCGACCGACCGCTGAGGAAGCCGCCGAGGCCGGCGAGGAGGAGAGCGATGAGCAGCGTCGCCGGCTCCTCCCGGTCGAAGGCGATGAGCGCGAGCAGCAGCAGGAGCGACGCTCCTATGCGGGTCACGAACGCGGCGCGGCCACGCAGGCCACGCGCCGGGTCGAACGTCAGCACGTGCGTCGCCATGTACGTGATCAGCAGGACGATGAAGTAGACCCAGACCGGGATGGAGCTCAGTACGCCCATCGGACGGTCACCTCCCTCGGCTCGCGGCCACGCGCCGCCGCCACGGCGGTCACGACGAGCGCGGCCGCCGCGCAGGCGTTCTCGATGGCCTCGGCGATGCGCCAGGCGCTCTTGTCGCGCACGCCGACGACGTTGCTCACCGCGCGCAGCTCCACGAAGGGGACGCCGTGCGCGACGGCCACCTGGGCCACGGCGGCGCCCTCCATCGACTCGACGGCGGCCCCGTGACGAAGCTCGAGCATGCGCGCCCGCTCGGGGCTCCCCGTGACGGCCTCGCCCGTGGCGAACGGCAGGGCCGTGGCCCCCGCCGCGGTCGCGGCACTCGTGGCGAGGGCGCGGTCGAGCTCGATCCGGTTGTAGGTCGGCGGCTCGGTGGCGAGGAGGGGGAAGCCGATGGACTCGAGGCCCTGCCAGGCGGCCCCTTCGCCAACCCCGCTGTCGAGGTGCGTCTCGCTCGTCGCCACCGCCACCGCGCCGAGCGCCAGCCCCGAACCCGGGTAGGCTCCGGCTATCCCGACGAGGACGACGTGGCTCGGGCGCACGGTCGAAAGCGCGACCGCCGTTCCGGCCGCGGCGTTCACCTTGCCGATGCCCGTGCTGGCCAGGGCGACGCCCACGCCGGCCAGGCGGCCGTACGTCACGTCCCACCAAGGGGCCGGGGGGCGCTGCGCGCTCGCGAAGGGGGCCGTCCGCGCTTGGCCGCTCGGTTCGGCCAGGAGCGCGCGGAGCGGCGCGAGCTCGCCCGCCGTGGCGCTCAGCACGAGCACGGGGCCGTTGGCGCCCACCCTAGGGCCTCAGGCCGCCACGGGCGGCATGTCGAGGAGGGCGCGCACGAACGCGGCCGCGTCGTACGGTTGCAGGTCGTCCTTGCCCTCGCCCACGCCGATGAACTTGATGGGGAGGCCGAGCTCGCGCGTGATGGGGAGGAGGATACCGCCCTTGGCCGTGCCGTCGAGCTTCGTGACGATGACGCCCGTTAGGGTGACGGCCTCGTGGAACTTCCTGGCCTGCTCCAGCCCGTTCTGGCCTGTGACGGCGTCGAGCACGAGCCAGACGTCGC